>NZ_JAEULU010000026.1 GCF_016792925.1 Gemmobacter sp.
ATCGTGCCCATGATCTGCGGCACCTTGATCTTGAAGAAGATCTGGAACGGGTTGGCGCCATCCAGAATCGCGGCCTCGATCGTGTCTTCGGGCACGCCGCGCAGGGCGGCCGACAGAATGACCATGGCAAAGCCGGTTTGAATCCAGATCAGCACGGCCATCAGGAAGAAGTTGTTCCAGAACGGAATTTGCAGCCATTGCTGCGGCGCGTCGCCGCCCAGGGCCAGGTAGATCGCATTCAGCAGCCCGATCTGCTCGGTGCCTTCGGGGCGCACGTCATAGATCAGCTTCCAGATCACGGCCGCACCGACGAAGGAAATCGCCATGGGCATGAAGATCAGGGATTTGGCGATATTGCCCCACCAGATGCGGTCGGTCAGCTGCGCGGCCAGCAGGCCGAAAGCAGTGGAGGCGGCTGGCACGAACAGCAGCCACAGCGCATTGGAGCGCATGGATTCCCAGAATTTCGCCTCGCCCATCATGGTGCCGTAATTGGCCAGCCCCACGAAGGTCTCGCCGGTCTTGTCATGCAGCGAGAGCCAGGCGGTCGCCACCACCGGATAGGCCAGATAGAGGCCAAGCGCGATCATCGCAGGCGCGAGGAACAGCCAGGGCCGGATCATGTTGGCGCGATTGATATTGCGCCCCGCATCGGCGCCGCGCGCCGGAAACAGAACCTTGTCAAGCAGCAGGTTCGAAAAATAGAAGTAACCGATACAGCCGCCAACCCCGATCACGATGGTCAGCACGGCCTGAATTGCGGGATGCATATGCCCCTCTCCCCCCTTTGTCGCAGCGCGGGCTGCGTCTTGTGGCAGGCCGGGGACGATTGCCGCCCCCGGCCTGTGGTCTCAGGCGCTTATTTCGGCCAGGCGGCGTCGATCTGGGCAGCGGCATCCGCGGCGGATTTGCCGCCGACATAATCCACCATGCCGGTCCAGAAGCTGCCCGCACCCACGGCGCCCGGCATCAGGTCCGAGCCGTCAAAGCGGAAGGTCGTGGCATTCAGCAGCATCTCGCCCTGTTTCTTCAGCGGCTCCGAGCCATAGAGCTCGGTATTGGCGCCCTTGAACGGGGTGACAAAGCCGCTTTGCGCCATCCAGATCTCATGCGCGATCGGGGTTTTCAGGAACTCGATGAAGGCGCGCGAGGCGTCGCTGTCCTTGGTGATGAAGGCCAGCGTGCCCGCCCCCAGCAGCGGGGTGCCGAGGCCCTTGGTGTCATCCGCCGGGAAGTAGAAGAAATCGGCATCCTCGCCCACCACGGTGCCTTCGGGGAAGAAGGACGGGATGAAGGAGGCCTGACGGTGCATGTAGCATTGCGGCGGCGAGGAGAAGAGACCCTTGGGGCTGTCGCGGAAATCGGTGGCGGCGACAGCAGCGGCTCCCCCGGCCACGAATTTGTCATTCTTGGCGAACCAGCCGAATTCCTCGATGGCGCCGACCACGGCGGGATCGTTGAAGGGGATCTGATGGGTGACCCATTTGTCATAGGTCTCGGGGCTTTGGGTGCGCAGCATCAGGTCTTCGACCCAATCGGTCGCGGGCCAGCCGGTCGCGCCCCCCGACCCCAGACCGATACACCAGGGCGTGCCGCCATCGGCCACGATCTGTTCGGTCAGCGCCTTCAGCTCGGCCATGGTTTTCGGGATTTCATAGCCCGCATCAGCAAAGTTGTCGGGCGAATACCAGACCAGCGACTTCACATCGGCCTTGTAGGGGAAGGCATACAGCGCCTCGGCGCCATCCTTGCCCTTGTAGATGCCCAGTTTGGCCCAATCGGCCCCGGCGGCATAGTTTTCTTCCAGCCAGGCCTTCGTCTCATCGCCCAGCGGGGTCAGATAGCCCTTGGCGGCCAACTCGCCGATCAGGCCGGGCTGCGGCAGGATCGCGATGTCGGGCGGGCTGCCGGCCTGGATGTCCACCTGGATCTGCTGCTCATAGCCCTCGGACGAGGAGTAATTCACCGTCACGCCCGAGGCGGCGGTGAAATAGGCCAGCACCGAGGAAACCAGCACCTGATCCTCGCCGCGCCACGGCCCGAAAATGGTGATCGACTGGCCGTCGAGATTGGTCGCTTCGTCAAAGGCCTTGTAGCTGTCCCAGTTGAAGGCGCCCTCACCCACCGGAAATTTCAGGTCTTGCGCAAAAGCACCGCCCGATGCGAGCGCCAGCGCCGCCACGGTGGCGAGAAGTTTCTTTGGCATCATCTTCCTCCCTAAGGTTCTGCCCCGGCGCAGATCAGACCTGCGCGGCCAAAGCGGGAATCACATTCAAACCGCTTTGAATGGCTTCACTATGCGGCGCACTGGCCTCAAGTCAACAAATCTCTGCGCGCGGTTCGGCGCCAAACAGTTGTTTTTGCCAATGCAGAAAGCAGCAAGCCTGTGCTGCAAACCCTGCTTTCCGCTTTGACCTGACGGGGGGCACCCGCTACAGTCGCGCCTGATTTGAAACGCTTTGGCTGCCGGAACAGATGAATCTCAAGGAGCTTGCCCGCAAACTCGACCTGTCGCCCACCACGGTCAGCCGGGCGCTGAACGGCTATCCCGAGGTCAATGAGGCAACGCGCGAACGGGTCGCGGCGGCGGCAAAGCGATACAATTACAAGCCGAACACCCGGGCCATCCGGCTGGCGACCGGCCGTGCCATGGCGATGGGCCATGTCATCCCCGTCGCCACCCGGCACGAGATCGTGAACCCGGTCTTTGCCGACTTCATCGCCGGGGCGGGCGAGGTTTATTCGCGCAACGGCTATGACATGCTGTTGTCGGTGGTGCCCGATGACAGCGAGGAACGCGCCTATCGCGAGCTGAAATCGCGCGGCACGGTGGATGGGGTGATCGTGCATGCGCCGCGCATGAATGATCCGCGCATCGCCCTGCTGACGGAAATGCAGATCCCCTTCGTGGTGCATGGTCGCGCCACCGGGGCGGCGCATCCCTATAGCTGGGTGGATGTGAACAACCGCCGCGCCTTTCAGCGCGCCACCGAATTCCTGCTGGATCTCGGCCATCGCCGCATTGGCCTGATGAATGGTCTGGAGTTCATGGATTTCGCGATCCGCCGCCGCAAGGGCTTTGAGGAAGCGCTGGCAGCGCGGGGGCTGACGCCCGATCCCGCGATCATGGTCAGCGAGGAAATGACCGAATCCGCCGGCTATCGCGTCGGGCTTGCCATGCTGGCGCTGCCGCAACGGCCCACGGCGATCATCGCCTCCTCCATGATCATGGGCCTTGGCCTGCGCCGCGCCATCGAGGAACGCGGCCTGCGCATGGGGCGCGATGTCTCGGTCATCATCCATGATGACGAGCTGAGCTATATGCGCAATGGCGATGACCTGCCGATTTTCACCGCCACGCGCTCCTCGGTGCGCGAGGCCGGGCGGCAGGCGGCGGATATGCTGATCGGCCTGATCACCGGCCGTCTGGCCAGCCCCTGCGAAATGCTGCTGGAGGCCGAGCTGATCATCGGCCAATCCACCGGCCCCTGCCCGCATTGATCCGTTTCCCCTCTCAGCCACAGGTCAACCATGATCCCGTCCCGTGCCAGTTTTCCCGAAGGTTTCCTGTTCGGGGCCGCCACCGCCGCCTATCAGATCGAAGGCACCGCCTTTGGCGGCTGCGGCTCGACCCATTGGGACACCTTCTCGGCCACGCCGGGCAATGTGAAGCGCGCCGAGGGTGGCAGCATCGCCTGCGACCATTACAACCGCTGGCCCGCCGATCTGGACCTGCTGCGCGAGGCGGGCTTTGACGCCTATCGCTTTTCCGCCAGCTGGGCGCGGGTGATGCCCGACGGGGTGACGGTGAACCCCGAGGGGCTGGATTTCTATGAGCGGCTGGTTGACGGGATGGGCGCGCGGGGTCTGCGGCCCTTCCTGACGCTGTATCACTGGGATCTGCCCTCGGCGCTGGCCGATCAGGGCGGCTGGATAAACCGCGACACGGCGCTGCGCTTTGGCGATTACACCGAAACCCTGCTGGCGCGGATCGGCGACCGGGTGGAAACGGTGGCGACGGTGAACGAGCCCTGGTGCGTGGCCTGGCTGTCGCATTTTCTGGGCGCCCATGCGCCGGGCCTGCGCGACATCCGCGCGGCGGCCCGCGCCATGCACCATATCCTGCTGGCGCATGGTGTGGCGGTGGAGCGGATGCGCGCCATGGGGCAGAAAAATCTGGGCATCGTGCTGAATTTCGACCACGCCACCCCGGCCAGCGACGATCCGAAGGATGTGCAGGCGGCGGCGGTGCAGGATGCCATCTTCAACCGCTGGTTCACCGAGGGCATTTTCCGCGGCGCCTATCCCGCCGAGGTGCTGGAGGGGCTTGAGCCTCATCTGCCCGCAGGTTGGCAGGATGACATGGCGCGGATCAGCCAGCCGATCGACTGGCTGGGGGTGAATTACTACACCCGCCACATCCACGCCCATGACCCTGCAAAGGCCTGGCCGCATGACCGTGACGTGCCGGGGCCGCTGGAAAAGACCCAGATGGGCTGGGAGATCTACCCCGAGGGCCTCAAGGGGTTCCTGACCCGGATCGAGCGCGACTATACCCGGGGCCTGCCGATCTATATCACCGAAAACGGCATGGCGAATGACGATGCGGCCGGCAGCGACGACGCGATCCGCAGCGATTTCATCGCGCGCCATTTCGCGGCGGCGCAGGCAGCCATTGCCGAGGGCGTGAACCTCAAGGGCTTTTTCTACTGGTCGCTTCTGGACAATTACGAATGGGCCGAGGGCTATCAGAAACGCTTCGGTCTTGTGCATGTGAATTATGAAACGCTGGAAAGAACGCCGAAACCGTCTTATCACGCGCTGAAACGCGCCTTGGCGCGCAACTGAACTGAAGATTGGCGGCTCTGGCCCGGCTGCCCCCAACCGGAGGAAACCGATGGGAACGCCCCTCTCTCTCGTGGCCGATATTGGCGGCACCAATACGCGCGTGGCGCTGGCCGATGGCAAGGTGGTGCGGCCAGACAGCATCCGGCGCTTTCGCAATGCCGATCATCCGGGGCTGGAAACCATCCTGCGGCTGTATCTGGATGAGGCGGGCGTGGCCGATTGCGCCGGAACCTGCGTGGCGATTGCCGGGCCGGTGCGCGATGGCGTGGCCTCGATGACCAATCTGGATTGGACCATCGACAATGCCGCGCTGACCCGCGCCACCGGGGCGGAGAAAGTGGCGATCCTCAATGACTTGCAGGCGCAGGGCCATGCGCTTGGCCATATCGCGGCCGAAAATCTGGCGCCGGTGATCGAAGGCCCGGCGCAGGATCACGCTGCCAAGCTGGTGGTGGGGGCTGGCACCGGCTTCAATGCGGCGCCGGTGCATGAGACGCCCTGGGGCCGGATCGTGGCGGCCTCGGAATGCGGCCATATCAACATGCCGATCCGCACCGAGGCCGATCTGCGGCTGGCGCGCTTTGTGGAAACCGCGCATGGCTTTCCGGGGGTGGAGGATGTGCTGGCCGGGCGCGGGCTGGAGCGGCTTTATGCCTTCATCCGCAGCGAAAGCGGCCAGCCGGGCGAAAAGACTGCTTCGGACATCATGGCCGACATGGCGGCGGGCGAGCCGCTGGCCGAAGAAACCGGGCGGCTGTATGTGCGGCTGATGGGGGCAGAGCTGGGCAATCTGGCGCTGACCCACCTGCCCTTCGGCGGCATCTTCCTGATTGGCGGTGTGGCGCGGGCCTTCCAGCCGTTTTTCACCCGCTTCGATTTCGCCGGCGCCTTCCGCGACAAGGGCCGCTTTGCCGGCTTCATGGCGAATTTCGCGGTCACCATCATCGAAGACGATTACGCCGCCCTCACCGGCTGCGCGGTCTATCTGGAACAGGGCGGCCGGGGCTGAGCTTTGGCCCCGTGCCAGTGGGCTTGGCGGGGCTGAGCGGCAGCGTCACGCTGAAGCAACTGCCCCGCCCCGGCGTGGAGCGCAGGCCCAGGCCATGCCCAAGCGCCCCTGCGGCGCGTTCGACGATCGCCAGCCCCAGCCCCATGCCCTCGGCGGCAGAGGCAGGCGCGTCCAGCCGGTGTAATTCGGCAAAGATGGCGGCGCGGTCGGCCTCGGCAATGCCGGGGCCGGTGTCATGCACCTCGATCCGCAGGGCGCCGGGCAGGATGCGCGCCCCCACCAGCACGCGCCCCTTGCGGGTATAGCGCAGCGCATTGCCGATCAGGTTTTGCAGGATGCGGCGCAGCCATTGCGGGTCGCTGATCACCGTGGCGGAACAGGGCCGCAGCGTGAAGCGCAGGCCCCTGGCGGCGGCGATCACACCGAACTCGTCGCGCAAGGGCGCCAGCACCTGTTCCAGCCGCAAAGGCCCCGGCTGCACCGCCATGCGCCCGGTCTCCAGCCGCGAAATATCCAGCAATTGACTGAGGATACCCTCCACCTGACCCAAGGCATTCTGCGCCTTCAAAAGCGCCTCCGGCCCCTCCGGCCCGCCATCGCTGGCCGCGCCGATGAACAGCCGCGCCGCCGCCAGCGGTTGCAGCAGGTCATGCGAGGCGGCAGCGACAAAACGCGCCCGCGCGGTGTTAATGCGCCCGGCCTCCGCCATCGCCTCGGCGCGGGCCTCGTCCTGCGCGCTTTGCCGCTCGGACCGGATGGCCTCGGTCACGTCGGTTTGCAGGATCACCGTGGCCCCGTTCACCATGCGGCGCTCCGAGACCTGCACCCAGCGATCCCGCACCAGACCCACGTTGAAGACCGCCTGCACCGCCCCATGCCGGGCGCTGCGGGCGGCGGCCCATTGCGCCGGGGTCTCGCCCTCGGGCAGCGCCAGATAGGCTGATCGACTGACGCGATCAATGTAATCGGCAAAGCGGAGGCCGGGGCGCAGATGCGGCTGCACATCGGCAAAGGCAGCGCAAAAGCGCGGGTTGCACAGGATCAGCGCCTCATCCGGGCCAAACAGGGCAAAGCCTTCTTCCACCGCGCCAATCGCATCGGCCAGCGCGCGGCGCGCGGCCTCGGCGGCGCGGGTGGCCTGTTCCAGCCGGGCATTGCTGTCATTGAGCGCCTGCAACGCCGCCTGAAGATCGCGCGTGCGGTCGCGCACCTCATCCTCCAGCAGCGCCGCGCGCTGGAATTGGGCATAGGCGGCGCCCGCGTCATCGGTCGCGGCCTCCACCCGGCGCATCAAGGCCCCCGCGATGATCAGCAGCTTGTCGCGCTGACGCTCCAGACTGTCAGCGGGGTTCAGCAGCGCCTCGCTCATGCGGCCCCTCCGCCCAGCGGTGCCTCGGCGGGATAGAAGGCCACACCGGTCATGGTCTGGTTCACATGCAGCCCGTTCAACTGTTCACCATAGGTGGAAAAGCCCACCACGCCATGCCGGCGCAGCAGGGCCGAAATGGCCGGGGTCAGCTGCTTTTCCTGCGCCTCCATCCGGCGCAGGATGCAATCGCAGGCCAGGATGGCGGCGGGTCCGCCCAAGCCCTCCAGCTCGGCCGAGAGATGCGCCACCATATCCATGGGTTCCGCAAGGCTCAGCACCAGCCCCTCGTCAATCGCGGAAAAGAACACCAGATCGCCATTCGCCTTCACCTCGCGGATGGCACGCACATGATGGCGCCCGCCCAGCCGCACGGCAACGGGATGGGCGGCAAAGGTGAAACTGTCCAGCTGGCCCGGGTCTTTGCCCAACAGGCGCGCATATTCGGGCGCTGCGGGTTCGGCATTGATGCGGCGCACGATGCGGCGGGCCGGGTCGGCCTCGGTCACCACCATGCGCAGGCCGGTGGGGCGCAGATGGTCAAGGCTGAACACCCGCACCCGCCCCCGCGCCCGCACCAGCAGCAGCACGGCGGCATCGCGCGCCACCCGCCCGCCTTGCAGCACATGCGCCGCCAGAAAGCGCGTGCCATCGGCGGCCGAGCCCCCGAACAGCGGCACCGGCCCGAGGCCCGCCGAAAGGGCTGCGGCCAGCTCATCCTCGCGCACAGACAGGCCGTCCACCATCAGAAAGGCAAATTCGGACGGCCAATCGGGTTGGCGCGCGGTGAGCGCCGCGCGGGCGCGCACCAGATCGCCGATCAGGGCCTCGCGGTCGATGCGGCCCAGATCGTCAATCGCGAGGATCTCGGCCTCGAAATCGCGGGCGGGCAGGCCCATGGCCAGAATGCCGCCCTCGGCATAGCCGCCCGGTGCCAGCTCGCCCGCCGTGGTGCAGCCAATGAGCGGCCCGCCAAGGTCCAGCCGGGCTAGCGCCGAAAGATCGGCCTCGGGTGCGGCAAAGACCAACACGGCGGCGAAGGGGCCGGGGCCAAGCGCCGCGGCCAAAGTGGCGGCCTCGGCCAGCGGCACCCAGGCGCGGGCGATCATGCGCCGGTATCCGGCATCAGCACCTCGAACCGCGCGCCGCGCGCCAGCAGCACGGCCTGCGTGCGGCTTTGCACGCCCAGTTTGCGCAGGATGGCGGTCACATGGGCCTTCACCGTCGCCTCCGAAATCGAGAGGTCAAAGGCGATCTGCTTGTTCAGCCGCCCGGCACAGAGCAGTTGCAGGATGCGCGCCTGCTGACGGGTGAGCGCGGCAAGCCGGTCCAGCGCCTCGGGCGGGGCGGTATCGGGGGCGACAAAGCCCTCGGGCAGCCAATCCTCGCCCGCCGCCAGCGCGGCAAGGGCGGCGGTGAAATCTTCGCGCGGCGCGTGTTTGGGCAGAAAGCCGCGCGCCCCCGTTGCCAGCGCCGCCGCAATCACCCGGTCATCGGCCAGCGACGAGACCACCAGCACCGGAATATCCGCCGCCGCCGCCCGCAGCCGGATCAGCCCGTCAATGCCGGTGACATCGGGCAGGTTCAGGTCGAACAGGATCAGGTCCGGCGCGGGCGTCAGCTCCAGCCGTTGCAAGGCGGTTTCCAGACGGCCCGCGACCTCGACCTGCGCCACACCCGCGCGCGCGCGCAGCGTGAGGCTGAGCGCGTCACAAAATAGCGGATGATCGTCCACGATCAGCACGCGGTTGAACGATGCGGTCAAACGGGCCTCCCCTCCCTGTTTGCCGCAGTCTAGACCGGGGGGCGAGCCGGGGGCAAGCAGTTGCCTGCCCCCGCTTTTGGTCAGGTGATGACGTTGGGCTCGGTGCGGCCGGTGAACTCGGCGATGCGGGCAAGCGCATGGGCGGCACGGATCACCGGCGCCAGCGCCTGTTGCGGGTCGTGATCCAGCCCCTCCGGGCCGGGCGTGAACCGCTCCAGATAGACGCGCAGCGTGGCGCCCTCGGTGCCGGTGCCCGACAGGCGCATGACGATGCGCGAGCCATCGGTGAACAGGATGCGCACGCCTTGCTTGGCCGAGACCGAGCCATCGACCGGATCGGTATAGGCGAAATCATCGGCGCCCTGAATGGTCATGCCTTCAAGCTGTTGGCCTGCAAGGCTGGCAAGGCTGCCGCGCAGGGCGGCCATCATGGCATCGGCGCGATCAGAGGCAATCGCCTCAAAATCGTGGCGGCTGTAGTAGTTACGGCCATATCTTGAGAAATGCTCGGCCATGATCGCGGCGACGGATTGCTGTCGCACCGCCAGAATGTTCAGCCAAAGCAGCACGGCCCAAAGCCCGTCCTTCTCGCGCACATGGTCCGATCCGGTGCCAAAGGATTCCTCGCCGCAAAGCGTAGCCTTGCCGGCATCCAGCAGATTGCCGAAGAACTTCCAGCCGGTCGGCGTTTCAAACTTGCCAATGCCAAGCGCATCGGCCACCCGATCCGCCGCCGCCGAAGTGGGCATGGAGCGCGCGACGCCTGCCAGACCGCGGGCATAGCCCGGCGCCAGATGCGCATTGGCGGCCAGCACGGCGAGGCTGTCAGAGGGCGAGACATAGACGCCGCGCCCCACCACCATATTTCGGTCGCCATCGCCATCGGAGGCCGCGCCGAAATCGGGGGCATCCGGCCCCATCATCTCGTCCATCAGCTCATGCGCCCAGGTCGGATTCGGGTCCGGGTGCATGCCGCCGAAATCTGGCAAGGGGGTGCCATGGGTCACGGTGCCCTTGGCCGCGCCCAGCCGGTTTTCCAGAATTTCCGTGGCATATGGGCCGGTTACAGCGCACATTGCATCAAAGCGCATGGTAAAGCCGCCCGCAAACATCGCGCGGATCGCCGGGAAATCGAACAGGGTTTCCATCAGTGCGGCGTAATCGGTGACGCTATCCACGACCTCTACCGCCATACCATCCAGCGTGGTGGCACCGATGCGGCCCAGATCAATATCTGGTGCATCCGAGATGCGGTATTCGGTCAGCTCGGTCGTGCGCTGATACATCGCCTCAGTCACCGCCTCGGGGGCCGGGCCGCCATTGGGCATGTTGAACTTGACCCCGAAATCCTCCTCGGGGCCGCCGGGGTTATGGCTGGCCGACATGATGATGCCACCATCGGTTTTATTCAGCCGGATCAAATGGCTGGCAGCCGGAGTTGACAGAACAGCGTTCTGCCCCACGATCACCTTGGCCGCCCCATTGGCCGCCGCCATCTTCAGGATGGTCTGCGCCGCGCGGTCGTTGAAATAGCGCCCGTC
>NZ_JAEULU010000061.1 GCF_016792925.1 Gemmobacter sp.
ACCCCCTCCAGCGTGGCCGCCTCGCCGGTCAGCGTGTAATAGCTGCGGGTGATGGCATAGCCATTGCCGCCCGCCGTCAGCGGCTCGGACGGGATGCCGAAAGTGGTCAGCGTCACGGCAGTTTTCGCGCCATTGTTCTGCACCACCGTCGGCGCGCCCCCCTCGGACAGCACGCGCACCAGCGGGCCGGTGACGGCTTCGCCATTCATCGTCACATCCGCGCCCGCGCTGTCGATCAGCGCATTGGTTGCCAGCAGCGACCAGACGCTTTCCTGCGTGGACATCGCGCCCTCGGTGGCGATCCGCGCCACCAGATCGTCCCGGTTCACCGCATTGGAGCCCGCCTCCACCGCCAGCGTCAGCACCGCCGCCGCATCGCGCCGGTCCGTGCCATAATCGGCGCGGAAAAGCTGTTCGGTTTGCGGAGCCGCCCCGTCGATCCGCGCCATGGCCTTGGCGAACATCGCATCGGCCCGGCTCGGGTCGCCGTAAGAGGCCAGCGCCGCCCCGATCTGCGCCTGCGCCAGCGCGGTGGCGAAGGCATCGCCCTTCACATCGGCATAATAGCGCAGATCGCCCACTGCCGCCGCACCTTCGCGCGCCAGCACCAGCAGGGCATAGGCCAGATCCTGCCCGCCATTGTCGAAATCGGCGTAGTAATTCACCTGATTGCGCAGATTGTCCAAGGCGTTGCGGAAGGCGAGGTCCGGCACCTGATGGCCCTGTGCCCGCGCCCGCGACAGGAAGTCGGTCACATAGGCATCCAGCCACAGGTCTTGCCCGGCGCTTTCCGGCGCCGACCACAGGCCGAACGACCCCTCCGAGTTCTGGTTCTGCAAGATCTCGGTCACCGATTGCGCGATGCGCAGGCTGATATTCTCGGCCCCTTTCAGCTGCATCACCTGCGCCACCTGATCAAAGTAAACCAGGGGCAGCGCGCGCGAGGTCATCTGCTCGGTGCAGCCGTAAGGGTAGGCATCCAGCGCCTGAAGCAGGCCCGGCGCATTCAGCCGCGCGATGGGGCCGACCGCGAGGGTGGCCTTGGCCGTGCCGGGCAGATAGCCCGCCAAGGCATTGGCGTCAAAGGTGAATTCCTGCCCTTGATCCAGATCGAAGCGCGAGATGCGCGCCACTTCCGGCTCGCCCGATTGCACCGGGATTTGCAGGGTCTTCACCAGATCCTTGCCATCCGGCGTGGTCAGCGTCACCACCACCTTGTGCAGGCCCGCCGCCCCCGCCGTCACCGGCACGCGGATCACCTGCTTCTGCTTTTCGCCCAGATCAATGGTGGCAGGCATATCGCCCAGCGTCACGCCCTCGGCCACCGCCGCCAGCTTCATCTGCCCTGCCGGGCCGGTGGCATGCACCACCTCCAGCAGCAACCGGCTTTCATCCCCCGGTGCCATGAAGCGCGGCAGCGAGGCCGTCACCACCACCGGATCGCGCACCAGGATTTCGGCCTCCGCCTGCCCCACGGCCTTGCCCGACCAGGCCACCGCCATTACCTTCACCGTGCCGTTGAAGGCGGGCATGTCAAACGTCGCGCGGGCCAGACCATCGGCCCCCACCTGCACCGGGCCAGTGAAATAGGCCACCAGCTCCTCGGTGGGCGGCGGCGCTTGCAGCCGCGCCTGCGCGCCCGCATCCCCGCCCGAGCGCACCTGCCCCTCGGCCCCGTTCAGCCCGTCGATCAGCCGGCCGTAAATGTCGCGGATGCCGACGCCCAGCTTGCGCTGACCAAAGTAATAGGCGCTCGGATCGGGCGATTTGAACCCGGTCAGGTTCAGGATACCCACATCCACCGCCGCGATGGTGACATAGGCCGTATCGCCCTCGGCCACGCCATCGACCTTCACCGCCACCTCAACCGGCTCGCGCGGCGCGCTTTCGGCCGGGGCCTGCACCGCCACGGCCAGCTTGGCCGCGCCCGGATCAATCGCCGCATGGGTCAGGCCAAGCGCGCGGGCCGGGTTGCGCCCCGACGCCACATCCATCGGCCGCAAGACGCTTGCCGTCACATAGACCCCTGCGCCCCATTGATCGGTGACCGGCAGATCAATCTTGTTCTCGCCCTCGGTCACTTCCACCGCCTGCATCGACACCAAATGATCCGACATCACCATGACCAGCGCCGTGCCCGCCGCGCGCGGCACCAGCCGCAGTTGCGCCGTCTCGCCGGGGCGATAGGCCGGTTTGTCCAGCGAAAGCTCCAGCGTATCCGGCGTGGCGCTGGCATCCGCCGGCACATACCAACCGGCATAGAAGCTGGTGGAGCTGACCGCGGGCGTGCCGTCGATCCGGCTGACCGACAGCTCATATTCGCCCCATTCCACGCCCGCCGCCACCTGCACCGGATCGCGGCCCAGCATCGCTTCGCCATTGGCCACGCGGCTGCGGGTGGTCACCGGCTCCCAGTTCCAGTTGCCGGAATAGGAATACCATTGGTAATCGGTCTGCACGCGGGTCAGCTCCCACGCCACTTTCATCGGCTCAGCCTGCGCGCCAGCCCCCACGCCGATCAGTTCAAACCGCGCCTCACCGCCCTCCGGCACCTCGCCCTCAAACAGCGGCTTGATGCCGATCATGGGGGCCGAGGGCGTCAACACCTGCTCCAGCCGCCGCTCCACCGGACGGCCCGAGCCTTCGGCGATGCGCAGGGTAAAGCGCGCCTCCAGCGGGCGGTCAGCATTTTCCACCTCGGGCAGCAGCGCGGTCACCAGCGCCTTGCCCGCCGCATCGGTGCGGCTGCCGCCGAAGCTCTCCATCCGCGCATCAAAGGGTTGATCGTGGCGGCCAAAGACATAGCCGGGGAACTCCTTGAGGCCCTTGGCCGCACGCAACAGCGTTTCGCCCTCGATCGCCAGATCGGCCCCCGGCGCCCCGAACAGATATTTCGCCTCGACCGACAGTTCCGCCATCTCGCCGGGCTTCACCTCCGGCGTGTCGAGTTTCATCGTGTAATCAATGCGTTCCGGCAGGAAATCCTCGACCAGAAAGGTCTGGCTTGCCAAGGCCGCGCCTTCCAGATCGGCGAAAACCTCCATCCGCCAGACGCCGCGCGGCGCAGAGCCCGCAATGGGCTGCGCGAAGACATGGCCGCCCTTGCCCGCGTCAGCAACCTGCGCGCGGGCATATTCCACCCCATCCGGGCGCTTGAAAATCGCGGTCAGCGGCAGACCCTCGATGGCCTGCGCCTGCGGATCACGGGTCAGCGCCGTGGCATAGACCGTTTCCCCCGCGCGGTAAGCGCCGCGATCCGTGGTCAGGAACACATCCACCGGCCCCGCCGCCTCGCGGCCTTCCACGCCGCGATCCGACAGATCAAACTCCGGGTCGGTCAGCGACAGGAAGGCCAGATCGGCCTCGCCCTGCCGCGCCACGATCATCGCAGGGGCCGCGCCGCCGGTGCCGCGCGTCAGCCCGGCGTCAAAGCGGGCATAGCCCTTGTCGTCGCTCAGCGCCTCGCCCAGCACGGTATTGGCGCGGGACAGCAATTGCACCGTCACGCCCGCCTTCGCCTCAGCCCCGGCAAGGCCCCGCAGGATCACATGCAGCCCATCGGTGCCCGACAGCGAGGTGATGCCCAGATCCGACACCACAAACCATTGCCATGCCGCCGGGGTCTCATAGGGGTCCACTCCCGGCACGCTGGCCTTCAGCGCATAGATGCCGGGCGTCAGGCCTTTCAGCGCCTCGCCCATCGGCAGGCGGGTGGTGACATCGGTGTTCACCTCTTGCTGCACCGTCGCCTGGCCTTTCCAAAGCCGCTCGCCCACATCATCGGTAAAGCCCGATTCCTGATATTCCGCCATCGGCCAGCTCAGGTATCCATTCTGCACCGCCCGCAAGATATTGCGGTCAGACACGCGGAACACCTCTAGATCCAGCGTTTCGGTATTCACCGTCACCACCGGCAAGCCCGCGCCTTCGGTCTTGGGCAGCACATAGGCCCGGCCGGAGAACTTCACCCCCGGCTCGCGGTCGCGCACATAGGCGCTGACCTGCACCGATTTCGCCAGCACCTGCCCATCGGCCGAGGGCAGCCCCTCGCGGAAGGTGAACTGATAGCGTTTGCCATGGCTGACGCCATCAATGCACAGCTGCCGCCAGCCCGCAGGCTGCACCGTCAGCCCCGCCTCGGGTAGTTGCACGAAGGGCGTGTAATCGAGCCCCGATTCCACCAGCGATTCCGACAGGTTCACACAGACCCGCGGGCGCGCATTGTTGCTTTGCACATCGGTTTCCAGAATGCGGAACCCGTATTTCCCGGCGTAATCCTCCAGCAGGGCCGCCGTCTCGTCGCGCGGTTGCTGGTCCTGCGCCAGACGCAGCGCCTTCACCGCCTCGGCGCCCCGGCCATTGGCCTCCATCGCGCGGGCCATCACCACCAGCGCATTATGCCGCACGGCCTTGTTGCCCGCCCGCAGATAGGCATTGATCGCCGCCAGCGTCGCCCGGCTGCGATACTCGCCCGGATTGGCCTGATCCACCGCGCCCGCCTCGAACAACAGCCGCGCATATTCGGCCCAGACCTCCGCCTTGTCCGAGGCATTGACCGCCGCCCCCGCGAAATCCGATGCCCCCGCCAGATCGCCCTCCGCCTCGCGCCCGCGCGCGCTGGACAGATGCTCCTCATCGCTCCAGGCACCGCTGGTATGGCGGTTCGCAAGGCCCTGCGCCTGCACCAGGGCCTCGCCCAGCTCGCTGTCCGACAGGAAGCCCAGCTCGGCCCGCCGCGCCGGAGCCGCCGCAATCACCTTGTCATTATTGGCCAGCAACCGCCCCGACAATGCGCCCTGATAAAACGCCTCCGCGCCGGGGTCTTGCTTGGGAAAGCACGAGCCGTTGCGCGTATTGAAGGTGAAATGCGTGCAGCGCTGATCGGCGGTGCAGGCGCGTTCGCAGGCCTCCAGCGTGGTGTCCAGCTGCGTCGAAAGATCGCCGCCCGGCAGGTCTGCATCCTGGCTCAGCACGAATCGCTGGGCCGGAACCAGCTCTTGCTGGGCCATTGCGGGCGGCGCCATCACGGAAATCATCAGGGCAGCAGCAAAAACGCGGCGCAAGGCGAACATGAAAAATCCTCCGGAAATCTTGGCCCTGATGCTGCCACGGCCTTCGGCGGCGCGCAATCGCCGCCTGTGGGCCTTTCCGTTTTTGTTCGCGTTAAGTTTTGTTTCATTTTGTTGCGCCAGCTTGCGACTCGGGGCGCGCTGCCAGGGCGGCAGGTCCGGATGGTGACAGGAACGGGTTGGGCATGGATCTGACAGATCGGCTGGCAAAGGAGAGGCGGGCGCGGCTTGCGGCGGAACGCCTGCTGGAACAGAAAAGCCGCGAGCTTTTTGCGGCCAATGCCAAGCTGGCCCTGCATGCCCGCGCCCTGTCGGATCAGATCGTCGAACAACGGCAGGTGGTGAAATCGGCGCTGTCCGAGGCCGAGGCGCTGAAAGGCCAGAACCTGCGCTTTCTCGATGAGCTGGAGCGCGCGCATACCGCCGCCGTCATGGCCGAGCGGCGGTTGTGGGATTCGATCGACACCATCCGCGACGGCTTTGCCGTGTTTGATGCCACCAATCATCTGGTCGCCGCCAATGATGCCTTCCGCACGCTGTTTCACTGCCACGACATCGCGCCCGGCAAGGGCTATGACGAGGTGCTGCAAACCATCGCGATGAATGGCGTGGTGGAGATCGGCGGCGAGACCCCCGCCGCCTGGTGCGCGCGCATGCTTGCCCGCTGGGACAATGACCCGATCGAGCCGGTGGTGCTGCAACTTGCGACCGGGCAATGGGTGCGGCTGGTGGACCGCCGCGCCCGCGACGGGGATCTGGTGAGCCTCGCGCTCGACATCACCGAACAGATGCGCATCTGGGCCGCCATCGAGGCGATCCCCGACGGTTTCGTGCTTTTCGACAGGGAGGACCGGCTCATGGTCTGCAATCAACGCTACCGCGACCTTTATGCCGAAAGCGCCCCCGCCATGATGCCGGGCGCCAGCTTCGAATCCATCCTGCGCTTCGGGCTGGAAAACCGGCAATATGCCGATGCCATTGGCCGCGAGGAGGAATGGCTGCGCGAACGCCTGCAAATGCGCAGCCAGAAAAGCATTGATTTTGAACATCGCACCGCAGGCGAACGCTGGATCCGCGTCATCGACAAGGAGACCCCCGATGGCGGACGCGTCGGCCTGCGCGTCGATGTGACCGAGGTGCGCAACCAACAGGCCGCGCTGGAATCGGCGCGCGAGGCCGCCGAGGCTGCGGTGCGCGCCAAATCCGCCTTCCTCGCCAATATGAGCCACGAGATCCGCACCCCGATGAATGGCGTGGTGGGCATGGCCGAACTGCTGTGCGACACCACGCTCAGCGACGAACAGCGCCTGTTCGCCGATACCATCCGCTCCTCCGGCGAGGCGCTGCTGGTGATCATCAATGACATTCTCGATTACTCCAAGATCGAGGCCGAGCGCCTGACCCTGCACCCCGAACCCTTCGACCTGGAGCGCGTGGTGCATGAGGTGGCGATGCTGCTGCAACCCAAGGCGCGGGCCAAGGGCGTCGATCTGATGATTGATTTCGACATGTTCCTGCCTACCCGCTATGTCGGCGATCCCGGGCGGCTGCGGCAGGTGCTGACCAACCTGATGGGCAATGCGGTGAAATTCACCGAAGCGGGCCATGTCCTGATCCGCATCGTCGGGATCGAGGCCGATGAAGGCGTGCAGCAATTGCATGTGACGGTGGAGGATACCGGCATCGGCATCTCGCCGGAAAATCTCAATCACATTTTCGGGGAATTCAATCAGGTCGACAGCGCGTCGAACCGCAAGTTCGAAGGCACCGGCCTTGGCCTTGCCATCACGCAGCGGCTGGTCGAACATATGGGCGGCGCGGTCTGGGTCGACAGCGAACTGGGCCGTGGCTCCTGCTTCGGCTTCCGGCTGTCGCTTCCGGTGGCGGAATCCGGCGACGATCACCCCGCGCTCGTCTCGCTCAAGCGCGCGCTGGTGGTGGATGACAAATTCATCAACCGCACCATCCTGGAGCGGCAGCTCGCCACTTGCGGCATGGATTGTGCGCTGTGCCGCTCGGCCCCCGATGCGCTGGCGCTGCTTCAACATGATCGCGATTTCGATGTGATCCTGACCGATCACGAAATGCCCGAGATGGACGGGCTGACCTTCGCCCAGGCCCTGCGCCTCGCCGGCATCGCCGCGCCGATCCTGCTGCTCTCCGGTCATCCCGCCACCGCGCGCGAACAGCCGGGGGCCGAACATGTGACCGCCTTCCTGCAAAAGCCGCTGCTGCGCTCCGATCTCTATCGCCGCCTGCAAGCCCTGTCAGAGCCGGGCCTCTCCAACCGCAGCGCGCCGCCGCCGCGCCCCCAGGGCAACCGCCGCCTGCGCGTCCTCGCCGCCGAGGACAACCGCACCAATCAGCTGGTGTTCCGCAAGATGGTGAAGGATCTGGCGATGGATCTGGAATTTGCCAATAATGGCCGCGAAGCCGTGGACATGTTCCGCCGCTTCCAGCCCGATCTGATCTTCATGGATATTTCCATGCCCGAGATGGACGGGCGCGAGGCCACCCGCGCCATCCGCACGCTGGAGGCCGGCAAAAGCCACGTGCCCATCGTCGCGCTTACGGCGCATGCGATGGAGGGCGACGCCGATGCCATCCTTGCCGCCGGGATTGACCGCTATCTGACCAAACCGCTGCGCAAGACCGCGATCTTTGACGCGCTGCACGCCTATACGCCGCCCGGCGTGCTGCCCGTCGCGCCGGAAGACGAAGCCTCGGTGGCCTGAGGTCACCGGATGTCAGGCGCCGCGGCAGACCGTCAGAAAGGCCTCGCCAAAGCGCTCCAGCTTGGCCGCGCCCAGATCGCCCGCGCGGTCCAGCTCGTCCAGCGTCTGCGGGCGCGCCTCGGCGATGCGGCGCAGGCTGGTCTGCGACAGCGACATCGGCTTGCCGGTGCCATCCTCGCCGCGCATCAACCGCAGCTGCGCCTCGGCCAGCCGGTCAAAAACCTCGGCGGCGGGCTGGCCCGCCAGACGCAGCCGTGCCGGATGCAGGTTTTCCTCCGCCCCGGTGATCACGGCCAGGAAGGCCCCGCCGTAGCTTTCCAGCTTTTTGGCCCCCACGCCGTTGATCTGGGCCATCTGGTCCAGTGTCGCGGGGCGGCGCTCGGCCATCTCGGCCAGGGTTCGGTCGGGGAAGATCACATAGGCGGGCACCCGTGCCGCCTCGGCCAGCGCCCGCCGCTTGGCCTTCAGGGCCGAGAGCAGCGGCGCATCTTCCTCCGAGACCATGGCCTTCACCGCCGGGCGCGCGGTGGTCTGCAAGGTGTCCTTGCGCAGGGTGATGCTTTCCTCGCCGCGCAGGATGGGGCGCGCGGCCTCGGTCATCCGCAAACCGCCAAAGCGTTCCGGGTCGGGGCGCAGCAGGTCGCGCCCCATCATCTGCCGGAAGACCGCCCCCCAGACGGTCTTGGTCAGTTCGCGCCCGACGCCGAAGGTGGGCAGCTGATCATGGCCCTTCTCGCGCACCTTGGCGGTGGCGGTGCCGGTCAGAATGTCGATCAGATGCCCCGAACCGAACCATTCGCCAGTGCGCAGCGCCGCCGAAAGCGCCTTGCGCACCGCATCGGTGGCGTCGAACAGCTGCACCGGCCGGTCACACAGGTCGCAATGGCCGCAAGGCGCGCTGTCTTCGCCGAAATAGCGCAGCAAGACCTGCCTGCGGCAAGACATCGCCTCGGCCAGACCCAGCAGCGCGTTCAGCCGCGCGTGATCGGCCTCCTTGCGCTCCAGCGGAGCCGGGCTTTCGTCGATCTGGGAGCGGCGCAGGCGAATGTCATCGGGGCCATACAGCGTCAGCGTCTCAGCCGGGGCGCCATCGCGACCGGCCCGCCCGATCTCCTGGTAATAGGCCTCGATGGATTTCGACAGATCGGCATGCGCCACCCAGCGGATGTCCGGCTTGTCGATGCCCATGCCGAAGGCGATGGTGGCGCAGACGATCAGACCGTCTTCCTGCTGAAAGCGCACCTCGACCTCGCGGCGCGGGTCGGCCTCCATGCCGCCATGGTAATGGCAGGCCGAATGCCCCGCCTCGCGCAGCGCCTGTGCCAGCACCTCGGTTTTCGAGCGCGTGGCGCAATAGACGATGCCCGATTGCCCGCGCCGGGCCGCCGCGAAATCAAGGATCTGCTTGCGCGGGCTGTCCTTGACCGCGAAGGCGAGGTGGATATTGGGCCGATCAAAGCCCCGCAGAAAGGTGGCAGGTTCGCGCCCGTCGAACAGCCGGGTGATGATCTCGGCCCGGGTTTCCTCATCGGCGGTGGCGGTAAAAGCCGCCAGCGGCACGTCGAGGCTGCGCTTCAACTCGCCGATGCGCAGGTAATCGGGGCGGAAATCATGGCCCCATTGGCTGACGCAATGCGCCTCATCCACCGCGATCAGGCTGACACCGACCCGCCTGAGCAGCGCGGTGGTGGCGCCCGAGGCCAGCCGTTCCGGCGCCATGTACAACAGTTTCAGACGCCCCTCATCCAGCGCCTGAAACACCTCCTCGGTTTCCTGATCGGTATTGCCCGAGGTCAGCGCGCCCGCCTCCACGCCCGCCTCGCGCAAAGACCGCACCTGATCGCGCATCAACGCAATCAGTGGCGAGATCACCACCGTCACTCCATCGCGACACAACGCAGGCAATTGGAAACACAGGGATTTCCCCCCCCCTGTCGGCATGATCGCGAGCGTGTCGCGCCCCAGACGCACCGCCTCGACGATCTCTTCCTGACCGGGGCGAAACGCGCCAAAGCCAAAGATCCTCGCCAGCAGGTCGCGCGGGTGCTGCATGGATCAGTAGGCGCCATACAGGTTGTTGATCACCACGATGCGCAGCCCGTAGACGATCAGCAGCGCCACCAGCGGCGCCAGATCAATGCCGCCCAGATCGGGCAGCACCCGGCGCAGGCGGCCATAGACCGGCTCCAGCAGCCGGTTCAGCCCATACCAGATCTGCGCCACGATGGGCTGGCGCAGGTTCAGCACCTGAAAGTTGATCAGCCAGGACATGACGATATGCGCCAGCATGATGAACTGCGCCACACCAAGCAGCATCAGCAGAATTTGCAGGATCGAGACCATGGTGCCCTCACTATCTGTTGTGGTTGAGGTAACGCGAAGCCCCAAAAAGCACAACCATTTCCGCAGCGTTTTGCTTGACCGCGCGCGCGGCGGGCGGCACCTCCGGCAACAGGAGGCCTGCCATGTATCCCTATCTCCGTCTGCTCAAGGAAATCGTGAAGGCCAGGCGCGCGCCGCGTCTTGGCCTGCTGGACACCCATATCAGCCAGCACATCTGCTGGCCCTGGGACATCGACCCCTGGCTGGAGCTGAACAATGGCCGCACCCTGACCCTGTTCGATCTGGGCCGGGTGCCTCTGGGCATCCGCACCGGGCTGGACAAGGTGGTGCTGAAACACCGCTGGGGCATGGCGATTGCCGGCAATTCCACCCGCTATCGCAAGCGGGTGACCGCGTTCCAGCGCGTCACCATGCGCTCGCGCTGCGTGGGTTGGGATGCGCGTTTCATCTATCTGGAGCAAAGCATGTGGCGGGGCGAAACCTGCACCAGCCAGATGCTCGCGCGCTCGGCCTTCACCTCCAAATCCGGGATGGTGCCGCCTGCCACGGTGATCGCGGCGATGGGCGAAAACCCCGAAAGCCCGGCGCTGCCCGGCTGGGTGCAGGCCTGGATCGCGGCCGATGCCACCCGGCCTTGGCCGCCGGAAAGCTGAACCGCAAGGTTAAATCCTTGCGCCTCGCCCCGGTTTCGGGCTTCATCGCCGAAACCGCAGGGGGCAGGCATGGCAACGGCAAGGCAACGGATCTGGGGCTGGTATTTCTTCGATTGGGCCAGCCAACCCTACAACACCTTGTTGCTGACCTTCATCTTCGGCCCCTATTTTGCAGAAGTGGCGCGGGCGCATTATCAGGGCCTTGGCTTGGCCCCCGAGGCGGCAGCGGCGCAGGCGCAGGCCGTCTGGGGCTATGGCCAGACCATCGCCGGGGTCGCCATCGCGCTTCTCGCCCCGATCCTCGGGGCGCTGGCCGATGGCTCCGGGCGGCGCATGATCTGGATCTGGGCCTTCTCGGCCTGCTATGTGATCGGTGCATTTGGCTTGTGGTTCCTGATGCCCACGGCGCCCGATCTCACCTTTGCCATGGCCTGTTTCGGCCTCGGCCTGATTGGCATGGAATTTGCCACCATCTTCACCAATTCGCTGATGCCCAGCCTTGCCAGTCCCGAGGAAATGGGCGCGCTTTCCGGCTCCGGCTTTGCCTTTGGCTATGCCGGGGGCGTGGTCTCGCTGCTGATCATGCTGGCGCTGCTGGCCGAGAATGCCAGCGGCAAGACCCTGATCGGCCTCGACCCGATCCTCGGGCTGGACGCTAGCGCGCGCGAGGGCACCCGTGCCGTCGGCCCTTTTACCGCGCTTTGGTATCTGGTGTTCATGGTGCCCTTCTTCCTTTGGGTGAAAGAGCCGCACCGCACCGCCCCCCCGCGCGGTTTTAGCGCCTCGATAGAGGATCTGGGGCTGCTGCTGGTCAGCCTGCCAAGCCGGAAAAGCCTGTTCGCCTATCTCATGTCCTCGATGTTCTACCGCGACTCGCTGAATGCGCTTTATGGCTTCGGCGGGGTCTATGCCTCGGGCGTGCTGGACTGGAGCGTCACGCAGATCGGCGTTTTCGGCATCATCGGCGCCATTGCCGGTGCCCTGGCCACCTGGATCGGCGGCAAGATCGACGCGGCGCGCGGGCCAAAGCCGGTGATCGTGGCCTCGGTCTGGGTGCTGATCCTGGTTTGCGCGGTCATTGTCGGCATGTCGCGCGAGCAGATTTTCGGCCTGGAACTGGCCCCCGGCTCGGCCCTGCCCGACATGATCATGTATCTTTGCGGCATCCTGATCGGGGCGGCGGGCGGTA
This sequence comes from Gemmobacter sp., assembly GCF_016792925.1. GTDB lineage: Bacteria > Pseudomonadota > Alphaproteobacteria > Rhodobacterales > Rhodobacteraceae > Gemmobacter. The sequence continues at coordinate 11,990 of NZ_JAEULU010000061.1, forward strand.
CGGTGCAGGCGGCCTCGCGCACCATGATGGTCTTCCACACCACGCCCGAGCGCGCGACCGAAGCCTTTGGCCTTTATGCGCTTTCCGGCAAGGCCACCGCCTTTATCGCGCCCTTCGCCATCGCCGTGGCCTCTGACATCAGCGGATCACAGCGCATCGGGGTTTCGCCGCTGATCGGGCTGTTCCT
>NZ_JAEULU010000066.1 GCF_016792925.1 Gemmobacter sp.
ACGGGGCGCTTGGGGCTGCCGTCGCCGGGGGGCTGTCTGCCCCCCACGGCCCTGCCGGGCCTCCCCCCGAGGATATTTTCAGACAGAAAAAGGGGGACGCGAGCGCCCCCCTTCTGCCGCGCGATCTTTGGAGATCAGAGGATCAGGTCATCGGCGTCAAAGCCCTTGAGCCCTTTCAGCGTCAGCATGAAATCGGCGCGGCCATCGCCATCTGTATCGCCCAGCAGGTTCACGCCCTGGCGGGTGACCGAGATGCGCACCTCGGCCTCGCCTTCGCCTGCAAAGCGGTCGCGCCCGATGAAGGCAAGGTCCAGTGCCGAAAGATCGACGTGATCCTCGCCGCGCTCGAAATCGGTGATGCGGTCGCGGGCGGCGCCCCGGCCGATCTCGGCCACCGAGGCGAAGACGAAGGTATCCGCCCCCTCGCCGCCGCGCAGCAGGTCGCGGCCATGGCCGCCATGCAGGCGATCGTCGCCACGGCCACCGGCCAGGGCATCGTCGCCCCGTCCCCCGACCAGCCGGTCATCTCCGCGCCCGCCGGCAAGACCATCATCGCCGCCCCCGCCGCGCAGCCGGTCATCCCCGGCGCCGCCGGCCAGACGGTTGCCACGGCCATTGCCCTCCAAAAGGTCATGGCCGGAGCCGCCGGTCAGGTTCTCGATCCCGACGAAGCGGTCAAAGCCGCGCCCGGTCTCCTGAAAGCCGGTCTTGCGCAGGTTGACCGTGACGGCGGTATCGCCGCCAAAGGCCACGTCATCCTCGCCCGCGCCGCCGATATAGCAATCATCGCCGTCGTCATCGCTGCCGCCATCGAAATCATCATCACTGTCATCGCCGCGATATTCATCGTCGTCGTCATTATCGGGCGAGGTCGCCACGCCATCCTCGGCGGCGATCAGCGCGGCGAGGCTGGCGGCATCCAGCGCGATCTCGCCCCGGCCATCGGCCAGCTCGACCCAGAGGTCAGTGCCAGCCAGCGGGCCATAGATTTCCCATTCCGGGCCGTCATCATCGCTCTCGACCTTGACGATCAGATCGCCGACACGGGTATAGGTCTCGTCGGGCGAGATATAGTCGCGCTCCTCCGCGCCATCATCTTCGACCTCGTAGATGGCCGTGATGCGGCCATCCTCGGCAAAGACAAAGCGGTAGGTGTCGCCACCGATGAGGCCATCGTCATCGCCATGGCCCGAGCCGCCATCATCGTCGTCGCCGTCATCGTCCCTATCATCGTCGTCGTCATCATCATCGTCGCCACCGGCGCCATCATCGGTCCCCTCGCCCAGACGGGCGAGAATTTCGGGGATCAGCGCGGGGTCCAGATGGCCATGGCCGTCGATGACCTCGACCCAGATGTCCGATCCCTCGGCCTCGGGCAGCAACAGCGCCCATTCGGCGGCCTCGCCCTCATGTTCCAGATGCAAGACCGCCGCGCCGTGCAGGGTGTAACTTTCATCGGCATCCAGGCTGTCGGGTTCAAAGCCCCCGTCTTCCGCCTCGAAAACCGCCGTGGCGACGCCTTCGGCGTCAAAGGTGAATTGATAACGGTCGCTGTCGCTCATGGACTGCCCTCCTGTTTGCCCGGCCCGCGCCGGGAGATAGGCCCGTTTTACGCGAAAAGGCGCCCCCTGCCTTCGGACCATGGTCCAGCCGCTTTGCCGCCATTGGGCCGAAATACGACAAATTGGCGAGACTGCGCTGGCCCCTTGGCGCCGTGCCACGCCTGCCCTAACATCCTGCCATCATGCCCGTTGAATGGCTTCCCCCCACGCCGGAAGGCGACCGTCTGCACCTTTGGCCCTATCGCTCGCTGCCGCGACGGGGGTTTGTGTGGTTCATCGGCGGCACCGCGGCGCTGACCGCGCTGCCTTTGCTGGCGGTGATCGGCACGGCAGTGCTGTGGGGCGTGCTGCCCTTTCTGGTGCTGGCGATCGCGGCGCTGTGGTGGGGGTTGGAGAGATCCTATCGCGATGCCGAAATTCTGGAGGATCTGGTGCTGGGCGCCGCGCAGGTCACCCTCATCCGGCATGGACCGCGCAAGCGGCGGCAGGAGTGGCAGGCCAATCCGCATTGGGTGCGGGTGATCCGGCACGCAACCGGCGGCCCGGTGCCGCATTACCTGACGCTGCAAGGCGGCCCGCGCGAAGTGGAGATCGGCGCCTTCCTCACCCCGGAGGAGCGGCTGGCGCTGGAGCACGAGCTGCGGCAGCGGTTGCGCGCCCTGCGCTGAGGCGCCGCCCTGTCGCCTTTCTTCAAGACGAAGGCGGCAAAGCCGGCGCATCCTGAGCGCAGCAAAAGGAGCCAAAGATGATCTTCCGTTACACCATCCTCTATGTGCAGGACGTGCCTGCCACCCTGGCCTTCTATGCCGAGGCCTTTGGTCTGGCGCAGGGGTTTTTGCACGAGTCCGGCGATTTCGGCGAATTGCAGACCGGCGAGACCAAGCTGTCCTTCTGTTCCATCAAGCTGATGGCGCAATTGGGCAAGCGCGTCGCGACCGAGCCGCCGGCCCTGCCCTGTTTCGAGCTGGCCTTCGAGACCGAGGATGTGGCCGCCGCCTTGGCCCGGGCGGTGGCGGCCGGGGCCGATCTGGTGCAGGGGGTGGAGCAGATGGAGTGGGGCCAGACCACCGCCTATGTGCGCACGCCCGATGGCACCATGGTGGAGATTTGCACCAAGGTCGGCTGAGCGCCTAAAGCCCCGACGCCAGCAGCGCCGCCATCGCCTCGGCATCGGCCAGCAGGCGGCCCGGCGGGGCGCCGAGGAAATGCCGGGCCTCGCGGGTGAAATGGGCCTGATCGGCAAAGCCCGCGCCTGCGGCGGCCTCGGCCAGTGCGGCGCCCGCGCCTGCCTCTGCCATGGCGCGGCGCAGCCGGGCCAGCCGCAGCCAGAACAGCGGTGGCTGGCCGGTTTCCGTGACGGAGAGGCGTTGCAGGCTGCGCAGACTTTGCCCCAGCTGCCGGGCCAGCGCCGCCGCACCCGCAGGGGCCAAGGCCAGCGCGGCCAGCATCTCGCTCAGCGCCGGGCTGCGCTGGCACAGGGCTGCAATCGCGGCCACCTCATCGGGTTTTTCGGGATCAAGCGCCCGCCACAGCGCGGCGGGCATCCGGCACCCGGGGGCAAGGCGAAAGCCGCGCAGGGCGGCGCCCTCGGCCCCGTGGAGCCAGCGAACCTGCGGGTCCAGCGTGGCGGGCTTCCAGACCGGCGCCTGCCCCGGCAGATGCACCCAGATCACATCCTGACAGCCATCGGGGAAAATCCGCACCGGGCCGGGGCGCAACCGCGCCACCTGCCACTGGTCGAGGATCAGGCCCGCCATGTGAAACTCAGGTCATGCGGGCCCGGGTCATGCGGGTCTGGGTCATGCGGGTCTGGGTCATGCGGGTCTAGGTGATGCGCGCTCAGGCCAGCATGTCCTTGACGGTCGGCCCCACGGCGCCGAAATCCATCTGGCCGGTATATTTGGCCTTCAGCACCGCCATCACCTTGCCCATGTCGCGGATGCTGGCCGCACCGGCCTCGGCGATGGCCGCGCGGATGGCCTGCGCCACCTCGTCGCCCGAAAGCTGGCGCGGCAGGAATTCGGAAATCACCGCGATTTCCGCCAGTTCCTTCTCGGCCAGCTCCAGCCGCCCGCCCTCTTCATAGGCGCGCGCGCTTTCCTGCCGCTGCTTCACCATCTTGCCCAGAATGGCCAGGATCGCGGCATCATCCACCTCGCCCCCTTCGGTGCGCAGCGCGATCTCGCGGTCCTTGATGGCGGCATTGATCAGCCGCAGCGCCGAGAGCCGATCCGCCGCCTTGGCCTTCATCGCCTCTTTCAACGCCGTCTGAAGCTGGTCGCGCATGGTCATGCCAAAATCCGTCACTGGTTTCGCCTGCGCGCATCCTATCTGCACACGCCCTGTAACACAATGCGCAGCGCGAAAGCCAAGCCATTGATTTTGCTGCACAACATAATTGCGCATTTCCGATGCGCAAAGCCCTTGCCCCCCCCGCGCCCTGCCACTATGTTCCGCCCCGTTTATCCGGAGAGTCGCCATGACAAAGCTAGCTGCCCCCACCGCCTGCCTTGCCCTCGCAGACGGCACGATCTTTTACGGCAAAGGCTTTGGCACCCCCGGCGAGACGGTGGCCGAGCTGGTGTTCAACACCTCGATGACCGGCTATCAGGAGATCATGACTGATCCCTCCTATGCGGGCCAGATCGTCACCTTCACCTTCCCCCATATCGGCAATACCGGCGTCACCGCCGAGGATGACGAAACCGCCGAGCCGGTGGCCGCGGGCATGGTGGTGAAATGGGATCCGACCGAGCCGTCGAACTGGCGCGCCACCTCGGATCTGCAACAATGGATGGCCTCCAAGGGGCGGATCGGCATTGGCGGCCTTGACACCCGCCGCCTGACCCGCGCCATCCGCCAGCAAGGCGCGCCGCATGTGGCGCTGGCCTTCAACCCCGAAGGCAAGTTCGACATCGAGGCGCTGGTCGCCAAAGCGCGCGGCTGGAAGGGGCTTGTCGGCCTCGATCTGGCAAAGGATGTGACATGCGCGCAATCCTATGTCTGGAACGAGCAACGCTGGGCCTGGCCCGAGGGTTACAGCGCCCGGACCGGCGCGGGGCTCAAGGTGGTCGCGGTGGATTATGGCGCCAAGCGCAATATCCTGCGCTGCCTTGCCTCTGCGGGCTGCGAGGTCATCGTGCTGCCCGCCACCGCCACCGCCGAAGAGGTGCTGGCGCATAATCCCGAGGGCGTGTTCCTGTCGAATGGCCCCGGCGATCCGGCGGCCACGGGCGTCTATGCCGTGCCGATGATCCAGGGCGTGCTGGCGCGCGATCTGCCGGTCTTTGGCATCTGCCTCGGGCATCAGATGCTGGCCTTGGCGCTTGGCGCCAAGACGGTGAAGATGGGCCATGGCCATCACGGGGCCAACCACCCGGTCAAGGAGATCGGCACCGGCAAGGTCGAGATCACCTCGATGAACCATGGTTTCACCGTGGATGCGCAAACCCTGCCGGCCGGTGTGGTGGAAACCCATGTCTCGCTGTTCGATGGCACCAATTGTGGAATCGCCGTGGAGGGAAAGCCGGTCTTTTCGGTGCAGCACCACCCAGAGGCGAGCCCCGGCCCGCAAGACAGCTTCTACCTGTTCGACCGCTTTGCGAAAGCCATGCAGGATCGTCGCGCCGCCTGATTTTTCAGGCCAGAACCGCAGGATCGCAGCCAATTGTTAACGGCCTTAACGGGCTGTTAACGAATTGGGGCCAAGGCTCAGGGATCACCACCCCTGAGCCTTTTGCATGCCATGACCGCCGAGCGGCTTCCCCTGCGCCCTGCCCCGCCCCGGCCCTTTGTGGCCGGGCCCCGGCTGTCGCTGGTCGCGCGGTCGCAGCCCTGGATGCACTCGACCCCCACCGCCGAAACGCTGGGCGTGATGCTGCTGCGCGAGGGGCTGGTTGCCCCCGACGACATCGTGCAGGCGCTGTCCTTGCAGGCGCGGCAGCGCGGGCGGCTGGCCGATATCCTGCTGGCGCGCGGGATGATCGACGAGACCAGGCTGTTCGGCGCGCTGGCCCGGCACTGGGGGGTGGAGCTGGCCGATTTCGGCGCCATGCCGCCCGACCCCCGGCTGGTCGATGCCATGGGGGCCGGGGCCTGCCTGCGCGACGGGCTGATCCCCTGGCGCCAGATTGGCGATCTGACCGTGATCGCCACCGCCTATCCCGAAGATTTCGCCTTTCACCGCGCCGCGCTGAATGCCCGCTTTGGCCGGGTCGCCATGGCTCTCACCACGCCCGAGCTGCTGGAGGCCGCCCTTCTGGCGCTGCGGGGCCGCAGCCTGGACCGCGCCGCGCTGACCCGGGTGCCCGAGGCGGAAAGCTGCCGGGGCTGGGGGTCGGACACGCATCTGCTTTGGGTGCGGGCGATTGTGGTGCTGCTGGTCGCGGCCACGGTTCTGGCGCCGATGCTCATGGTCTGGGCGCTGACCCTCTGGGCGGTGCTGACACTGGTGCTGACCACGCTGCTGAAAACCGCCGCCGTCTTTGCCAGCCTGCGCCATGCGCAGCCCGAGCCGCCCGGCCCCGCCCCCGACCGCTGGCCCACCGTCTCGGTCATGGTGGCGCTTTACAATGAAAGCGACATCGCGCCCCGGCTGGTCCGGCGCCTGTCCCGGCTGGATTACCCGCGCGAGCGGCTGGATATCCTGCTGGTGGTCGAGGAAGATGACAAGGTGACGCGCAATGCCCTGCGCCGCGCCGATCTGCCAGCCTGGATGCGCATTGTCGTGGTGCCAGATGGCGCCATCCGCACCAAGCCACGCGCGCTCAATCACGCGCTGGACCTGTGCCGGGGCGCGATCATCGGGGTCTATGATGCCGAAGACGCGCCCGAGCCGGACCAGATCCGCAAGGTCGTGGCGCGGTTCCACAATCGCGGCGCCGAGGTGGCCTGCCTGCAAGGCGTGCTGGATTTCTACAACCCGCGCACCAACTGGCTGTCGCGCTGTTTCACCATGGAATACGCCGCCTGGTTCCGCATCATGCTGCCCGGCCTTGCGCGGCTGGGCCTGCCGATCCCGCTGGGCGGCACGACGCTGTTCTTCCGCCGTGGCGCGCTGGAGGAACTGGGGGCCTGGGATGCCTGCAATGTGACCGAGGATGCCGATCTGGGCATGCGTCTGGCCCGACACGGCTACCGCACCGAATTGCTGGACACCACCACCTTCGAGGAAGCCAATTGCCGCGCCCTGCCCTGGATCAAGCAGCGCTCACGCTGGCTCAAGGGCTATATGATGACCTACGGCGTGCATATGCGTCAGCCGGGGCTTTTGCTGCGGCAATTGGGCTGGTGGAAGTTTCTGGGCTTTCAGACCCTGTTCCTGTGCACCCTGTCGCAATTCGTCCTGGCCCCGGTGCTGTGGAGCTTCTGGATCGTGCCGCTTGGCCTGCATCACCCGGTTTCGGCCACGCTGCCGCCCGCCATGTCGAACACGCTGCTGGGCATCTTCCTGTTCACCGAGGCCGTGCAGGTGGCAATCACCCTGATGGCCATGCGGCTGACCCCCAGCAAGGTTTCGCCGCTCTGGGTGCCGCTGCTGCATTTCTATTTTCCGCTCGGTGCGCTGGCCTCCTACAAGGCGGCCTGGGAGATGGTGCGCAAGCCCTTCTGGTGGGACAAGACCAGCCACGGCCATTTCGACCCGCCGGAGGAGGAGTGAGGGGGGCGTGAAACGCCCCCACCCGTGCGCCTCAGGCGGGCATCCGCGCCTCGACCATGCCCACATACCAGCTGGCGCCGAAGGGAATGGCATTGTCGTCAAAGTTATAGGCGGGGTGATGCACCATGGCCGTATCGCCATTGCCCAGGAAGATATAGGCGCCGGGGCGCTCGTTCAGCATATAGCTGAAATCCTCGGCCCCCATCAGCGGCGGCGTATCGGCATCGACCACGCCCGAGACCGCGCGCGCCACCTCGACCGCATGGGCGGTGTTCTCCTCGGCATTCACCGTCACCGGATAGCCGCGCTGGTAATCCAGCTCGGCCCTGGCCCCAAGCGCCAGCGCCGTGCCCTCGACGATCTCGCGCAGGCGCTGGATCACCTGCTCCTGCACGGCGGCATCCATGGTGCGCACCGTGCCCTTCATCTTCACCACCTGCGGGATGACGTTATGGGCGGTGGAATCGGTGGCCAGAGTGCAGATCGACACCACCACCTGTTTCAGCGGGTCCACGGTGCGGCTGGCAATGGTCTGCGCCGCCACGATGATATGGGCGGCCACCACGGTCGTGTCGATGCATTCATGCGGCTTGGCGGCATGGCCGCCCTTGCCGGTCACCACGATCTCGAACTGATCGGCGGCGGCCATGATGGCGCCGGGGCGGATGGCGAAATGACCCACCGGAATCCCCGGCATATTGTGCATGCCATAGACTTCCTGAATGCCGAAGCGCTCCATCATGCCATCTTGCACCATCTCGCGCCCGCCACCGCCGCCCTCCTCGGCGGGCTGGAAGATCACCACGGCGGTGCCATCGAAATTGCGGGTTTCGGCCAGATATTTGGCAGCGCCCAGCAACATGGCGGTGTGGCCGTCATGGCCGCAGGCATGCATCTTGCCCGGCGTCTTGGAGGCATAATCGAGCCCGGTCTGCTCGATGATCGGCAGGGCGTCCATATCGGCGCGCAAGCCGATCACCCGCCCCGAGCCGCCATTCCTGCCCTGGATCACCCCCACCACGCCGGTGCGGCCAATGCCCTCCACCACCTCGTCGCAGCCAAAGCCGCGCAGCAGCTCGGCCACCTTGGCGGCAGTGCGATGCACGTCGAATTGCAGCTCGGGGTGTTCGTGGAAATCGCGGCGCCAGGCGGTGATTTCGGGCAGAAGTTCGGCAAAGCGGTTGCGGGGGGCCATGGGTCTCTCCGGTTGATCTGGGGCCAATCTGGCAAGGTTTCGGCGGCCTGTCCTGCCTTACAGCGACGGGCCGGGGGTGAGTTTTGATCCGTCGGTAAAACGCGACAGTCGGAAGCGCGACAGGTCATGCGCGGGCGGGCGGTTCAGCGCGAGGTCGGCCACCACGCGCCCGATGCCCGGCCCGATGCCAAAGCCATGGCCGCACATGCCGGTGGCAAGGATCAGGCCGGGCAGCGCCGCCACCCGGTCCACCACCGGCACGATGTCGGGCAGCGTGTCGATCATCCCCGCCCAGGCCGCCACCAGTTTGGGGCGGCCAAGCGCCGGGAAGGCGGCGGCAAAATCAGCCAGAACGCGGCTCATCAGCGGCACCGAGGGGGCCGGGTCCAGCACGCGCATTGCCTCGAAGGGGCTGGGCCCCTCGCCCCAGCGGCGCGGCGTGCCCCAGCCATCGGGAAAGCCGCGCGGGGCAGAGGCATGAAACGTGGTGCTGCGGAAATCCTTTTGCAGCATGGGCAGATAGCGGCCAAAGTGGCGGAAGGCATCCGGGCCAAGGTGGAAATCATGCGACCCGCCGGGGGCCAGCGTATAGCCGCCATCCGCGCGGCGGCGGAAGGCAAAGCGGTCATCCACGGCATTGCCGGCAAAGATTTCTGGCATTGGCGCGGTCGCCATCACCGTGGCGCGCACCGACAGTTGCGGGAAGCTCACGCCATGGGCACGGGCAAACAGCGCAGACCATGCGCCCCCGGCCAGCACCACCTGATCGCAGGCGATGCGCCCGCGTTCCGTCACCACCCCCGCCACGCGCCCCGCCGCCAGATCGAGGCTGCGCACCGCGCAATGCTCGCTGATCTGGGCACCACGCCGCCGCGCGCCTTCGGCCAGCAAGGGCACCGCGCCCCAAGGCTCGGCCCGCGCATCCGAGGGGGTGAACAGCCCGCCGATCCAGGGCGCGGCGGCGCCCTCGATCCGCGACGCCACCTCGGCGCGGCTGAGCATCCGGCTGTCAACGCCAAAGCCCTTGGCCTCGGCCAGCCAGCCTTCAAAGCCCGCCATCTCGGCCTCGCTGCGCGCGAGATAGAGGACGCCCTGTTGGGTGAAGCCCAGCTCTGGCCCGATCTCCTCCGACAGGGCCTGCCATTGCCGCAGGCTCTCCATCATGATCGGCAATTCGCCGAAATCGCGGCCTTGCTGGCGGATCCAGCCCCAGTTGCGGCTGGATTGCTCGCCCGCCACCCGGCCCTTTTCGCACAGGACGACGCGGGCGCCTGCCTCGGCCAGATGCCAGGCCGTCATCACCCCGATCACGCCGCCGCCGATCACCACCACATCGGCCCGCTCTGGCAGCGGATCGGCAAAGCGGACAGGCGTGGCCAGCGTGATCGGCGCGCCTCTCATCGCGCCAGATCCTCGACCAGGGCCTCCATGAAGCGCCACCCGGCCTCGAACTGCGCGACCGAGAGCCATTCATCCGGCTGATGCGCCTGCGCAATATCGCCGGGGCCGCAGACCACTGCCGAATAGCCCTCGGCCTGAAACTGCCCGGCCTCGGTGCCATAGCTGACCACCGAAGTGCCATTGTCGCCGGTCAGGCGCCGCACCAGCGCCTCGGCCGCGCCATGGGTTTCAGGCACCAGCGGCGGCACATAGAACACCTCCTCCAGCAGGATGCGGGCCTCGGGGCGGATCGCCTGCATGGCGGCCTCAAGCCGCGCCGCTTCGGCCCGCAGCCGCGCCACCCATGCGAGGGGGTCTTCGCCCGGCACACAGCGGAACCCGAGGCCAAAGCGGCAATCCTTGGCGGTGATATTCTCTGCCGTGCCGCCCTGAATGGTGCCGATATGGGCGGTGGTGAAAGGCGGATCGAACATGGCGGCCAGCGTCGTGACCGGCTTGGCCTGATTCTCGGCATTCACCCGATTGGCCCAGTCGATCAGCTTTGCGCCTTCCATGATGGCCGAAACCCCGGTGTGCAGGATCGAGGAATGCACCTCAAACCCCTGAACATGCACGCGAAACCCGTGGCCGCCCTTATGACCGTTCACCATGCGCATCATGGATGGCTCGCCCACCACCACGGCGCTGGCACGCGGCAGGCCCGCAGCCATGGCGGCGATCATCGGGGGCGCGCCGGTGCAGCCCAGCTCCTCATCATAGGAAATCGCGATTTGCAGCGGGCGCTTCACCCCGCGCTGCAAGGCCAGCGGCACGGCGGCCAAGGCCAGCGCCACAAAACCCTTCATGTCGCAGACCCCGCGCCCGATCAGCTTGCCGTCACGCTCGGTCACCTGCCAGGGGTCCACGGTCCAGGCCTGCCCCTCCACCGGCACCACATCGCTATGGCCCGACAGGATCACCCCGCCCGGCACCGCAGGCCCGGCGCTGGCGTAAAGCGCAGCCTTGGTGCCCTCGGGATTGGGCACCCGATGCGCGGTCACGCCCCAGCCTGCAAGATAATCCTCCACCCAGTCGATCAACGGGAGGTTGCTGTCGCGGCTGACCGTCGGAAAGGCGATCAGCCGGTCAAGGATCTGGCGGGCAGAGAGGCGTTCGGGCATGGCGCGGCACTTTTGTGATCAAATCGCCCGCAGCCTGAACCCGCAGCCGCGCAAGTGCAACCCCCCGGGCCTGCCGCCAAGTCATGCTGCCCGTTTCACATGGCAGAGTGCCAAAGCCGCTTGCACGGATTGGCGAATCCGCTAACACTTGACCCGACGGTCAAGGAATTTGGCCGGCCGAATGCCGAAAAGGCCAAAAAGAACATAAACTTGGGGGTATAGCCGATGCCCGATCGGGCTAAGCCAGTGCTTGAAGTGCGCGGTTTGAAGACCGTTTTCCGCACCCGGGGCGGGCACGTCCATGCGGTGAACGATGTCAGCTTTACTCTGCGTCCCGGCGAGTTGCTGGGCGTGGTGGGCGAAAGCGGCTCTGGCAAATCGGTGACCATGATGTCGCTGATCGGGCTGCTGCCCTCGCCCCCGGCCGATGTCTGCGGCGGCGAGGTGTTGCTGGGCGGTGTGGACCTGCTGAAAGCCAGCCCCGAGGAACTGCGCCGGGTGCGCGGCGCGCGCATCGGCTTTGTGTTCCAAGACCCGATGACCTCGCTGAACCCGGTGTTCACCGTGGGCAATCAGATCATGGAACCGCTGATGCACCATATGGGCCTGAGCAAGGCGCAGGCGGTGGAACGCGCTGTAGAGCTGCTGGAGCTGGTCGGCATCCCCGATGCGCGCAAGCGGCTGAAGGCCTATCCGCACCAGTTTTCAGGCGGGATGCGGCAGCGCGTGATGATTGCGATAGCCCTGGCCTGCGACCCCGAAGTGCTGATTGCCGACGAGCCGACCACGGCGCTGGACGTGACCATTCAGGCGCAAATTCTGGAACTGGTGAAAGAGCTGCGGCAAAAGCTGGGCATGGCAATCATCTGGATCACGCATGATCTGGGGGTGATTGCGGGCATCGCCGACCGCATCATGGTGATGTATGGCGGGCAAGTGGCCGAACAGGGCCCGGTGCGCGAGGTGTTTGCGCAGCCCCAGCACCCCTATACGCGGGCGCTTTTGCGCACGATCCCCAAGCTGCACGGGCCGCGCAGCGCCAAGTTGGAGGCAATCGAGGGCCAGCCCCCGATCCTGACCGCGCCCCCCGCCGCCTGCCCCTTCGCCCCGCGCTGCGCCCATGCCTTTGACCGCTGCCGCGCAGAAAACCCGGCCCGCCGCAGCATCGACGCCCGCACCCTGGGCGAGGGGCATGACGTGGCCTGCCACTGGCACGCCCCCGCCCCTCAGGAGGCCGCCCATGCTTGATGCCACCATGGCCCCGCTGGTCGAGGTGAAGAACCTCAAGATGTATTTCCCCATCCATTCCGGCCTCCTGCGTCGCCATACCGGCGATGTGAAGGCGGTGGATGACGTGTCCTTCCATATCATGCCGGGCGAGACCCTGGGGCTGGTGGGCGAATCCGGCTGCGGCAAATCGACCGTGGGCCGTGCCATCCTGCGGCTTTACGAACCCACGGCCGGGTCGGTGCGCATTGACGGCGACGAAATCCCGGCGCTGGCGCCCCATGCCCTGCGCAAGAAGCGCCCGACCATGCAGATGGTGTTTCAGGACCCGCAGGCCAGCCTGAACCCGCGCATGACCGTGGCCGACATCATCGGCGAGCCGCTGGAGGAACACACGACCCTGTCGCGCGATCAGAAACTGGCCCGCATCTACGAGCTGATGGATCAGGTCGGGCTGAACCGGGCCTTTGCCAACCGCTATCCCTATGCCTTCTCGGGCGGGCAGCGGCAGCGCATCGGCATCGCGCGCGCCTTGGCGCTGAACCCGAAATTCATCGTCTGTGACGAGCCGATTGCCGCGCTGGATGTCTCGATCCAGGCGCAGGTGGTGAACCTGCTGGAGGATTTGCAGGACCGTCTGGGCCTGACCTATCTGTTCATCAGCCATGACCTGTCGATGGTGCGCCATATCGCGGATCGGGTGGCGGTGATGTATCTGGGCCAGATCGCCGAGATCAGCCCGCGTGATGCGCTGTATGCCCAACCCCTGCACCCCTATGCCGAGGCGCTGCTGTCTGCCGTGCCCGAGGCCGACCCGAGCGGCGCGCAAAAGCAGCGCATCATCCTGAAAGGCGATGTGCCCTCGCCCGCCAACCCGCCCAAGGGTTGCAATTTCTGCACCCGCTGCCCCCGGGTCATGCCGGTCTGCCGCGAGGTGGAGCCGAAACTGATCGAGGCGGCGCCGGGCCGTCAGGTGGCCTGCCACCTGATCAACCCGCTGTAACCCCGGTTTGACGACATGCGGGCCGGACCCAACCGGCCCCGACAGGCAAGACGACAAGAGCCGACCCAACAAGGAGTATTCCGAACATGAAACTGAAAACCCTGCTTCTGGGCGCCGCCGCCGCCTTCGCGCTGGCGCCCGCGGCCCATGCCGAGCGTGGCGCTGATGGCGAGTTGAAAATCCTGTATTATCAGGCGGTTTCGACGCTGAACGCCTATCTCTCCTCGGGCACCAAGGATGTGGAGGCTGGCTCGCTGGTGCTGGAGCCTCTGGCCGCCTTTGACCAGGACGGCAAGCTGGTGCCGCGTCTGGCCTCGGAAATCCCGACGGTCGATAACGGTGGCGTGGCCGCCGATCTGACCTCGATCACCTGGAAGCTGAACAGCGGCGTGAAATGGTCCGATGGCAGCGATTTCACCGCCGATGACGTGGTGTTCACCTGGCAATATTGCACCGACCCGAATGGCGGCTGCGCCCAGGGCGCCAAGTATGAGGGCGTGAAATCGGTCGAGGCCGTGGACCCGCTGACCGTCAAGGTCACTTTCGATGCGCCCAAACCCTATCCTTACCAGCCCTTCACCGGCGCCACCGCGCCGATCCTGCAAAAGGCGCAATTCGCCAATTGCCTGGGCGCCGCTGCCGCCACCTGCACCGAGCAGAACTCCAAACCGATCGGCACCGGCCCCTATATGGTCACCGATTTCAAGGTGAATGACGTCATCTCGCTGGATGCCAACCCGAATTACCGCGATCCTGCCAAGCCCGCTTTCGCCAAGGTCACCGTCAAGGGCGGCGGCGACGCGCTGGCGGCGGCCTCGGCCGTGATGGAAACCGGCGAATTCGACTACGCCTGGAACACCCAGATCAACCCCGAGCAGCAGGCTCAGATGGAGGCGGGTGGCAAGGGCACCTTCGTGAACGCTTTCGGCACGCTGGTCGAGCGGATCGAGGTCAACATGACCGACCCGAGCGCTGCACTCCCCGAGGGTGAGCGTTCCACCATCAAACATCCGCACCCGATTTTCTCGGATGCCAAGGTGCGTCAGGCGCTGTCCATGGCCATCGACCGCAATGTGCTGGTGGAAGTGGGCTATGGCAAGGCCGGTCGCCCGACCTGCAACCTTGTCCCTGCCCCGGCCTATCAGGCCAGCGACAATACCGGCTGCCTGACGCAAGACATTGAAGGCGCAAAGAAACTGCTGGAGGAAGCCGGCTGGGTCGACAACGATGGCGATGGCATCCGCGAGAAAGACGGCAAGAAATTTTCGATCCTCTATCAAACCTCGGTCAACGCCGTCCGTCAGGACTTTCAGGCGCTGGTCAAGGGCTGGTGGAACGAGATCGGCATCGAGGTCGAGCTGAAATCCATCGACCCCGGCGTCTATTTCGGGGGGGACGCGGCCTCGCCCGACACCTTCCAGAAATTCTATGCCGATGTCGAAATGTATGCCAACAACTTCGATGGCACCGATGCCGAGCCCTATATGGCGCAATATCTGTGCGACAAGATCCCCGGCCCGGACAATCAGTGGCAGGGCGAGAACATCAACCGCTTCTGTGATCCGGCCTATGACGCGCTGTTCAAGACCCTCGCCACCGCCACCGGCGACGAGGCGCGCGGCACCATCGTCAAGCAGTTGAACGACATGCTGACCAAGGACAGCAACACGATCCTGCCGCTGGTGGATCGTGGCCGGTTCTCGGCCAAGTCGAACACGCTTGACGGGTTCATCATGAACTCCTGGGACAGCGAGCTGTGGAACGTGGCCGACTGGCACCGCGTGAAGTGATCTGACACCGGGGCGGCGCGGGAAAACCTGGCGCCGCCCCACTCAACCGCTTGAAAAACAAGAAGAACGCGGGGGACCATGCTGACCTTCACCCTCAGGCGATTGCTGCTGGCAATCCCGACCCTGTTGCTGATTTCCGCCGTGATCTTCTTCATGGTCGATTTCGCGCCGGGCAGCCCGATGGCCGACATTCCGCTGACCGTGCCCCCTGAGGTGCGCGCCAAGATGATGGCCGCCATGGGCGCCGATCAGCCGGTCCATATCCGCTATGTGCTTTGGCTGAAACAGTTTTTCTGGAACGAACCGCTTTACGGCATCGACGCCCTGTTCGGCACCGATTTCGCGAAAGGCGCGCAGCGCATCATCTCGTGGCAGTCGAAAGTGCCGGTGTTCCAGCTGATCGGTGAACGTCTGCCGCAGACGCTCACCGTGGTGGGCACTGCCTATGCCATCGGCATCCTGATCGCGCTGCCTATCGGCATCTGGTCGGCTTACCGGCAATATTCGTGGTTCGACCTCGCGGGCACCTTCTTCTCCACCATGGGGTTTTCGGTGCCGACCTTCTTCACCGGCAACCTGCTGATCCTGATCTTTGCGGTGAAGCTGGGCTGGTTCCCCACCATCTATGACACCAACCTGTCGGTCACCGATTGGTCCAGCTTCTACAAGATGGTCATGCAGATGGCCCTGCCGGTCACCGTGCTGGCGCTGTTCAACGCGGCCGAGATCAGCCGCTATACCCGCGCCTCGGTGCTGGAGAATCTGGGCCAGGATTACGTCCGCACCGCCCGCGCCAAGGGCATGCCAGAGCGCACGGTGCTGCTGA
>NZ_JAEULU010000107.1 GCF_016792925.1 Gemmobacter sp.
TCGGCGATGGCCTCGGCCAAATGGGGCCGGAACCGGAAACGCGGTTCCGGCCCTGCGGCATGGCAGGACCGCTTCTACAGCACTGACGGAGGCTCACCCCGGGCGGGCAGGCGCCCCCCTCTGGACCTTCCCCCGGCGCGGTGCTTTAGTCGCCCGCAGTTCAGGAGAGGTTTCACATGGCATTCGGCACGCATATCCGCACCTATTTCGAGGGCCAATGGCATGAGGGTGACATTCCGGTCATGCGGGCGGCGGATCATGGCATCTGGCAGGGGTCATCGGTCTTTGACGGGGCGCGCTTCTTTGACGGCATCGCCCCGGATCTCGACAAACATCTGGCGCGGGTGAACCGCTCGGCCGAGGCGCTGATGATCACCCCCACGATGACGCCGGAGGCCATGCTGGAGATCGCGCGCGAGGGCCTCAAGGCCTATGCGCGGGATGAGGCGGTCTATATCCGGCCGATGTACTGGGCGATTGACGGCTCGGATCTGGGCATTGCCCCGCTGGAAAATTCCACCGGCTTTGCGCTGTGTCTGGAGGCTGTGCCGATGGCCCCCGCCCATGTCAGCACGACGCTGACCCGCACCCGCTTTCGCCGCCCCGTGCTGGAGGATGCGGTCTGCAATGCCAAGGCGGGCTGCCTTTATCCCAACAATGCCCGCATGTTGGTGGAGGCCAAGGCCAAGGGCTTTGGCAATGCGCTGGTGGCCGATGCCTTGGGCAATGTGGCCGAAAGCGCCACGGCGAATGTGTTCATCGTGAAGGATGGCGTGGTGTTCACGCCGGTCGCCAATGGCACCTTCCTCTCGGGCCTGACACGGGCGCGCCATATCGCCAATCTGCGGGCAGACGGGATCGAGGTGCAGGAAACCGTGCTGAGCTTTGCCGATGTCGCGGCGGCGGACGAGGTGTTCCTGTCGGGCAATTTCTCCAAGGTGACCTCGGTATCGCGCTTTGACGACACGACCTATCGCAGCCGCGCCATGACCGACCGCATTCGCGGGCTTTACATGGATTGGGCCCATAGCGCGCCGGCGCGGATGTTGTAACGGGGGCGGCTTTGGACAATACGCTTTTCCGCTTTCGCGGCATTTTCGGCATCGAGGTAGAGGTGCAGCCATCAGCCGCCTTTCTGCTGGCGATGATGGCGGGGCTTTCGCTGATGCGCGGCGGCGATCTGGGGCCGGTGCTGATCTTCTTTGGCCTGCTGGTGCTGTCGGTCTATCTGCACGAACTGGGCCATGCCTGGGGATGCCGCGTGCAAGGCGTGGCGGTGCGGCGCATCGTAATTCATGGCGGCGGCGGGTTTTGCGAGCATCAGCGCAGCACGAACCATCAGGATGAGCTGATCGTGGCGATGGGGCCGCTGGTCAATCTGGCACTGTGGGCGATTTGCGGGCTGGCGATGCAGGGGTTCTACAACCTGATGCTGTCGAACCCTGAGGCGCTGCCGATGGGATTTGCCATGCAGCTGTTCAGCGCGCTGGCGCTGGCCTCGATGCTGAACCTGTTCCTGTTTTTCTACAACATGGTGCCGGTGCAGCCGCTGGATGGCGGCAAGCTGCTGCAACTGGGGCTGCGGCGCCTGATGCCGCCCGCGCAGGCGATGCGGGCGACCGGCGCGGTGGGCGTGGTGTTTTGTGTGCTGTGGTTTCCGGCGATGATCTGGGTGTTCCTCAGCTATGGCTGGCTCTTGCTGTTCATCCCCTCGCTGCCGCTGCATCTGGCGATGATGCGCGGCCAGTTCCGCTAGACCCGATTTTTCGTCGAAAAATCGCGTCCCGCGCGCTTAGTGCAGCACCGGCGGCGCGGCGGGTTTGGCGGGGCCTTCCGCCGGGAACAGCGCGGCGAGCGACAGGCCTGCGCGGATCAGCCCGGCATCCATGCGCCCCAGGGTCAGATCGGCCAGCGCGATGCGCGCCAGCCCGGTCTCATCGCGGCGCATATGGTGCAGCATGGTCATCAGCGCGGCCTCATCCGGCGTGGCCTTGCCCCGGCAGCCGGGGCACAGCGGATCGCCAAAGCGCAGGCCCTGCCCCTCGCGGGCCTTGAGCGTGGCTTGCAGCACCGCGAGCAGCCCCTGCGCCAGCCTGGCGCCATCGCTATGGCCCCAGCGCTCGGTCGCGGTGCCATAGGCCAGGATCCAGGCCTGGGTTTCCGGCTTTGCAAAGCTGGTGAGGAAATGTCGCACCACCGCCAGCAGCCCCTGTTCGGTCTCGTCTAGCCCGAGGCTGTCCACCGTTGCCGAGACCGTTTCCATCCGTGCCATTTGCGCCTCCGATCGGGAAAGGGTCTGGCGACGGGCTTGACCTGCAAGAAGTGACCTGCGCGCATTTCCTACAATTTTACTCGGATACACGCAAGCCCCTTTGGCCGGAGGAGAAGCTGGACAAGTGGCTGCGGCGCCGTCATGTTCATCACGACAGGGAGAGTCGACATGCGGAAGTTCTTGGTCGTGCTGGATGACAGCCGCGAATGCCTCAATGCCATGCGCTATGCCGCCTTGCGGGCCGCCCATACCGGTGCGGGGGTGCAGATCCTGTCGATCATCCCGCCCGAGGAGTTCCGGCACTGGATGGGCGTGGCCGATCTGATGCGGGCCGAGGCGCGCGAGCGGATCGAGGCGCATTTCGAGGTTTTCGCCAAGTGGATGCGGGACAAGCAGGGGGTGAACCCCGAGCTGGTGATCCGCGAGGGCGACCCGGCGACCGAGATTCTGGCGCAGGTGCGGGCCGATACCGAGGTAGGGGTATTGGTTCTGGGGGCGGGCACCGAGAAATCCGGTCCGGGGCCGCTGGTCACCACGCTCAGCCGCAATTCCGGCTCGCTGCCGATCCCGATCACCATTGTGCCGGGCGACATGTCGAAAGAGCGGCTGGAGGCGATCACGTGATGGCGGCCGTGACTGCCCCCGCCTTGGTCGCGCCCAGGGCGGCGCTGGTTTATTATGACCGGCAGGCGGTCACCCTGCCCCGGCCTCTGGGGCCGGTGGAGGCCTGGAACCGCATCATGGCGGCGCCTTTGCCGGGCATGGCGCTGGCCTTTCGGCTGCGCGATGCGATCTCGGCCCGGTTCGGGGTGCAGCGGATCGGCGGGTTTTCCGGGCGCGCGGTGGCGGCGCCGCAGGTGGGCGAGCGGCTGGATTTCTTTCTGGTCGAAGGGGTCAGTGCCGATCAACTGGTGCTGACGGCGCGGGACCGGCATCTGGATGTGATGATCTCGGTCGATGTGGCGGGCGCGGATTTGGCGATCACGGCGAGTGTCGTGACGCATAACCGCTTTGGCCGGGCCTATATGCTGCCCGTC
>NZ_JAEULU010000140.1 GCF_016792925.1 Gemmobacter sp.
TGCTGGACCTTGGCTTTGCCGAGGATCTGGAGTTCATCCTGGGCTCGGCGCCGGAAAACCGGCGCACCCTGATGTTCTCGGCCACCGTGCCGAAAGAGATCGAAAAGCTGGCTGCAACCTTCCAGCGCGATGCCTTCCGTCTGCAAACCCAGGGCGAGGCGCGCCAGCATGGCGACATCGAATACCGGGCCGTCAATGTGACCGCGCGCGACAAGGAACACGCCATTTTCAACGTGTTGCGCTATTACGAGGCGCAGACCGCCATTGTGTTCTGCAAGACCCGGATGAATGTGAATCACCTGCTGGCGCGCATGGGGAACCGTGGTTTCCAGGTGGTCGCGCTTTCGGGCGAGTTGTCGCAATCCGAGCGGATGCACGCGCTGCAAGCGCTGCGCGACGGGCGTGCCCGGGTCTGCATCGCCACCGATGTGGCGGCGCGCGGCATCGACCTGCCGGGTCTGGAGCTGGTGGTGCATGCCGATCTGCCCTCGAACAGCGAAACTCTGCTGCACCGCTCGGGGCGGACGGGGCGCGCGGGCAAGAAGGGCACTTCGGTGCTGATCGTGCCACCGGCCGATTTCCGCAAGGCCAGCCGCCTGTTGCAAGGCGCCAAGGTTGTGGCCGAATGGGGCAAGGCGCCCTCGGCCGATGAGGTGCAGGAGCGCGATGATGCCCGCCTGATGGAGCTGCCGCTGTTGCAGGATCGCCCGGGCGAGGAGCTGGCTTTGGCCGGGCAACTGATCGCGCGGTATGGCGCCGATCACATGGCCTCGGCCTTTGTGCGGCTGTGGCGCGAGGCGCGCTCGGCGCCGGAAGTGCTGCAAGACGCCGTGGCGCCGGGACAGGCTGTGGCGGCGGCACCGCGTGATCGCAACGCCTTTGGCGAGGCGGAATGGTTCCTGCTGTCGGTCGGCCATGAGGGCCGCGCCGAAGCGCGCTGGCTGCTGCCCAAGCTGTGCGACGGTCTGGGCATCACCAAAAACGAGATCGGCGCGATCCGCGTGCAACAGACTGTGACCTTTGTGCAAATCGCCAAGGCCTCGGCTGGCAAGGTGCAGGACGGGGTCGAGCTGGAGCCGGGCCTTGTGCTGAACCGGGTCGAAGGCGAGCCGCAATTTGGCCGCCCCGAACGCGCCCCGCGGGCCGATTTCGGCGCCAAGCCGCGCGCGCCCCGGCCCGAGCGTGCCCCGCGCAGCGAAAGCCGTGAAGAGCGTCCCTATCGCGAAAAGCCCGCCTATGCGCCCAAGCCTTCGCGCTTTGTCGAGGAGGAGGGCGGCGAGGCTGCCGCGCCGCGCAAGCCCTATGTGAAACGCGATGAGGCGGAGCGTAAACCCTATGCGAAGCGCGAGGACAGCGAGCGCAAGCCGTATGTGAAGCGCGACGATGCCGAGCGTAAGCCCTATGCCAAGCGCGAAGACGGCGATCGCAAACCCTATGCCAAGCGCGACGAGGGCGACCGCAAGCCTTGGGCTCCGCGCGAGGATGGCCCGCGCAAGCCCTATGCCAAGCGCGAGGAGGGCGACCGCAAGCCCTATGCCGCGCGCAGCGAGGATGGCCCGCGCAAACCCTATGTGAAGCGCGACGAGGCGCCTGCGCCCAAGCGTCCCTATGCGCCGAAAGGCGAAGGGGCCGAGGGCGCAGAGCGCAAGCCGCGCTGGAAGGCCGATGACCGCACGGGCGCCAAGCCCGCGCCGCGCTCGACCGGGTTCAAGTCGCATGGCGGCGGCAGCGAGGACAAGCCGGGCCGCGCCTTTGGCGCCAAGTCGCACAAGACCGAGGGCAAGCCCTTTGCCGCCAAGCCCGCGCGGGCGAAACCGGCGCCCAAGCCGGTGGATGCGCGCGACACGTCCAAGCGCTTTGTGCCGCCGAAGAAAAAGTGATCTCTGGGGGGCCGCGATTTTTCGCAGAAAAATCGAGGCTTCGGCCAGATCAGCGCAGGCGCAGCTTCGGCTGCGCCTTTGCGTTTTCAACATGGCCGATGACGCAGGCCTCGCCATGGCCATGGCGCTGAAACACGGCCAGCACCGCCTGTGCGGCCTCGGGGGCGCAGGCCACCAAAAGCCCGCCGCTGGTCTGGGGGTCGGTGGCAAGCGCTTGAAAAACCATCGAAACATCCTCGGCCATGTCCACATCTGCGCCATAGCTCTGCCAGTTGCGCGCACTTGCGCCGGTGATGCAGCCCGCCTCGGCCAGGGCGCGGGCCTGCGGCAGCAGCGGCAGGGACTGAAGGTCGATCACCACATCCACGCCCGAGCCACGCGCCATTTCCAGCCCATGCCCGGCAAGGCCAAAGCCGGTCACATCGGTCATGGCATGGACCGTCTCCATCGCGGCCAGATCGGGGCCCGGCAGGTTCAGCCGGGTCGTGGTTGCCACCAGTGTCGCGTAATCTGCGGCGGTCAGGGCCGCCTTCTTCAGCGCCGCCGAATAGACCCCGACGCCCAAGGGCTTGCCCAGGATCAGCACATCGCCCGGCCGGGCACCGGAATTGCGCTTGAGCTGGCGCGGATCGACCAGGCCGATGGCGACCAGCCCATAGATCGGCTCCACCGAGTCGATGGTATGGCCGCCCGCAATCGGGATGCCCGCCGCCCGGCAGGCCTCGGCGCCGCCTTCCAGAATGCGGCCGATGGTTTGCGGGGACAGCTGCTTGACCGGCATGCCGACCAGCGCCAGCGCGAGGATGGGGCGCCCGCCCATGGCATAGACATCGCTGATCGCATTGGTGGCGGCGATGCGACCGAAATCGACTGGATCATCGACGATCGGCATGAAGAAATCGGTGGTGGCGACCAGCGCCTGCGTGTCGCTCAGCCGATAGACGGCGGCATCGTCCGAGGTTTCGGTTCCCACCAGAAGTTCGGGCGGCACCGGCAGGGCGGGCGCGGCGCGCAGGATGTCTTGCAGCACGGCGGGGGCAATCTTGCAGCCGCAGCCGCCGCCATGCGACAGCGAGGTGAGGCGGGGTTCGGGCGGCTGGGTCATCGGGCAATCTCCGGGATGCGGCGGGCCAGCGCGTCGGCGGCCCGGTCAAGCGCCTCGGGCGAGAGCGCGGCGAGGGGGAAGGTGTCGCGCGGCAGGTCGCTGCGGGCGCGGTGTTTGGCATAGCGCGGGTCGTAATGGTGCTGCATCAGCGCCTCGGCCAGATCGGCAAAGGCCCCGGCGGCGGCAAGGGCCTGCCAGGTCTCGATGCGTTTCGCCGGGTGATAGGGGCGCAGCTGGTCCAGCGTGGCCAGCAGCCGGGCCGGATCGGTGGTCACATCCTGATAGGCGCGGGCGAGATAGGCGGCCCGGTCGGCGCGATGCGCCTCCAGCTCGATCCGCGGGGCTTGGGTCATCGCGCGCCACAGGACCGGCGGCAGGCGACACTGGCCGATCATGGCGCTTTCCGCCTCCACCACCAGCGGGCGGTTCGGGTCCAGCGCCGCCAGCGCATGCGCCAGCCGCCCCTCGAACATGCGCTGCGAGGGCTGCGGCGCGCCGCGCCCGCCAAACAGCGAGCCGCGATGGTTGGCCAGCCCCTCAAGGTCGATCACCTGCACCCCGCGCTGCGCCAGCCGGGCCAGAAGCTCGGTCTTGGCAGAGCCGGTATTGCCATCCAGCAGCACCAGGGGCGCGCGCAGCGGCGTTTCGGTCAGCTCGCGCAGAACCAGCCCGCGCCAGGCCTTGTAGCCGCCCGCAAGGGTTTCGACCCGCCAGCCAATCTGCCCGAGGATCAGCGCGAAAGAGCCGGAGCGTTGCCCGCCGCGCCAGCAATGCACCAAGGGGCGCCAGCCGCCGGGCTTGTCGGCCAGGGCCTCTTCGATATGGCGGGCCGCATTGCGGGCCACCAGCGCGGCGCCGATCTTGCGCGCGGCGAAGGGGGCGACCTGCTTGTAGATCGTGCCGACGCGGGCGCGTTCGGCATCGTCCAGCACCGGCAGGTTGATCGCGCCGGGCAGGTGATCCTCGGCATATTCGGCGGGCGCCCGCACGTCGATGATTTCGTCAAAGCCGTGGCGGGCGAGGTCGGTCAGGCTGGTCAGGGTGACGGGCATCGCCTCAGCCCTGCGCCGGGATCAGGGCCTTGATCCCCGCCACATGGGCCGCCGAGGCGGCACAGGCATCGGCGGTCAGGGCGCGGGCCTCGGCCAGCAGGGTTTCCGGCGGCGCGAGGCGGTCGACCAAGCCCCAGGCCAGCGCCTCGGGCGCCTCGATCCGGGCGCCGGCCATCAGGATCATCTTGGCGCGGGCCGGGCCGATCAGCGCGGCAAGGCGGGCCGGATCGGAGGGTTGCGGCAAGAAGCCCAGTTTCATCACGGGATAAAAGAATTTGGCGCCCGGCACCGCCAGCCGCAGGTCGCAGGCCAGCGCCATGCCCATGGCGCCGCCCGCCAGCGTGCCGTTCAGCGCGGCGATGGTCAGGCAGGGCAGGGCGGCCATCGCGCCGGACAGGCGCTCCCAGACCGGATCGGTGGCCAGACCTGCACGGGCCTCATCCAGATCGGCGCCTGCCGAAAACACCTTGCCCGCCCCGGTCAGGATCAGGGCGCGGGGCGGGTCATGGCGCGCGGCCTCGGCGGTTTCAGCCAGTTGCACCAGCATGGCGCGGGTCAGGGAATTGGCCTTGTCGGGGCGGTTCAGGGTGACGGTCCAAAGCCCGTCTGCCTTGTGAAGGTCGATCATGCGAGGCCCAGCTCCCGGCGAATGGCTGCATCACGCAGCGAGATTTCCTGCCCGCGCCAGCGGTCGGCGGCAGGGCTGCACATCCAGACCAGCGCGCGGGCGGGCCAGTCGGCGGGGATATGTTCCGCCCAGTCGATGCGGCTGACCGCGTTCAGCCCCGAGGCGCGGATGGTGCGCTGCATGTCGGTGGCGACCGTGCCGGGCGAGAGCGACAGCACGCGCAGCCAATGCCCTTCTTCCTCATGCAGGGCGCGGGTCAGCATCGCGGCCCCGGCCTTGGCGGCGCAATAGGCGCTCCAGCCCTCCAGCGGGCGATGCGCCGCGCCGGAGGACAATGTGATGACGGTGCCGCCGCCTTGCGCACGCAGGATCGGCAGCGCGGCCTGCATGCCGTGAAACACGCCTTTCAGGTTGATGTCGAGGGCGCGGCCCCATGCCGCAGGATCGGCGGCCTCGATCCGGGCGATCGGGTCGATCACGCCCGCGTTATTGATCATGACATCCAAGCGCCCAAAATGGCGCTGTGTTCGCGCCAGCGCCTGCGCAAGCGAGGCGGCCTCCGACACGTCGCAAGGCAGTGCTAGGGCCTGTGTTCCAAGGCTTTGCGCCAGGGTTTCCAGCGCGGCGCCATCCCGTGCCAGCAGCGCGACCGAGGCCCCCGTCGCCACAAAGGCACGCGCGGCCTCTTGCCCGATTCCCCGGCTTGCGCCGGTTATTGCCACCACCTGTCCCTGCATGTTTCTGCCTGCTTTCCTCTGCATCCAAAGATTGTTACCTCATGCACGACCGCTTCGGAACCCTTGGCGCATGCACAGGCTTGACCGGGGCGCGGCGGATGAAAGATGCTCGCGCATCATTTTGCAGCAGGGAAGGTTTGATTATGAAACAGTGGGCATTGTTGGGCACGACGGCCTGTGTGGCGCTTCTGGCGGGGAATGCCGCCCTGGCAGAGGTGACGCCGCAGGAGGTTTGGGACAATTGGAAGGCGCTCAGCACCTCTTACGGTCAGACCATGACCGTGGCGAGCGAGGAGAATGACGGCGAGACGCTGACGGCGACCGGCATCGTCATCACCAGCGAGCAGGACGGGGCCAAGGCCATCGTCACCATCGACGAGGCGACCATCACCGATGGCGGCGACGGCACGGCGGTTCTGGCCCTGTCGGATGTCATCAAGATGGAGATGACCACTGCTGCTGCGGCGGATATGCCTGCGGTCACCACCAAGATGTCGATCACCGCGCCGGGCATGGAAACCACCGTGTCGGGCAGCGCCGAGGAAATGACCTATGACCTCGCGGGCGACAGCATGACCATCAAGCTGGACGGCATCGAGGGCGAGAAAGTGCCGTCGGACCTGAAGGTCGAGGCGGTGCTGGCCGGGCTGGCCGGGCAATATGTCATCGGTGGCAGCGACGCGGAAAAATCGGTGGGGTCGGAGTTTTCGGCCGACAGCCTTGCCGTGACCTTTGGCGGCTCGAACCCCGAGGATGGCAGCAAGGTGGCGGGCACCGTGAACATGGCGAATCTGACCGGCGCGTCGGATTCGACCATGATCGGCGACATGACCAAACTGGCCGAGGCGCTGAAGGCCGGCACGGCGATGGAAGGCAATTTTGCCTATGAAAGTGCCAGCTTCGATTTCACCATGACCGATGCCAGCGGCGAGACCAAGGCGACCGGCACCAATGCGGGCGGCGATCTGAACTTTGCGATGGACGGGGCGGCGCTGTCCTATGGCGGCACTGCCAAGGATGCCAGCTTCACCGTCTCGGGCGGGCAGATCCCCTTCCCGCAGGTCAATCTGGCCTATAAGGAAGGCGCCTTCAACCTGCTGATGCCCGTGGCCAAATCGGACACGCCGGCCGATTTCGGCTTCATGATGAAGCTGGCCGATCTGACCATCTCGGATGACATCTGGAACATGATCGACCCCGGCAAGCAACTGCCGCGCGACCCGATGACCGTGCATCTGGACACCACCGGCAAGCTGAAGCTGACGGCCGATCTGATGGATGAGGCCGCCATGGCCAACATGCAGGGCACGCCGGGCGAGCTGCACGCGCTGGACATCAAGGCCCTGCAAGTGAAGCTGGCGGGGGCCGATGTGACCGGCACCGGCGCGCTGACCTTCGACAACAGCGACATGACCACCTTCGCGGGCGTTCCGGCCCCGACCGGCACCATCGACCTTAAGGCCGTGGGGGTGAATGGTCTCTTGGACAAGCTGATGGCGATGGGTCTGGTGCCCGAGGATCAGATGATGGGGGCGCGCATGATGCTTGGCATGTTTGCCAAGGTCGTGGACGGCCAGCCCGACACCATGACCTCCAACGTGGAGTTCAAGGACAAGCACCTGTTCGTGAACGGCATGCAGCTGCAATAAGCGGCGCTGTGGCTGCCGCTTTCTGGCAAGCGGCGGGGACAGGATGACTTAGGCTCTGGCAACAGGGCAACGGGCCGCCCCGGTTTGGGGCGGCCTTTTCAATGGGGGCAGCCATGTCGGACGCGGTGTTTGCAGAGCTGGAGGCGGGCCTTGGCGCGCGGCTGTTCACGGTTTCGGTGCAGGATGAGGCCGCAGGCGTGGCGCGCCGCGCCTATAGCAACGATCCGGTCACCTATCCGCTGACGGTGCCGAAACCGATCCAGCACGATGCCTGGTCCGATCTGGTGCTGGTTCAGGGCCGCACCTTTGTGGCCAATAGCGTGGCCGAGTTCGGGCCGCATTTCTTCGATCATGCGCTTCTGGAGGCGATGGGCCTGCGCTCGGCGGTGAATGTGCCGGTGATCTGGCAGGGGCGGGCGCTTGGCACGATCAACCTGCTGGATGCCGAACAAGCCTTTCCGCCCGCGCGGGTGGCGGCGATCGAGGCCGCCATCGCCGCGCGCCTGCCCGCGCTGGCGGCCGCCATGCAGGCAGTGATGGGGGCAGGTGGCCCCTATGAGGCGCGGCTCGCGCGGCTGCGGCAGCGCATGATGGAGGCGGGTGTGGATCTGGTGGCGCTGGCGCCGGGCGCGCATCTGCGCTGGCTGACCGGGGCTGCGCCCTTTGCCGATGAGCGCCCTTGCCTCGCGCTGATCGGCGCGCGCGGGGCGGGCTGGCTGATGCCCGCGCTGAATGCCGCCGATATGCGCCAGCACACCGATTGGCCGTTCTGGGAATGGGGCGATGATGCCGGGCCGGTGGCGGCTTTGGCGCAGGCTTTGGCCGAGTTGGGGCCGGTGGCGGCTGTCTCGATTGACGAGACGATGCGCGCCGATCACGCGCTGTTGCTGCTGGATGCGCTGCCCGAGGCGCAGCGCGGTTTCGCGGCCGAGACGGTGGGCTGGCTGCGCCTGCGCAAGGAACCGGCGGAGCTGGCCGCCTTGCGCGAAAACGCCCGCATCGCCGATCTGGCGCAGCAGGCCCTGCGCGGCGCGCTGCGCCCCGGCATGACCGAGCGCGCCTTGGCCGAGGTGGCCCGCGCCGCCTTCAAGGCCGAGGGCGCGGTGCCCGAATTCACCATCATCGGCGCCGGGGCCAATGGCGCCTTCCCGCATCACCACACCGGCGAGACGGTCATTCAGCCCGGCGATGCCATCGTCTGCGATATTGGCGGGCGCAAGGACGGCTATTATTCCGACATCACCCGCATGATGATCTGCGGCCCCGCCCCCGAGGGCTATGAGGCCGTGCATGCCGTGGTGGAGGCGGCGGTGCAGGCCGCGCTGGCCGCGATCCGCACCGGGGTGACGGCGCGCAGCGTCGACGCTGCCGCGCGCGGCGTGATCGTGGCGGCGGGCTATGGCGCCTATTTCACCCATCGCACCGGGCATGGGCTGGGGCAGGAAATTCACGAGCCGCCCTATATCACCGGCGTGTCGGATGTGGTGCTGGCCCCCGGCATGGTCTTTACCATCGAGCCGGGCATCTATCTGCCGGGGCGCTTTGGCATCCGGCTGGAGGAGGTGGCGGTGGTGACCGAGACGGGCTGCGAGATATTGTCGGCGCTGCCGCGCGCAGCCTTCTGCGCATAAGGCTTGCTTAACGCCTTTCTGCGACTTACCTGCAAAGGCGCAAGGAAAGGACGACCGATGACCGATCTCGCCCCGCTGACCCATGCTTTGCTGGAGGCCGCCCGAAAGGCCGGGGCCGAGGCTGCCGACGCCCTGGCGGTGCAGGGCACCTCGCTGTCCATCGACATCCGGCAAGGCGCGCTGGAACAGGCCGAACGCTCGGAAGGGATCGAGCTGGGCCTGCGCGTGCTGATTGGCGGGCGGCAGGCCTGTGTCTCGGTTTCCGATACCTCGGCGCGCACGATTGCCGATGTGGCCGAACGCGCGGTGGCCATGGCGCGCGAGGCGCCGGATGATCCCTATGCCGGGTTGGCCGACCCCGGTCAGATCGCGCGCGGCTGGGATCTGGCGGCCTATGATCTGGCGGAAAGTGCCGAGGAGCCCTCGGCTGCCGCGCTGGAGGCTGCGGCCCGCGCGGTGGAGGGCGCGGCCATGGCGGTGGCGGGCATCACCCAGGTGCAGGCCTCCGCGGGCTATGGGCGGCGGCAGATGTATCTGGCCGCCACCAATGGGTTCGAGGGCGGCTATGCCCGCACCACCCTCTCGCAATCGGCGGTGGCCTTCACCGGCAGCGGCACCGGGATGGAGCGGGATTATGCCGGGGAAGCAAGGGTTTACCAATCCGACATGCCCTCGGCCGAAAGCATTGGCGCATTGGCGGCAGAGCGGGCCCTCGCGCGGATGGGCGCGCGCAAACCCGCCACCGGCACCTTCAACGTGCTGTTTGACGAACGCGTGGCGCAAAGCCTGATCGGGCATTTGCTGGCCGCGATCAACGGCGCCTCGGTGGCACGCGGCTCCAGCTGGCTGATGGATGGGCTGGGCCAGCAGGTGCTGCCCAAGGGCTTTGACCTGATCGAAGACCCGCACCGCCCGCGCATCTCCGGCTCGCGCCCCTTTGACGCCGAGGGCCTGCCGACGCAGCGCCGCAAGATCGTGGAGAATGGCGTGCTGACCGGCTGGACCCTCGATCTGGCCACGGGGCGCAAACTGGGCATGGCCAGCACCGCCAATGCGGCGCGGGGCACCACCTCGGGGCCGTCGCCCGCCACCTCGAATATCGACCTGACGCCGGGCACCGCCACGCGCAAGCAGTTGATCGGGCAGATGGGCACCGGGCTGCTGGTCACCTCGATGATCGGCTCGACCATCAACCCGACCACGGGCGATTATTCGCGCGGCGCGGCAGGGTTCTGGGTCGAGGATGGCGAGATTGCCTATCCGGTGAATGAATGCACCATCGCGGGCAATCTGCGCCATATGCTGCGCGATTTCGTGGCGGCAAATGACGCGCGGGCGCATCTGGCGACGCGGGTGCCGTCGATCCTGATCGAGGGGATGACGCTTGCCGGCACATGACCTCGCCCTGATCTGTGATGCGGCACGCCAGGCCGGCGCCATTGCGCTTGGCTTCTGGCGGCAATCGCCGCAAGTGTGGGAGAAACCGGGGCTTGGCCCGGTGACCGAGGCTGATCTGGCGGTGAATGCCCATCTGCGCGCCATGTTGCAGGCGGCGCGGCCCGATTACGGCTGGCTGTCCGAGGAAGACCCGGACGGGCCTGCGCGGCTGGAGGCCGACCGGGTTTTCGTGCTGGACCCGATTGACGGTACCCGCGCCTTCATCGCGGGCGAAGAGCATTTCGCGGTGTCGCTGGCGGTGGTGCGGCAGGGGCAGTCCTTGGCGGCGGTGGTCTATCTGCCCGCGCGCGACCGGCTGTATTGCGCAAGCGTGAACGGGCCAGCGCTGTGCGACGGCCAGCCCATTCAGACCAGCGCGCAGCCCAGCGAGGTGGGAGCCCGGGTGCTGACCACCGGCCCGACGCTTGCGCCTGAGAACTGGCCTGGCGGGGTGCCGGATGTGAAGCGCAGCTTCCGCGCCTCGCTGGCCTATCGGCTGTGTCTGGTGGCCGAGGGGCGCCATGATGCCATGCTGACCCTGCGCCCGGCCTGGGAATGGGACATCGCGGCGGGGGCGCTGATCGCGGCGCGGGCAGGGGCGGTGGTGACGGATCGCCACGGCGCCGCGCTGGTGTTCAACCGCGCGCATCCGCAGGCGGAGGGCGTGGTTTGCGCCGCCCCCGGCGTGCATGCCGGGCTGATTGGGCGGC
>NZ_JAEULU010000196.1 GCF_016792925.1 Gemmobacter sp.
CCGCGCCGCTTTGCCGCCGAGGGCAGCCCGGCGGATTGCGTTCTGGCCGGTATTTATGATGTTCTGGAGGGCGCCAAACCAGATCTTGTGTTGTCGGGCGTGAACCGGGGCAATAACTCGGCCGAGAACACGCTGTATTCCGGCACCATCGGGGGCGCGATGGAGGCGGCCTTGCAGGGCATTCCGGCCATTGCGCTGTCGCAATATATGGGGCCGGCCACCGCCGATCTGGACGACAGTTTCGAGGCGGCGCGCGCCCATGGTGCTGCGGTGGTGCGAGCGCTGCTGGAGCATGCGCCATGGGAGGCGGGCGCCGATTACCGCTTGTTCTACAATGTGAATTTCCCGCCGGTGGCGGCGGCTGATGTGAAGGGCCTGCGCCCCGCCGCGCAGGGGTTTCGCCGCGACACCGCCTTTTCGGCCGAGCCGCAGATCTCGCCCTCGGGGCGGCGCTTCCTGTGGATCAAGGGCGGGCCGCAGCACAGCCCCACGGCGCCGGGCACGGATGCGGCGGTGAACCTGGAGGGCTGGATTTCCGTCACCCCCATGCGGGCCGATCTGACGGCGCATGACCGGCTGGCAGAGCTGGCGCAAACGGTAACGGCCTATACAGTTTCGGCCCCTTTGCGGGGCGAAACTGTAACCGCATGTACAGTTGAGGGCGACGCATGAGCGAGGCCCCCAGCGGTGACGATCCGGGTGGCGATCTGGCCGAGCGCAAGATGCGCTTTCTGTTCGCGCTCCGCTCGCGCGGGGTGACCGAGGCGCGGGTGCTGACGGCGATGGAGCGGGTGGATCGCGGCTTGTTCGTGAAGGGTCTGTTTGCCGACCGCGCCTATGAGGACATGCCGCTGCCGATCTCTTGCGGTCAGACGATCAGCCAGCCCTCGGTGGTGGGGCTGATGACGCAGGCGCTGAATGTGCAGCCGCGCGATGTGGTGCTGGAGGTCGGCACCGGCTCTGGCTATCAGGCGGCGATTCTGGCGCATCTGGCGCGGCGGGTCTACACGGTGGACCGGCACCGGCGGCTGGTGCGCGAGGCGGTGGAGCTGTTCCAGGGGCTGGGGCTGGTGAACATCACGGCGGTGGCGCGCGATGGCAGTTTCGGCTGGCCCGAGCAGGCGCCGTTCGACCGCATCATCGTGACGGCTGCGGCGGAAGACCCGCCGGGCCCCTTGATGGCGCAGTTGAAGCCGGGCGGTGTGATGGTGGTGCCGGTGGGTCAAAGCGATGCGGTGCAAAGCCTGATCAAGGTGACGCGCCATGAGACCGGGTTCGACTATGAAGAGCTGCGCCCGGTGCGCTTTGTGCCGCTGGTCGAGGGGATCGCGGCGGACTGAGGCGGATTGAGCCTCGACCCTTGGGGCCGGATCCGAAAACGCATCGCGTTTTCCCGGCCCTGTGGGAACGTGGCAGCCAGACCGGATCAGCAGGACGACAGAGGCCTGCGCCCGCCCGGTGGGTGCGAAGCACCCGCCCCCCGCAGGGCGGGTGCTGGCCGGTGGCTTCGGGCCACCGGCCCGATGTGGAAACGGTATCGCATGACCTCGGCGATGGCCTCGGCCAAATGCCGACGTTTACGCCACCGGCGTCCAGATCACATGGTCGATGCTGGGGGCATGGGTGGCGAGCATCACGAGGCGGTCGAAGCCAAGCGCGATGCCGCTGGCGGGGGGCATGAGGGTGAGGGCGGCGAGGAAATCTTCGTCCAGCGGGTAGCGCTCGCCATAGACGCGCTGTTTCTCGTCCATCTCGGCCTCGAAGCGGCGGCGTTGCTCGGCGGCGTCGGTCAGCTCGCCGAAGCCGTTCGCCAGTTCGACCCCGCAGGCGTAAAGCTCGAACCGCTCGGCCAGGCGGGGATCATCCGGGCAACGCCGCGCCAGCGCGGCCTCGGCGGCGGGGTAGCGGTCAAGGATCGTCGGGCGGCCATGGCCCAGATGGGGTTCGACCTTTTCCACCAGCACGCGGCTCAGCATGTCGGACCAGGTGTCGTCAGGGGCAAAGCGGATGCCCTGCGCGGTCATCTGTGACGCGAGGGCGCCTGCGTCAGGCGTGCCGTCCGGGGCGAGGGTGGCCAGCAGGTCGATCCCGGCATGGCGGCTGAAGGCCTCGGCCACGGACAGCCGATCCGGCATGGCGAAGGGATCGCAGGTGGCGTCGCGCCAGCGCAGTTCGGTGGTTCCCGCCTGACGAGCCGCGAGGGCCAGAAAATCGGCGCAATCCTGCATCAGCACGGTGTAATCCTCGCCCACGCGATACCATTCCAGCATGGTGAATTCGGGACTGTGGCGCGGCCCGCGCTCGCGGTTGCGCCAGACATGGGCGAAGCTGGCGATGCGGGTCTCTCCGGCGGCCAGCAGCTTTTTCATGGCAAATTCGGGCGAGGTGTGCAGGAACATCCGCCGCCCCTGCCCGTCATGGCCCAAGGCGGTGGTCTCGAACCCGTGCAGATGCGCCTCATTGCCGGGGCTGGTTTGCAGCGCGGCCGGGTCGACCTCCAGAAAATCACGCTCGGCCAGCCAAAGCCGGATCGCCATCTGGATGCGCCCCCGCGCCAGAAGGCCCGCGCGGCGGCCCTCATGCACGCCGGGGCGCCACCACTCTGCCGGTCCATGGGTCATTTTCGCCTCTTTTGGCTGGAATTCCTGCGCTGATCCCGCTAAGAGCGGCGCAATCTTGCAGGACGCATGCCCTGCCCGCCTGACATAAACAAGGATTTCCCCGTGGTCAAAGTCATCGCCTCCAGCCTCCGCAAGGGCAATGTCGTCGATATCGACGGCCGCCTTTACGCCATTCTCGTGGTGGAAAACATCCACCCCGGCAAGGGCACGCCCGTCACGCAGGTCGATATGCGCCGCATCTCGGACGGGGTGAAGGTGTCGGAGCGCTGGCGCACCACCGAGCAGGTCGAGCGCGCGCATGTGGACGAATATGAATATGATTACCTCTATGAGGATGGCGAAGGCTATCACTTCATGGAGCCGCAGACCTATGAGCAGATCGTGGTCGGCGCCGATGTGATCGGCGACAACAAGGTCTATCTGCAAGAAGGCATGCGCTGCTGGGTGAAAACCTTTGAAGGTGCGGCGATTGCCATCGAATTCCCGCAGAAGATCATCGTGGAGATCACCGAGACCGAGCCGGTGGTGAAGGGGCAGACCGCCTCTTCCTCCTACAAGCCCGCGATGACCGACAGCGGGTTGCGCGTGATGGTGCCGCCGCATATCGGGCCGGGCACCCGCATCGTGATCAATACCGAAGACAATTCCTATGTGGAACGCGCCAAGGAGTGATCCTGGCGAAAGAAATGGCAAAGGCCCGGGGTTTCCCGGGCCTTTTGCGTTTGGGGCAACGAAAATTCTGCGAATTTTCGGGTGTTCCGGATTTTCTGCGAAAATCCTTAGGCGGTTTGCAGCGCCGGGGCGATGGCGAGTTCCAGCCCGCCGGCATAGATCACCACATGGGCGTCGAACTGGAGCTCGTAGAAGGCGGCCGGGGTTTCGGTCTGAAAGCGGATATATTCGCCATCGACCAGTTTCGCGGCCTCGATCACCGCCTGATCGCAGCCTTTCAGCGCCTTGGCGCGCCAGTCGCGCACCAGGATGCGGGTATCGGCGGAGATCACCATATCGTCTTCCGGCTGCTCCACCCCGATGGCCGAGGCCGAGACGCGGACCATGCGGGGGGCTGCCACCTGACGCAGACCCAGCAGGACACGGGCGCCATCGCGGGTGATCACGCGATCCCCGGCGCGCAGCGCCTCCACGGGCAGCGCGCCTTTCAGCGTCAGCACCGGGGTGCCAGCGGTGAGGGCGGTCAGGGTGGCGGTGTCATGCGCAATCGCGCCGAAAACTTCGGGGATCATGGGGTGCGACCTGTTCGTGTTTTGCTTCTGCTCTTTTCGCGGCAGATTATGGCAGGAATGCGCCCGGCGCGAGGTCTTTTTGGCGCCGCCCTTGCCGCAATCCGGGCAAGTTGCGCCAAAAGCGCGGCTGCATTTTCCGCTCGCATCCCGCGCGGGCCTTTGTTAGAAGGGCGCGGATTTTCCGGGCTTGCGCGGCCTCAATCGCGCATGTCCGGGGGAAAGCGGGTGTGGCGAAATTGGCAGACGCACCAGATTTAGGTTCTGGCGCCGCGAGGCGTGGGGGTTCAAGTCCCTCCACCCGCACCAGAGATGTGAGAAGGACGGGAACACTTATGCAGGTCACCGAGACCCTGAACGACGGTCTGAAGCGCGGCTACACCATCACGGTGACCGCGGCAGAGCTGGACGCCAAAGTCCAGGCCAAACTGGTCGAGGCGCAGCCCGAGATCGAGATGAAGGGCTTCCGCAAGGGCAAGGTGCCGATGGCCATGCTGCGCAAGCAGTTCGGCCCGCGCCTGATCGGCGAAGCGATGCAGGAAGCCATTGACGGCGCCATGCAGTCGCATTTCGAGGCCTCGGGCGACCGCCCTGCCCTTCAGCCCGACGTGAAGATGGTGAATGGCGAAGAGTGGAAAGAAGGTCAGGACGTTGTCGTCGAAATGACCTATGAGGCCCTGCCGCCGATCCCGGAGCTGGACGCCTCGAAAGTGACGCTGGAGCGTCTGGTGGTGAAGGCCGAGGATGCAGCGGTTGAAGAAGCGCTGAAGAACCTCGCCGATACCGCGAAATCGTTTGAAGACCGCAAGAAGGGCTCCAAGGCCAAGGACGGCGATCAGGTGACGATCGACTTTGAAGGCTTCATCGACGGCGTGGCCTTCGAGGGCGGCAAGGGCGAAGCCTATCCGCTGGTTCTGGGCTCGGGCTCGTTCATTCCGGGCTTTGAAGAGCAGCTGGTTGGCGCCAAAGTCGAGGATGAGGTCGAGGTCAAGGTTTCCTTCCCGGAAAGCTATGGCGCCGCGCATCTGGCGGGCAAAGAGGCCCTGTTCAAGTGCAAGGTCCATGCCGTGAAGGCGCCGCAGGCCGCCGAGCTGAACGACGAGCTGGCCAGCAAATTCGGCGCCGAGTCGCTGGACGCGCTGAAAGGCCAGATCGCCGAGCGTCTGGAAGCCGAATACAAGGGTGCCGCCCGCGCCGTGCTGAAGCGTTCGCTGCTGGATCAGCTGGATGGTCTGGTGCAGTTCGACCTGCCCTCGAAGCTGGTCGAGGCCGAGGCCGCCCAGATTGCCCACCAGCTGTGGCATGAAGAAAACCCGGACGTGCATGATCACAACCATGGTCATGTCGAGGCGACCGACGAGCACAAGAAGCTGGCCGAGCGCCGCGTGCGTTTGGGCCTGTTGCTGGCCGAAGTGGGCCGCAAGGCCGACGTGCAGGTGTCTGACCAGGAAATGACGCAAGCCGTGCTGAACGCTGCGCGTCAATATCCGGGCCAGGAGCGCGCCTTCTTTGAATTCGTGCAGAAAAACGCCCAGATGCAGCAGCAACTGCGCGCGCCGATCTTTGAAGACAAGGTGGTCGATTTCATCGTGGCTGGCGCCAAGGTGAGCGACAAGGAAATCTCGAAAGAGGATCTGCAAAAGGCGGTTGAGGCTCTCGACGAGCTTTGATCGGTCGCAGACCGGCATTTGGAAAGGCCGCGCCGCAGGGTGCGGCCTTTTCGATTCCGGGTGGGCGATGTGATGGGGGGCGATGCGGAGGGGGCGGAAAATCGGCGGGTAACATACTTGCCAACTCGCGCCTTGGTAGAATAACACCCATTCCAGATACATCTTATGTTTCTCTGGGGAATGTCATGCCGCTGTCCATATTGGCCTTGTTTTCATTGTTCGGGCTGGCATTTGCCGGGTTGGGGATCAATGGCGGCGATACGGGCGAAGATGGTGATCCTGTGGACCCTGTTGATCCGGTTGATCCCGTGGACCCGGTTGACCCGACCGATCCGGTCGATCCGGTCGATCCGGTGGACCCCGTTGATCCGGTGGACCCGACCGATCCGGTCGATCCCGTGGACCCGGTTGACCCCGTAGACCCGGTTGATCCCGTGGACCCGGTCGATCCCGTGGACCCGGTTGACCCCGTAGACCCCGTGGACCCGGTTGATCCCGTGGACCCGACCGACCCGGTTGATCCCGTCGATCCGGTGGAGCCGGAAGACCTCGATCTGGTCGGGACCGGGGGCGCCGATACGCTGTTCGGGCTTGATGGCGATGACCGTCTGGATGGCGCGGCGGGCAATGACCTGCTGACCGGCGGCGCGGGCAATGATGTGATCGCGGCTGGCGAGGGTCAGGACAGTCTCGCGGGCGGCGCGGGGAATGACGCGCTCTATTCCTGGAACATCAGCGAATATGATGATTTTCTGGGGTCTCAAGACCTGACCGGCCCGTCGCAGCTTTCGGGTGACGCAGGCAATGACACGCTGTTTGGCATGGATCTGGGCGACAGCCTTTATGGCGGCGACGGCGATGACCAGCTGCTGATTGACGAGGCCGGGATCACCGCCGAGGGCGGCGCGGGCAATGACAGCTTCTCCTTCGGTCCCGGCGTGAATTATCTGGATGGCGCGCGCGATGATGTGACGGCGCGCGGCGGTGCCGGGGATGACCTGCTGGATTTTTACGGCGCGGATCAAGACCTGTTCGGCGATGAGGGCAATGACACGCTCACGGCCAGTTGGGGCGATGGCAATGTGCTGCAAGGCGGCACGGACGACGATCAGCTGACCCTTGCAGGCGATGGCGGCGGCGGTGGTCTGCATGGCGGTGACGGCAATGACACGATCACCAGCTATGCCACCGGGGATGTGCAGGAGGTTGGCAATGGCAACCAGCTTTCGGGCGGTGATGGCGATGACCAGATCATTCTGCACCATAATGATGGCAGCTATATGAGCGGCGGCGCCGGGCAGGACAGCTTTACCCTGCTGGACAGCTACACCACTGATCCGTTCAGCGAGACCACGATCGAAGACTTCAACCCCGCCGAGGATCAGATCATCCTGGGCACGGCGGATGGGCAGGCGGACGGGCTGCGCATCGAGTTCGACAGCGCCGCGCGCGAGGCGCGGGTTTACCTGCCCGATCCGAATGCCGTGTTTGATCCCGGCCTGCCTGCGGAATATCTGGCGCTGCGGGTGGCGAATATCGACGCCTTTGACGCCTCGATGATCCAGATCGTGCAGGCGCCCGTCTGAGGCCGCGTCAGGCCGCGCCCTGCGAGTGGGGGCGCGGCTGTGGTGTGCGCAGCACGGCGAGGCCCGCGCCGACCAGAATGGCGATGCCTGCCCATGTCACGGCATCGGGCCAATCGCCCCAGACCAGCCAGCCCCACAAAAGCCCCCAGAGCAGTGCAGAATATTCAAAGGGCGCGAGGCTGGCCGAAGGGGCGATGCGATAGGCCTGGTTCAGCAGCGTCAGGCCAAGCGCCGCGATGGCGCCGCAGCCCGCCATCAGCGCAAGGTCAGCCAGCGGCGGCGTGACCCAGGGGCGCAGGAGGAAAGACAGGCTGGGATGCAGGCCCGCCACCTCCCACCCGCCGCGGCCAAACACCAGCGACAGCAGCAAAGCCAGCGCCAGAAACACCAGATTGCCGTGAAAGGCCAGCGCGGCGGCGCTGAACTGGCCTTGCAGCCGCGCAAGGATCATCGACAGCGCATAGGCCATGCCCGAGGTGATGGCGAGGATCGCCGCCAGATCGACCGGGGCGGCATCGGGGCGCAGGATGACCAGCACGCCCAGAAACCCCACCGCCACGGCCAGCCAGCGCGCGGGGCTGACCCGCTCGCCCAGCAGCAGCACCGACAGCACGACGATCATCAGGGGCGCCGAGAAATAGAGCGCCACGGTGGTGGCAATCGGCAGGGCGGGCAGCGCGAGGTAATAGCCTGTATAGGCGGCAAAGCTGACAAAGCCGCGCAGGATCATCCGAGGCCAGCCCGGCGCGATCAGGCTGCGCGCGCCGCCTGTGGCGCAGGCCAGCGCGAACAGCAGCGGCGCGGCAGCAAGGCTGCGCAGCACCATGGCCTGATGCAGCGGATAATCTCCGGAGAGCCGCTTGAGGATCAGGTCTTGCAGCGAGAACACCGCGATGCCCGCCAGCAGGCTCAGGATGCCCGGCAGGGCGGAACGCGGGGTCATGGGGCACCTTTGGCGGCTGATCTGGCCTTGAGCCTAGCGCATGGCCGCGCGGCGGCGCAGCGGTTTGCGACAGATCGCGCCGCAAACGGATCAGAGGCCGAGGGCGCGGAACACCCGTGGCAGCGCCTCGGGCAGGTCTTCGGCGATGAGGCCGGGGCCGAAGCTGAGCGCGCAGTCCACATGCAGCCAGGCGGCGGTGCAGGCGGCCTCGAAGGGCTGAAACCCGCGCGCCAGCAGGCCGGTGATGAAGCCTGCCAGCACATCGCCCGACCCGGCGGTGGCGAGCCAGGGCGCCGCGCGGTCATAGGTGGCGGCGTTGATGGCCTCTTGCCCATGCGGCCCGGCAATCACCGTATCGGCGCCCTTGAACAGCACCACGCAGCCTGCCCGCGCGGCAGCCTCGCGCGTGGCGTCCAGCTTGGAATAGGCCGGGCCGGTGATGGCGGGTTCGGCGAGTTTCGCGGCCAGATCGGGGAACAGCCGGGCAAATTCGCCCGCATGGGGGGTGAGGATGCAGCGGGGGGACAGCAGGGCCGGCCAGTTGTCCATCGCGGCCAAAGCGGTCAGCGCATCGGCATCCAGCACGACGGCAGGCGCCTGCCGCGCGACCGGCAGCAGGGCCGCCGCCCGATCCACCCCCAGCCCCGGCCCGAGGCAGAGCGCGTTGATGCGCTTGTCGGCAAGGGCATCGGTCAGGGCCTCAGGCCCGGCAATCTCTCGCAGCATGATGGCGTTCAGCTGCGCGGCATGTTCGGCCATGGCATCGGGCGGGGCACCAAGTGTCACCAGCCCTGCCCCGATGCGCAGCGCCCCCCGCGCCGCCAACCGCGCCGCGCCCCCCCGGCCCCTGGGGCCGGAGAGGATGAGGGCGTGGCCGTGGGTGAATTTGTGTTCGCCACCAGTTCGGCCCCACCAGTTGCGCTGGCTGGATTTGTCCAAGCCTTGCGGCCATGGCTTCACCTCGCGCACACCGTCGCCCGTATCGGGCAGACCAATATCCACCACCTGCAATCGGCCACAATAGCGCGGCCCGTCTTGCAACACATGGCCCAGCTTGCGGCGATGAAAGGTGACCGTCAGATCCGCAGCGCGGGCGTGATAGGTCGGGCCATCATCCCGGATCAAACGGCCACTGTCTGCGCAAAGACCGCTGGGAATATCAATCGCCACAAGCCTGCACCGCAGGTCATAAAGGTCGTCTTCACGCACCTCGCTCAGAAGCCCCCCGGCATCCCCAAGCGGGCGGGTCAGGCCGATGCCGAACAAAGCATCCACCACCACCACCTCGCCAAAATTCTTCGCCGACATGGGCACAGTCGTATCCAGCGCGAAGATCGCGCGCTCGACCCAAGCCGAGTCCAGCCCTTCGGGGTCATAGAGATCGACGCGCCCCATCGCCTGCCAGCGCAGGTAGTTGGTCAGGGCATCGGGGGGCAAGCGGTCCGGTTCGCCATAAAGCAGCACATGCACCTCCCAGCCGCGCTGGTGCAGCAGGCGCGCCACAACGAAGCCGTCGGCGCCATTATGGCCGGGGCCGCAGAGGACCACGGCGCGGTGGGTGCCCTCCGTGAGGGCCGGCCATTCGGCCAGAATCGCCGCCACAACCCCTGCCCCGGCCCGCTCCATCAGCGTGAGCCCGGTGACGGCGCCGGATTCGATGGCAGCACGCTCGATGGCGCGCATTTGGGCAGAGGTTAGCAATTCGGTCATTTTTTGCGGCTTTTTCTGTTCTCAAAACGCCCGCCAGAAAGGCGATATGCACAAATTTTAGGCGGCGCCTGCAATTTCCACCGCCCGTGAGCGCAAGCACCAGCCTAGCCGATTGTGGCGCGTGCAGGGAAGTGGTGACTGGACCGCGACAGTCGTTACCGCGCTGCAAGATCGCGGTCGTTACCGGGGGAGTTGGCCAGTGAAGAAGATCGAGGCGATCATCAAGCCGTTCAAACTGGACGAGGTGAAGGAAGCCCTGCAAGAGGCCGGGATCCAGGGCCTCAGCGTCACCGAGGTGAAGGGCTTTGGCCGCCAGAAAGGCCATACCGAACTGTATCGCGGCGCCGAATATGTGGTCGATTTCCTGCCCAAGGTGAAGATCGAGGTCGTCCTGTCGGATGACATGGTGGATGCCGCCATCGAGGCCATCATCGCCGCCGCCCGCACCGACAAGATCGGCGACGGCAAGATCTTCGTCTCGCCCGTGGAACAGGCCATCCGCATCCGCACCGGCGAAACCGGCGACGACGCGATCTGACGTTTCTTGGCCGGGCCTGCGAATTTTCGCCGAAAATTCGGGGTGCGGCACCCGAGAAAACCAGGGGTGGCAACGCCCCTCCCGCAACACCCTAACCGAAAGGCAGCATGATGAGCGCGATTGCGAAAGCTCTGAAACTGATCAAGGACGAGGAGGTCGAATATGTCGACGTCCGCTTCACCGACCCGAAGGGCAAGCTCCAGCACGTGACCATCGTGGTGGACCTGATCGACGAGGACTTCTTTGAAGAAGGCTTCATGTTCGACGGCTCCTCGATCGCGGGCTGGAAGTCGATCGACCAGTCGGACATGAAACTGATCCCGGATGCGACCTCGGTCTATCTGGACCCCTTCTATGCCGAGAAAACCCTCTGCGTGCATTGCGACGTGGTCGAGCCCGACACCAACGAGGCCTATGACCGTTGCCCGCGCCAGATCGCCAAGAAGGCCGAGGCTTACCTGAAGTCCTCGGGCGTGGGCGATGCGGCCTATTTCGGCCCGGAAGCCGAATTCTTCATCTTTGACGACGTGCGCTATTCGGTCGCGCCGAACAAGGTGTCGTATCAGATCGACGCCGAAGCGGCAGCCTGGAACACCGACACCGTGGTCGAAGGCGGCAACCTGGCGCATCGCGCCGGTTACAAGGGCGGCTATTTCCCGGTGAACCCGGTGGACGAGGCCCAGGACCTGCGCGGCGAGATGCTCTCGACCATGAAGCGCATGGGCATCAAGGTCGACAAGCACCACCACGAGGTCGCCACCTGCCAGCACGAGCTGGGCATGATCTTTGGCGGTCTGGTCGAACAGGCCGACAACATCCAGAAATACAAGTATGTGATCCACAATGTGGCCCATGCTTACGGCAAGACCGTGACCTTCATGCCCAAGCCCATGAAGGGCGACAACGGCTCGGGGATGCACGTCAACATGTCGATCTGGAAAGACGGCAAGCCCTTGTTCGCAGGCGACAAATACGCCGATCTGAGCCAGGAGGCCCTGTGGTTCATCGGCGGCATCCTGAAG
Source organism: Gemmobacter sp. (assembly GCF_016792925.1). GTDB lineage: Bacteria > Pseudomonadota > Alphaproteobacteria > Rhodobacterales > Rhodobacteraceae > Gemmobacter. Next base: position 11,332 of record NZ_JAEULU010000196.1, read on the forward strand.
CATGCCAAGGCGCTGAACGCGCTGACCAACCCCTCGACCAACAGCTACAAGCGCCTGATCCCGGGCTTTGAAGCACCGGTTCTGCGCGCCTATTCGGCCCGCAACCGGTCGGGCTGCGTCCGTATTCCGTGGACCGAATCGCCGAAAGCCAAGCGCGTGGAAGCCCGCTTCCCCGATCCGGCCGCGAACCCCTATCTGGCCTTTGCCGCCCTGCTGATGGCGGGCCTTGACGGGATCAAGAACAAGATCGACCCCGGGCCGGCCTCGGACAAGGATCTGTATGATCTGCCGCCGGAAGAACTGGCCGCGATCCCGACCGTCTGCGGGTCCTTGCGCGAAGCGCTGGAAGAGCTGGAGAAGGACATGGACTTCCTGCTCGCCGGTGGCGTGTTCGAGAAATCGCAGCTGGAAGCCTATATCGCCCTGAAATGGGAAGAGGTTTATGCCTATGAGCATACCCCTCACCCGGTGGAATATGCGATGTATTACTCCTGCTGATCCCTTTGGGGGTCGCGAGAAAGGGTGCCTTCGGGCACCCTTTTTTATTCCTGCTGATCCCTTTGGGGTTTGGCCAGAAAGGGCGCCTTCGGGCGCCCTTTTGGCTTGGCGCCTTCGGGCTTGACTTGCGCGCGGCGCATCCCCATCTGGGGGTCATGGCGCCGGTGCGCCAGCCGCCCGCAGGGGAAACCCATGGTGAAGCACCGGATCATCGTCACATCTTTCGGGGGTGACACTTCGGCAATGCGGGCCCCGGAGCGGCGGAGCGATCCCCCGTGGAGATGACCATGACCACAGGCTTGAACGAGACCAAGACCCAGGCCAAACGGCTGGCGGCGGTGCTGTCGCAGGGCGGGGCCAAGGTGCCGCTGTCACGCGCCTATGAAATCCTTGCACAAAGCGCGGGCTTTGCCGATTGGAACACGCTGTCAGCGCATCTGAGCCAGCAGCCCGCCCCCGGCTGGCGGCTGGGGGATCGCGTGCGCGGGCGCTATATCGGCCAGGTTTTCGAGGGCCGCGTGCATGGCTTGCGCCGCAAGGGCAGCCTGACCGAGATCGAGATTCAGGCCGATCATCCGGTGAATGTCTCGCGCTCGGCGCTGTTCGAGGCGCCGCGTCGGCGGCTGCGGGCGACGATTGGCGCCGATGGGCGCTCGGTCACCGCGACCTCGGACGGGGTGCCACACCTGATTGTGGAGTGACGGAAAGGGCGCCTGAGGGCGCCCTTTTTTTTCAACGACTTGCGGCGCGGTCTTCAGAAATTACTTTAATGATGCGCGGCCAGAAGGCCGTCGCGTTCCGCGACCGTGAGATGGGCCACCGGCACGAGATAGGTGTGGATCGAGAACACCACGGCGCGGCTGACGGGCAGGCGCTTGAGGCATTGCCGCTCGCAGCGGATATAGGTCAGGTCGCGCGGGCGCGGACGGGCCTCGCCCTCCAGACGGGGCTGGAACAGGGTCGGGTCGTCATAGGTCAGCCAGTTCATCCGCCACAGCGCCTGTTCCGGGCGGATTGCATCGAACAGGCGCTGCACCCGACGGGCGACATCCTCGGTATAGGGGGTGACGGGGATGTGGATGGCGGTCATCGGGCGGCCGATCTTCTGCGCCAGCGTCCAGCTGGCCGGAAAGCAGAGGATGGCGGCGGTGAGGCGATGCTCGTGGCCGTCATGGGCCAGCAGGCAGAGGTCTTCCTGCACCAGCCGCCCGGCGGTGAGCATCGGCTGGCTGCGATCCAGCGCCACGGTGACGCCATCGGGGCGGGTCACGCTATCGGCGCCAAGGCGATAGCCCTCGGTCCGACGGAGGCTTTCCAGCACATGATCCAGCAATTCCTGCGCGGCAGGCTCGGCCTCGGGCAGCAGGGCATGAACGAGATCAGGCGTGGCCGCGATGCGGGCGTCGCGCTCGGCCATTTGGCCCGCGAAAGCATCATCCACCCGCAGCCAGTCATCGCCTTCGACCGGCAGGATGCCGGGCAGGCGCGCGGTGCGCGGGTCCATCCAGGGGGCGAAAGGCAGGCGGGATTGCAGGATCGGCTGGGTCATGGCGGCAGCCTAGCGGCGCGGGGGGCGGCTGAAAAGCCCGCTGCTGGCAAGGGGGGGCGCGGGGCTGCGGCCCCCCTTGTGGAATCACGCCTGAGCGCGGAATGTCGTTCAAAGTTTACCGGAGCTGCCCATGACCCCGCCCCGCCTGTCGCCACCCTCCCATTTGCTGCCCCGCCTTTGCCTGTTGGGCAGCTTGATGCTGCTGGCCGCCTGTGGCGGCGGCGGGGGCGGCGGATCGAAAGCGGCGCCGGGGCAATGGGCCTCGATGGCCAATCCGGCCTCGAAATACTGTGCCGAACTGGGCGGGCGGTTGGAGATTCGCGCCGAACAGGCGGGCGAAGCGGGCTATTGCCACCTGCCCGACGGATCGGTGATGGAGGAATGGCAGCTGTATCGCGGCAAGAACAGCCTCTGAGCCGTCACTCCTCATCCTCTTCGCGTTTCAGCACGATCTCGCCCGTGGTGGCGAGGCCGCGAATGGCCTCGATCAGCGCGGTCTGCGCGGCTTCGGCATCGCGTTCCTTCACCTTGCCGCGCTCTGCGATCTCCTCGCGCAGGGTTTGCGCCATGCGCTGCGAGAGGTTGGCCAGCACAAATTCGGCAGCGGCCTCGCGGTCGGCCTGCCCGGTGGCGCCCGCCAGCGCGACGACGAGGGTGGCCTGATCGACGGCCCGGGTGAGCTTGGGCACGTCGCGCGGATTGAGCCGGATCGGCAGATGGACAAAGGTGAAGATCGCCTTGCGCACCTGTTCGGCAAAGCCCGCATCCGATTCCTCCAGGCCCCGCAGCACCTCCTCACGCGTGAGTTCGGCGGCAGAGTTGAGGATCGCCCCCACCCGCTCCACCGGCCCGGCATCGAAGGCCTTGGCCGGCACATTGTCGAGCTGGTTGAGCAGCGACAAGCCGATCCGGCGCACCGTGCCGGGATCGACATTGCCGGTGCGCGACATGGCAAAGGCCACGCGGCGGGCCTTTTCGCCGGGCAATTTGCCCAGCAGCGCCGCCGCCTTGGGCACCGGCAGTTTCGACAGCATGATGGCGGCGACCTCGGTGCTTTCCTCCTCCAGCACCGGATGCAGCGCCTCGGGTGGCAGGGCGGTGATGCGATCCCAGGGGTCGGCATCGGGGCGGATGCCCACCATGCGGCGCAGGCGCGAGGCGGTGGCATTGGAAATATGGCCGTCCATCAAGGACAAGGCCCCTTCCAACCCGCCGGGGAAGGACAGGCCGACCTGTTCCAGCTCGCCCAGGAACTCGGCCACCACCGCCTCGACCGTGGCGCGATCGACCAGCCGCATCTGGCCGATCTGCTGCGCCAGCTCGGCCTGCATGCCATCGGGCAGCGCCGAGAGTGGCAGCGGCGAACCTTCGGCCAGCATGAGCCGCACGATGATCGCGGCCTTTTGCCGCCGCGACATGGCGACGGGTGCAGCCCGCCGCGGCACCGCGATCTGGGCCGGTTTGATTTGAGCAAGCGCCTGCGCCATGCCGCCTCCTGATTCCCTTTTGGGGTTCAGATTGGCAGGCGCAGGTTAACGCGGACTGAACCGCTTACCAGTTCACGGTTTGCCCGGTCACAATCGCCTGTGCCAGCGCCTGATGCGCCCATGTATCGCCGCCCCCTTGCGCGGCGATGGCGGCAAGCTCGGCCTTGGCCATTTCAAATTCGCCTTGCTCCACAAGGGCTTGGCCGTAATAGCTGCGGGCGAGGAGATTGCCGGGATTGTGCAGGATCGCGGCCTCGTAGGCGGCCAGACCGGCCTCGATCTGGCCGGATTTGCGCAGGGTGAAGGCATTGTAGGTCATCACGCGGTCGGTTGCCCCTTCGGTCATCGCGGCCAGCACGCGGCGGGCCTCATCGGCGCGCCCGGCCCAGGCCAGCTCGCGCACGGCGCGGAAGCGGGTGTCATCGTCCAGCCGCGCCTCCTCGGGGGCGACGCAGGCCTTGGTTTTCTCGTCCCAGACCAGACCGTCCTTGCATTGGGTGGTGGTCTCGGTCGGCGTGGGGGGCGCGGTGTCGTCGGACCCGGCGGCGAAAGCGGCGAGCGGGAAGGCGGCGAGGGCGAAGGGCAGAAGGAAACGCATGGCGAGGCTCCGGTTGCGGGATGCGGGGATGATAGGGCGAAATGCGAAAAGGGCGAGCCTTCCGGCCCGCCCTTTCTGCACTTGCACCCCTTTGGGCGCTGTTCCCTGCGGAACAGATCAGCCGAAGACGCGCTTGAAGATCGTATCCACGTGTTTGGTGTGATAGCCGAGGTCGAATTTCTCCTCGATTTCCGCCGGGCTGAGGGCGGCGGTCACTTCTGCATCGGCCAAGAGCTCGGTCTTGAAATCGGCGCCTTTCTCCCAGACCTTCATCGCGTTGCGCTGGACAAGGCGGTAGCTGTCTTCGCGCGACACGCCCGCTTGCGTCAGCGCCAGCAGCACGCGCTGCGACATGACCAGACCTTTGAACTTGTTCATGTTGCGCAGCATGTTTTCCGGGTAGATCACCAGCTTTTCCACCACACCGGCCAAGCGATGCAGCGCGAAATCCAGCGTGATCGTGGTGTCGGGGCCAATGGCGCGCTCGACCGAGGAATGGCTGATGTCACGCTCGTGCCAAAGGGCCACGTTTTCCAGTGCCGGGATCACCGACATGCGCACAAGGCGCGCAAGGCCGGTGAGGTTTTCGGTCAGCACCGGGTTGCGCTTGTGCGGCATGGCGCTGCTGCCCTTCTGGCCGGGCGAGAAGAATTCTTCGGCCTCCAGCACCTCGGTGCGCTGCATGTGGCGGATCTCGATGGCGATGTTTTCGATGCTGGAGGCGATGACGCCCAAAGTGGCGAAGAACATGGCGTGGCGGTCGCGCGGGATCACCTGGGTGGAGACGGGTTCCGCCATCAGGCCCAGTTTCTCGCAGACATATTCTTCCACGAAGGGGTCGATATTGGCGAAAGTGCCGACCGCGCCGGAAATGGCGCCGGTGCGGATTTCCTCGCGCGCGGCGACGAGGCGGCGGCGGTTCCGGTCCATCTCGGCGTAGAAGCGGGCGAAGGTGAGGCCCATGGTGGTCGGCTCGGCATGGATGCCATGGCTGCGGCCGATGCGGACGGTGTCCTTATGCTCATGTGCGCGGGTTTTCAGCGCGGCCAGCACGCGGTCCAGCCCGACCAGCAGCAGATCGGCGGCGCGGACCAGCTGGATATTCAGCGTGGTGTCCAGCACGTCCGAGGAGGTCATGCCCTGATGGACGAAACGCGCATCCTCCGAGCCGATATGTTCGGCCAGATGGGTGAGGAAGGCGATGACATCATGCTTGGTGACGGCCTCGATCTCGTCGATGCGGGCGACATCGAAGGTCACATCCTTGGCCTTCCACACGGCTTCGGCATTGGCCTTGGGGATCACGCCGAGGATGGCCTGTGCGTCGCAGGCATGGGCCTCGATCTCGTACCAGATGCGGAAGCGGGTCTGGGGGTCCCAGATGGCGACCATGTCGGGGCGGGAATAGCGCGGGATCATCGGGCGGCCTTTCGGTAGGGGCGGAGTTGCCGCCCCCTTAGCGTCAAGTGGCCCTCAAGGCAACCTTGCGCCCGGCCCTGCTGTTGCAGCACCTTGCCAAATCGCCCGCGTTCGGGGATTGTTCCGGCCATGACCCAATCCGACCCCGCCCTGCGCCCCGAGAAGATGCCCGAGGACCATGACCGCGCCTTGCGGCCTCAGGTGCTGGAGGATTTCGTGGGCCAGGCCGAGGCGCGGGCCAATCTGGCGGTGTTCATCGAAAGCGCCCGGATGCGCGGCGAGGCGATGGATCACACGCTGTTCCATGGGCCGCCGGGCTTGGGCAAGACGACGCTCGCGCAGATCATGGCGCGGGAATTGGGGGTGGGGTTTCGCATGACCTCGGGGCCGGTGCTGGCGAAGCCGGGCGATCTGGCGGCGATTTTGACGAACCTTGAGCCGCGCGATGTGCTGTTCATCGACGAGATTCACCGGCTGTCGCCGGTGGTGGAGGAGGTGCTGTATCCGGCGATGGAGGATTTCGCGCTGGATCTGGTGATTGGCGAGGGGCCGGCGGCGCGGACGGTGCGGATTGATTTGCAGCCCTTCACGCTGGTGGGGGCGACCACGCGGCTGGGGCTGCTGACCACGCCGCTGCGCGACAGGTTCGGCATCCCCACGCGGTTGCAGTTTTATACGGAGGCGGAGCTGGACCATATCGTGACGCGCGGGGCGCGGCTCTTGGGGATCGAGCCTTTGCCCGAGGGCACGCGCGAGATTGCCCGGCGCGCGCGCGGCACGCCGCGGATTGCCGGGCGGCTGTTGCGCCGGGTGGTGGATTTCGTGACGGTGGAGGGCGATGGCCGCCTGACGCGGGCCATTGCCGACAAGGCGCTGACCCGGATGGGGGTGGATAATCTGGGGCTCGACGGGGCGGACCGGCGTTACATGCTGCTTTTGGCCGAGAATTATGGCGGCGGCCCGGTGGGGGTAGAGACGATTGCCGCCGCCCTGTCGGAAAGCCGCGATGCGATCGAGGAGGTGATCGAGCCCTATCTGTTGCAGCAAGGCCTGATCCAGCGCACACCGCGCGGGCGGATGCTGGCGGCAAAGGCCTGGCGGCATATCGGGCTGGAGCCGCCCAAGGCGCCCACGCAGGCGGGGCTGTTCGACTGACAGGTGAGGGGCAGAGTTGGCCCGAAGCCAGCCGGTGAGCCGCCCTGTGGGGGCCAATGCGCGCCTCCCGGTCCTTGTCCCCATGGCCGAGGCCATCGCCTCGCTCATACGGCGCCGTCGCCGCATTTGGGCCGGTGGTCCAAAGCCACCGGTCATGCGTTGAAACGGCCTGGCTGCACCCTGCCCACAAGGCCGGGGAAACGCGGTGCCTTTTATATTCCCGGCGCAACTGGCTGAGGCCATCGCCGAGGTCATGTTGAAACGCCTGCGAGTTCGGGCCGCGGGCCCGAAGCCCACGGCCATGCGTTCAAACGGTCTGGCTACACCCTGCCCACAAGGCCGGGGAAACGCGGCGCGTTTTCTGTTTCCGGCCCAACTGGCCGAGGCCATCGCCGAGGTCATGCGGCACCGTTTCCACATCGGGCCGGTGGCCCGAAGCCACCGGCCAGCGCCCGCCCTGCGGGGGGCGGGTGCTTCGCACCCACCGGGCGGGCGCTGGCCTTTCGGTCATGCGTTGAAACGGTCTGGCTGCACCGCTCCCACAGGGGCGGCGAAACGCATGCGTTTCGTCTTCCGCCCCCTGATGTCCCAATTGACCGACGCCATCGCCGAGGTCATGCGGCACCGTTTTCGCACCCACCGGGCGGGCGATGGCCTCGGTTACATGGGCTGACGCGGTTTGCCTTGCCGTTTCCACACGTGCGGGGAAACGCGCTGCGTTTCCTGACCCGCCCGATCCCCCCTCACAACCGCGTCACGATCACTCCGCCCACGATCAGCACCGCTGCCATGGCCTTGTCGCGGGTCATCCTCTCGCCAAAGACCAGCCAGCCGATCAGCACGGCAAAGAGGATCGAGGTCTCGCGCAGCGCCGCCACCACGGCAATCGGCGCCACGGTCATCGCCCAGATGGAAATCGCATAGGCCCCATAAGAGGCCAGCGAGGCGAAACTTCCCACCGCCCAGGCCCGCGCGTCGCGCGGCACCACGCCCGCGCCGCGCCAGATCAGGCTTCCAGCGGTAAAAATCAGCCCATCCGCCACGAAGACCCAGGCCACATAGCTGATCGCATCGCCCGAGACCCGCGCGCCCAAGCCATCCAGCAGCGTATAGGTCGCCGTGGCCGCCGCAGACCCCAGGGCGAAGGGGATCAGGCGGCGGCTCTCGCCATCGGTGAACACCCCCCGCGCCATCAGCGCGATGCCGCAAGCCAGCAGCGCCACCCCGGCATATTGCGCCCCGGTGATCGCGTCATCGAGGAAAAACGCCCCGAACAGCGCCACCGCCAAAGGCGCCGCCCCCCGCGCCAGCGGATAGACCCGGCTCAGATCGCCGCGATCATAGGCGAAGACCAGAAAGGTCTTGTAAAAGAAATGCGTGCATCCGGCGGCGATCACCCAGGGCCAGGCCTCGGGGTTGATCGGCGCGCGCGGCAGCGCGACGGCGAGGCCGATGGGCACCTCGGCCACCGAAAGGATGACCATGGCACCCACCCGCGAGGCCCCCACCTTGATCAACGCATTCCACAGCGCATGCAGAAAGGCCGCGCCCAGAACCGCCAACAGAACCCAGATGCTCACGCCTGCCCCTCCTGCCACGGCCCCTCATAGCGCGTCGGCAGAGCCAAGGCTTGCCGGAAAACGACGCGGAGGCAAGGGCTTGACGTGGCGCGCGCTACCCCTCAGGTTGAGCGCAACGAGAGGTTGACGGTGGTCTGGCATGACACGGCACAAGAGACTGTGGCAGGGGCTTGGCGCGGCGGTGCTTTGGCTGATGACAAGCCAGACCCATGCGCAAGACGCCGATCTTGCCG
>NZ_JAEULU010000203.1 GCF_016792925.1 Gemmobacter sp.
GATGGCGTCATCGCCTTTGGCGGCGGCTCGGGCCTTGATCTGGGCAAGATGATCGCCCTGATGGCGCATCAGCGCGAAGGTCTCAGCGTCTGGGATCTGGAGGATGTCGACGACTGGTATACCCGCGCCGATGCCGCGAAAATCGCCCCCGTCATCGCCGTGCCGACCACCGCTGGCACCGGGTCCGAAGTTGGCCGCGCGGGCGTGCTGACCAACAGCGCGACCCATAAAAAGAAAATCATTTTTCATCCGAAACTGATGCCCGTGGTCACGATCTGCGACCCCGCCCTCACCACCGGCATGCCCCGCTTCATCACCGCCGGCACCGGCATGGACGCGCTGGCGCATTGCCTTGAGGCCTATTGCAGCCCGTTTTATCACCCGATGTCGCAGGGCATCGCGCTGGAGGGCATGCGCCTGGTCTTCGAAAATCTGGGCCAAGTCTATGATAACCCTGATGATCTTGACGCCCGCGCCCATATGATGAGCGCGGCCGCCATGGGGGCCGTGGCCTTCCAGAAGGGCCTTGGCGCCATTCACTCGCTCTCGCATCCGATCGGCGCGGTCTATAACACCCATCACGGCACCACCAATGCCGTGGTCATGCCGATGGTGCTGGCGTTCAACCGCAGTGCGATCGAAGAACGGATCGAGAAGGCCGCCGCCTATCTGGGTATCGCGGGCGGATTCGATGGCTTCTGTGCCGCCATCATGGACCTGCGGGCCAAGCTGGGCATCCCGGCCAATCTGACCGCCATGGGCGTCGATCCGGCCCGGTTGGACGAGCTGACCGAGATGGCGCTGGAAGACCCGTCTTGCGGCGGCAACCCCATCGAAATGACGCGCGAGAATACCCGTGCGCTTTTCGCCTCTTGCATGTAAGGTGTTGAAAAGGGGGCGTTTCGCCCCCTTCTCCCCCCTCCGCCAGATCGCGAGCCCATGACCGAGCATCACACCACCGAGATTGCCGTGATCGGCGCGGGCGTCGTCGGCATGGCCTCGGCGCTGCGCCTGGTGGCCGAGGGGCGGCGGGTGGTGATCGTCGATCCCGAGGCGCCGGGTTCGGGCGCCTCCTACGGCAATGCGGGCACGATTGCCGATTATGCGGTGCAGCCGGTCGGCACGCCCGAGGTGCTGAAAAACCTGCCTTCGCTGCTGTTTGACCGCCATTCGCCGCTCTCGATCCGCCGCGCCTGTTTACCATCTTTGGCGCCCTGGCTGCTGCGTTTTGCCCGGCAAAGCCTACCCGGCGCTGCCGCGCGCAACGCCCGCGCCATTTCCAACTTGTTAAAGGACGCGGCGCCCCTGTGGCGCGAGCTGGCCGCCGAGGTGGGGGGCGAGGCCATCCTGCAACCGCGCGGCTGCCTGTATCTTTACGAAACATCCAAGGCCTTCCGCGCCGCGCAGGCCGATATGGCCTTCCGCCAAAGCCTTGGAATCGCGGTGGAAATGCTGCGCCCCGAGGAATTGGCGGGCATGGAGCCGGGCCTGCCCGCCGCGGAGGGCGGGGCTGCGTTTTTCCCGCAGGCGGTGTTCCTGAGCGATCCCGTGGCCATGATGGCCAAGCTGGCGGCGCGGCTGGCGGCGCAGGGCGTGCCGCATCTGCGGCACCGAATCACCCGCCTCACCCGGCATTATGCCGGTCTGGTGCTGGAGGCCCCCGGCCTCCACCTCCATGCCCGCCAGGTGGTGATCGCGGCGGGCGCCCATAGCCGCGCCCTGGCGGCACAGGCGGGCGACGCCGTCCCGCTGGATACCGAACGCGGCTATCACCTTGAATTTGATATGGAAAGGCCGCGCCTGACCCGGCCCACCTGCCCAACGACTCGCGGCTTTTACCTCTGCCCGATGGCCGGGCGCCTGCGCGTTGCGGGCACGGTCGAGCTGGGCGGCCTCACCGCGCCGCCCTCGCCGCATCGAATCGCGCGCCTGCAGGAAGGCGCCCGCGCCATCTTCCCCGATCTGCCCGAGCCTAGCCGCAGCTGGATGGGGTTCCGCCCCTCCATGCCCGACAGCCTGCCGGTGATCGGCCCCTCGCGCGGCGGCGCAAATGTGATCCATGCCTTCGGTCACGGCCATATCGGCTTGACTTTGGCGCCGATCACGGCACGGATCGTCGCCGACATGATCGCAGGCCGCGAGGCCGGGCTGGACGTGGCGCCCTATGCGGCGACGCGGTTCTGACCCCCGGCAGCAGCGGCAGAAAAGAAGGGTAAGGCTTTGGCGCGCAAGGCATTTGTGACGGGTTCGGCGGGGTTCATCGGCTACCATCTGTGCCAGCGGCTGCTGGCCGAGGGCTGGCAGGTGCTGGGCCTGGATGGCATGTCCGACTATTACGACGTGGCCCTGAAGCAGCGCCGCCACGCCATGCTCAGCCAGCATCCCGGCTTTCGCGCCGTCGAGGGCCTGTTGGAAACCCCTGGCCTGCTGCACGGGCTGATGGACGAGTTTCGCCCCGATGTGGTGGTGCATCTGGCCGCCCAGGCCGGGGTGCGCTACTCGATCGACGCGCCGCGCTCTTACGTCGAGGCCAATCTGATCGGCACGTTCGAGCTGCTGGAGGCCGCCCGCGCCTTCCCGCCCGAACATATGCTGCTGGCCTCCACCAGTTCGGTGTTCGGCGCCAATGAGGCCATGCCCTATGCCGAAACGCATAAGGCCGATCACCAGATGAGCTTTTATGCCGCCACCAAAAAGGCAACCGAGGCGATGGCGCATAGCTATGCCCATCTCTACGCGCTGCCGGTGACGATGTTCCGCTTTTTCACCGTTTACGGGCCTTGGGGCCGCCCCGATATGGCGCTGTTCAAATTCACCAAGGCCATTCTGAACGGCGAGGCGATTGACGTTTACAACCACGGCGACATGCGCCGCGATTTCACCTATATTGATGATCTTGTTGAGGGAATCCTGCGGCTGATCGCGGCGGTTCCGGGCGCAGATCCGGTGGGCGCGGCCGACAGCCTCTCGCCCGTCGCGCCTTGGCGGGTGGTGAATATCGGCAATGGCGCCCCGGTGCAGCTGATGGATTTCGTGGCCGCCATCGAAGCCGCGACGGGGCGCGAAGCGCAGAAAAACATGCTGCCGATGCAGCCCGGCGACGTGCCCGCCACCTGGGCCGATGCGACGCTGATCGAGGCGCTGACCGGCCCGCTGCCGCGCACCGAGATCGGCGAGGGGGTGCGCCGCTTCGTGGCCTGGTATCGCGACTATTACCAGGTCTGAGGGCGCTTACAGCATCCCCGGCACCACCCGGTCCGGCGGGCGATGCCCGTCGGCGAAGGTCTTGATATTGATCAGGACTTTCTCGCCCATCTCCACGCGCCCCTCCACCGTGGCCGAGCCCATATGCGGCAGCAGCACCACATTGGGCAGCTCGCGCAGGCGCGGGTTGATCTCGTGCCCATGCTCGAACACATCCAGGCCAGCACCCGCAATCTCGCCCGCCCGCAGGCCCCGGGTCAGGGCGTTTTCGTCGATCACCTCGCCGCGCGAGGTGTTGATGACCACTGCCGAAGGCTTCAGCAGCTTCAGCCGCCGCGCATTCAGCAGATGGAAGGTCGAGGGCGTATGCGGGCAATTGACCGAAACAATATCCATCCGGGCAATCATCTGATCGAGACTTTCCCAATAGGTCGCCTCCAGCTCCTGCTCGATGCTGTCGTGGACCCGGCGGCGATTGTGGTAATGGATCTGCATGCCAAAGGCCCGCGCGCGCCGCGCCACCGCCTGCCCGATCCGCCCCATGCCCAGAATGCCCAGACGGCGCCCGCCGATCCGCCCGCCCAGGTGATCCATCGGCGCCCAGCCCGACCAGCGGCCCGCCTGCATCTCGGCCATGCCCTCGGGCAGGCGGCGCACCACGCCGAGGATCAGCGCCATCACCATATCCGCCGTGTCCTCGGCCCCCACGCCGGGCGTGTTCGACACGATGATGCCCCGCGATTGCGCCGTCGCCACGTCGATATGATCCACCCCGGCGCCGTAATTGGCGATCAGCCGCAGGCGCGGCCCGGCCTGCGCCAGCACCGCCGCATCCAGCTGATCGGTCACGCAAGGCACCAGCACATCGCAGCGCTTCACCGCATCCACCAGCTCGTCGCGGGTCATCTTGATGTCAGGATCGCGCAGCTCGACATTGAACAGCTCTTTCATCCGGGTTTCCACAACCTCGGGCAAACGACGGGTCACGATGACGTCAAGGCGCTGTGCGGGCATGCCTTCCTCCTGCAATCTTCCGACCCGGGCACTTCCAAATCGGTCCAGTTTCCGGCAAAGTGCCGGGTAACGGGGGCAGGCACAAGACCCCACGCAACAATGTTGCGCGCAAACATTGGAATATGGCGGAAATATTTCCGCGCATCTGGGATGATACAGGATCGCAGCATGAATTTCAGGCAATTCCTGCGGGATTTCGCGGCGCCGCTGGCCGTTCTGGCCCTTGGCACCGGCAGCGCCCTGGCACAGGCGCCCGGCCCCGAGGCCCCCGCCGAAGCCTCGGCCGAGGCGGCAGGCCGCGCCCCCTCGCGCGGGCAGGTGACCAACCTGCCGCTGCCGCGTTTTGTCACGCTGAAAACCGATGAGGGCAATGCCCGGCGCGGCCCCGGTCTCAGCCATCGCATCGACTGGGTGTTCACCCGCACCGGCATGCCGCTGAAAGTGACCGCCGAATACGAGAACTGGCGCCGGGTCGAGGATCAGGAGGGCCTGGGCGGCTGGGTACATTACTCGCTGCTGTCGGGCGTGCGTTCGGTCATCATCAATGCCGAACTGGCCGATTTCCGCGACGCGCCCGAACCCGATGCCGAGGTGGTCTTGCGCGCCGAACATGGCGTGATCGCCCGGGTGCAGCAATGTATCCCCGATTGGTGCCGCCTCAGCGTCGAGGGCGAAAAGGGCTGGGTCTCCACCGCAGCACTCTGGGGCGTGGACCCCGGCGAAGTGATCGAATGAGCCTCGACAGTCAGACCCGGCTGAAACTTTCCGCCGGGATCGCCTCGGTTCTGGTGGCCGGAACGCTGGTTCTGGCGAAACTCTGGGCGCTTGGCGCCACCGGGGCGCTGTCGGTCGCGGCCTCGCTGGCCGATAGCGCGCTGGACCTGATGATGAGCCTGGGCGCCATGGCCGCGCTGTTCTACGCCGCCAAACCCGCCGATGACGATCACGCCTTTGGTCATACCTCGGTCGAGGATCTCACCGCGCTGGCGCAGGCGCTGC
>NZ_JAEULU010000093.1 GCF_016792925.1 Gemmobacter sp.
CAGGTGACGCGGGCAGCGCTCCAGCAGTTGCGCCGTGGCGATGACCTCCTGAAAGCCGGTCTGGTGCAGGCTCATCTTGCGGGCCCCCAGAAAGGCGGGCACCTCGTCGCCCTCCACCACCTTCATCGTGCCGGGGGGCAGGCCGTAATCCACCGCGTCAAAGACGATCAGCGCCTCGGCCTCTTCCAGAAAGGGCAGCAGATAAAGGCCCTGCGTGCCGCCATCCAGCAGCGTGACCGAGGGCGGCAAGGCAAGGCTGTCGGCCATCGCCTCGATACAGCGCACGCCAAAGCCTTCATCGGCCCACAAGACATTGCCGATCCCCAGAATGAGGATGGTTTGCGGATGTGCTGGCACGGGCTTCCTCCCTGAAGCTGGCTGGCCTGAACCTTTGCTGGCCGGGCCTTTGCGGGCCTCTCGTATCCGACAGTATACTTTTCAGCCAAGGCCAGAGGCGAAAAGTCGCAGCCTGCGCATATTTTATGCAAACACATGACAGAAAAGAAAAATCCCGCCTGTGGGGGCGGGATTTTCCGGGGCAATACGACAAGACAGGCACCACATTCTGACAAAACTGGAAACTATACTTCCAGCCCCTTCACTGCGGTCAATCCGGGCGGTCATCCTTGAAGGTGCGGTGGCCCGAGATCATGGTGGAGACCATGCTTTGCCGCGACATGATGTCCTCGCGGATGGCGGCATAGATGTGGATGATCATGAAGATCACGATGGCCCACATGCCCAGATGATGCAGCGTGTGCAGGCGCTGCGTGTTCTGCACCAATGCGATCAGCCAGCCGAACATGAGGTCCGGCAGGCTGCCCTGCCCCGCCCCTTCGGCATAAAGCGCCCAGCCGGTGACCAGCATGAAGGTCAGGCCCAGCGTCATGAAGAAGAACATCGCCAGCTGCGCCAGAGGGTTGTGGCCGATATATTTCTTCGGCTCGGATTCCAGAAAGAAATACCAGCGCAGCTCGAAGATCAGCTCGTGCCAGAAGCGGCGGCTGAAGATCGGCAGCACGAACATTTGCCGCGCATGGTGATTGCCCATGAAGGCCCAGTAGATGCGGCCGAAAAACATCACCGTCATCACCTGCGCCGCCGCGAAATGGGCAAAGCGGATATAGCCCATCACGAACTGGTCATAGGCCTCGGCGATCTGCATCGAGGGCAAGGGCCGTCCGATCAGATAGCCGGTGACGATCAGAAGGGTGATGCAGGCGGCGTTGAGCCAGTGCCACAGCCGCACCGGGGCCTCGTAGACGTAAACCGAGGTGCGGCGGCGCAGGCTTTCCAGATCGGCGGCGGTGGCGTCGCCGGTGAGGCGGGGCGCGTCGGGGGCCAAGACTTCGGGGGGCGGGGCGTGCGGGTCGCTCATGGCATCACCCGGCGATCAGCAAAAGGCCCGAAGCCGCGATGCCGGCGCCAAGCGCGCCCTGCACCAGACGCCCGACCAGCCCGCCCGCACAGGCCCGCGCCAGCAGAATGCCCGCCAGATGCAGCGCTGTCGTCGCCAGCAGGAAGCCCGCCAGATAGGCCGTGGCCCCGCCGGTGGCCTCGGTCGCATGGGCATGGCCATGGGCAGAGGCAAAGCCCGCAATGGCCAGCAAGGTCACCAGCGTCAGCGCCCCCGGTTGCCCCGCGCGGGCCAGCAGCACCAGCAGACCAAAGACCAGCACCGAAGCCGTGATGGCGCTTTCCACGCCGGGAAAGCCGATCCCGGCCCAGCTTGCGGCGGCGCCAAGGCTCATGGCCCCCAGAAAGCTGGCTGCCCCCGCCCAGACCCGGCCCGGCAGGGCAAGGCCCGACCAAAGCCCCACGGCCAGCATTGCCAGCAGGTGATCGAGACCCAGCAGCGGATGCGCGAGCCCATGCACAAAGCCCGTCACATGCCCGGCGCCGGTATGGGCCAGCGCAGGCGCGGCGATCAGGGAAAGCGCAGCGGTAAATGCAAGTTTCTTCATGGTTTTCCTCCCTCAACGCACCTTGACCGCGGCCATTTCCTGACCATCGGGCGACATCACATGGGTCGAGCAAGCCAGACAGGGGTCAAAGGAATGCAGTGTGCGCAGAATCTCCACCGGCTCCTCCGGGCGTTCCATCTTGGTGTCCATCAGGCTGGCCTCGAACGCGCCGATATTGCCTTGCACATCGCGCGGGCTGCCGTTCCAGGTGGTCGGCACCACGCATTGATAATTCTCGATCCGGCCATCCTTGATGCGAATCCAATGACCAAGCGCGCCGCGCGGCGCCTCGGTCATGCCGACGCCCTTGGCCTCTTTCGGCCAGGTCGACGGGTCCCATTTCTCGACATTGGCGGTGGATTGATCGCCGTTCTTGATGTTCTGGATCAGCTTGTCGAAGAAGTGCTTTTGCAGCCGCCCGCAATATTCGCTTTCCAGCGCCCGCGCGGCGGTGCGCCCCAGCGTGGAGAACAGCGCCGAGACCGGCAGGTCCATGGTGCGCAGCAACCCGTCGACCTGGTTCTTGATGTCTTCATGCCCCTTGGCATAGCCGACGATATAGCGCGCCAGCGGCCCGACCTCCATCGCATGCCCACGCCAGCGCGGCGCCTTGATCCAGGAATATTTGGCGCCCTCGTCCAGCTCCTGAATATTCGTCTTGGTGCCCTTGGCATTCGGCCCCAGCTCGAATTTCGGGCTGGTCTCGCCGTCCCAGGGGTGCAGGCCCTTGCCCGGCTCGCCATACGTATACCAGCTGTGATCGACGAATTCCTGCACCTGCTCGGGGTCGCGCGGATCGACGTCATGCACCTCGTTCAGATTGCCATTGATGATGGCCCCGCGCGGCAGATGCAGCTGGCCGGGGCTGAAATCATTGGGATTTTCCGGGATGTCGCCATAGGCCAGCACCGATTTCGACGACAGTCCGCCGCCATAAAGCCAATTGCGGTAAAAGCCGCCAATCGCAATCACATCGGGGATATAGACGTTGCGGTTGAACTCGTTGCACTTGTCGATGATCGAGGAAACGAGGTTCAGCCGCTCCATATTGATCGCGCCGACCGAGCCCACGCCGTCAATATTGATCGGGCAGGGCACGCCGCCCACCAGCCAGTTCGGATGCGGGTTCTTGCCGCCAAAGATGGTGTGAACCTTCACGATCTCTTTCTGAAGGTCCAGCGCCTCCAGATAATGCGTGGTCGCCATCAGATCGGCCTCGGGCGGCAGCAGATAGGCCGGATTGTCCCAATAACCGTTCTTGAACAGCCCGAGCTGGCCGCTTTCGACGAATTTCTTCAGCCGGTTCTGCACATCGCGGAAATAGCCGGGCGAGGAGAGCGGATGGCTGGGCGAGACCTTCTGTTGCAGCTCTGACGTGGCCTTGGGATCGGCGCGCAGGGCATTGACCGGGTTCACCCAATCCAGCGCGTGCAGGTGATAGAAATGCACGACGTGATCATGGATTTGCAGGTTCAGCTGCATCATGTTGCGGATGGAATTGGCATTGTCGGGGATCGAGATGCCAAGCGCGTCCTCCACTGCCCGCACTGAGGTGAGGGCATGGGTGCCGGTGCAGACACCGCAGATGCGTTCGGTAAAGGCCCAGGCGTCGCGCGGGTCGCGGCCCTTCAGGATGACCTCCAGCCCGCGCCACATGGTGCCGGTGGACACGGCGTTGCGGATGATGCCGTTCTCATCCACATTCACCTCGCAGCGCATATGGCCCTCGATCCGGGTCACCGGGTCCACGACGATGCGTTTGCCGCTGGTATCGAGGTTGAAACCGTTGGGGGTGGAAACCGTCATGATCAGCCCTCGACCTTGTCTTGCGTCTTTTTCTGCGCCCGTTTCAGCGCGCTGATGGCGGCATGCACCGCCACCGCCCCGCCCACGACCCCGGCGGCGCCCATGCCGATCTGATCGGCATTGGCCTCGATTCCGAATTGCTTGATGGTGGTCAGCCGGTCATAGAAGCTGCCCTGATCCCAGAACCCGTCCTCGGAACAGCCGATGCAGCCATGGCCGGACTGGATGGGAAAGCTGGTGCCCTCGTTCCAGCGCACGGTGGAGCAGGCGTTATAGGTGGTCGGCCCCTTGCAGCCGACCTTATAGAGGCAATAGCCTTTGCGCGCGTTCTCATCATCCCAATGTTCGACAAACTGCCCGGCGTCGAAATGCGGGCGGCGATAGCATTTGTCATGGATGCGCTGGCTGTAGAACATCTTCGGGCGGCCCTGCCGGTCCAGCTCGGGCATGCGGTCGAAGGTCAGCATATAGGTGATCACCCCAGTCATCACTTCGGCGATCGGCGGGCAGCCGGGCACCTTGATGATGGGCTTATCGGTGATGACCTTATGCACCGGGGTGGCGCGGGTCGGGTTCGGCGCCGCCGCCTGCACGCAGCCGTAAGAGGCGCAGGCGCCCCAGCTGATGATGGCCTTGGCGCCTTCGGCGGCGTGGCGCAGCTTTTCGACGAAAGGCTTGCCGCCGGTGATGCAGAACATCCCGTCCTCGTTCAGCGGCGGGTTGCCCTCCACGGCGAGGATGTAATTGCCGTGATATTTCTGGATCGTCTCCTCGAAGGCGGCCTCGGCGGCATGGCCTGCGGCGGCCATCAGCGTGTCGTCATAATCGAGGCTGATCATGCTGAGGACGACATCCTTGGCCAGCGGATGCGCCGAGCGGATGAAGCTTTCGGAACAGCAGGTGCATTCCAGCCCATGCACCCAGATCACCGGCGTGCGCGGCTTGGTCTCCATCGCATGTGCGATTTTCGGCACGAAGGCCGGGCCAAGGCCAAGCGCCGCCGCCGTCAGCGAGCAGTATTTCATGAAGCTGCGGCGGGTGATCCCCTGCCGGCGCATCACGTCGTAAAAGGTCTCGATTGTCGCCAAAGCGCCCTCCCTCGTCAGCCTGGCTGCCCGGTGCGCCGGGCCTTATGCGTGGTCTGGATCAGGGGTGCCGCAAGGCAGGGGGGCGGCGCAAAGGCAAAAGCGTGCCGCGCGAAATCAGGTTTTTCTTATCATAGACAATGGCTTGGAGATCATGCGCCCGGCCAGCCATGGTCAGCATCCTGCCATGGCGCAGGCGCAGCCGGTCAGCGCGTTTCCGCCTTGCGCAAATGCCGCGCCGCCGCAACCATGGCCTGACCCAGTGCAAGCCCGCCATCATTGGCCGGAACGCTGCGATGGGTCAGCACCGGCAGATCGCCCAAGCCCCATAGCACCGCGCTCAGAAGCTGCGGGTTCTGAAAGCACCCGCCCGACAGCGCCACCGCCTGCGCGGCCCCGCTTTCCACCAGCGCGCGGGCCTCGGCGGCAAAGGCCAGCCCCAGCCCAAGGTGAAAGCGCTGCGAGATAAAGCCCGGCCTGACGCCGCGCGCCAAATCCTCGCGGATCTGCCCCCACATCGGCGCGGGGTCGATCTGACCGCCCTGCTGCGCGAATTCATAGCCACCGCCCTGCCCCTGCGCGAGCCTTGAGGCCAGCGCCTCCAGCCGCATCGCAGCCTCGCCCTCATAGCTTTGCCGCTCCGGGCACAGGCCCAGCACAGCGGCCACAGCCTCGAACAGCCGCCCCGCGCTGGAGGACAAAGGCGCATTCACCCCCGCCGCCGCCATGCGCCGGATCACATCGCGGGGCGCCGCCGGGAACAGCGCATCCGCCCAATCGCCCAGCCCCGCCTGATCCAGCCGCATCAGCGCATTGCGCCACGGCTCGCGCGCGGCGGCATCGCCTCCGGGCAAGGGGGCGGGGGTCAGATGGGCAGGGCGGGTGAAGCCGGTGTAATCGCCCAGCAGCAGCTCGCCGCCCCAGATCGTGCCCTCCGGCCCCAGCCCGGTGCCATCCAGCACGATCCCCGCCACCTTGCCGCCCCCCAGCGGCCACAGGTTCTCGGCCAGACAGGCGGCGAGATGGGCATGGTGGTGCTGCACCCGCTCCAGCGGCAGGCCTGAGGCCTCCGCCGCCTGTGTGGCGCGAAATCCGGGGTGCAGGTCACAGGCCGCCACTGTGGGGCGATGATCGAACAGCGCGGCACAATCGCGCAGGGCGCGGGCATATTCCTCGGCGGTTTCGGCCTCGTCCAGATCGCCCAGATGATGTGACAGCATCGCCTGCCCGTTCTTCGTCAGGCAGATCGCCGCCTTCATCTGGCCACCAAAGGCCAGCACCTGAGGCGCGCCCTCAAACCCCGGCGGCAGTGGCAGCGTGCCCGGCACCCGCCCCCGCGCGCGGCGGATCACCATAGGCGGGTCGGCACGCTCCACCCCGTCATCCAGCCGCCGCGCGATGTCGCGGTCATGCAGCAACATGCCATCAGCAAAGGCCGAGAGCTTGGCCCGCGCCTCGTCATTGCCCACCACCTGCGGCGCGCCGGACAGATTGCCGCTGGTCATCACCAGCACGCCGCCAAAGCCCGCGATCAGCAGGTGGTGCAAGGGCGTATAGGGCAGCATCACCCCCAGCGTCGCCATGCCGGGCGCCACCGCCTCGGGCAGCGCGCCCCGCGCCCGCACCAGCACCACCGGCGCGGCAGGGTCGCGCAGCAGCGCCAGATCGGCAGGCGTCAGATCGGCCACCTGCATCAGCGCGGCCTCGGTGCCCATCAGGGCAAAGGGCTTGGCGGGGCGGTGCTTGCGTGTGCGCAGCAGGGCCAAGGCCTGCGGATTGGCGGCATCGCAAGCCAGATGAAAGCCGCCCAAGCCCTTCACCGCCACCACACCACCCGCCCGCAAACAGGCCACCGCCTGCGCGATGGCCTCGCCCGACTGCTCGACCCCCGCACGCTCGAACCACAGGCGCGGGCCACAGGCCGGACAAGCCACCGGCTGCGCGTGAAAGCGACGGTCGGCGGGGTTGCCATATTCCGCCGCGCAATCGGGGCAGAGCGGAAACTCCGCCATGGTGGTGCGCGCCCGGTCATAGGGCAGGCCTTGCAGGATGGTGAAACGCGGCCCGCAATGGGTGCAGTTGGTGAAGGCATAGCCCTGCCGCCGCCCCGGCGCAAAGATCTCGTCCCGGCAGGCCGGGCAAGTGGCGGCATCCGGCGTCACCCTTGTTTCCGCGCCCGCGCCCTGACTGGCCGCGATCACGAAATCCTCGGGCGCGGCGCTGAACAGATGCGCGCGCACCTCCACCGCATCCACCCTCGCCAGAGGCGGCCCCCGGTCGCGCAGGGCCGAGGCCAGCTCGGCCACCCGCGCGCCGCAGGCCAGCACCAGCACCCCCTCGGGGTCGTTCAGCACCTGCCCGGCCAGCCCCAGCTCTTGCGCCAATTGCCAGACGAAGGGACGGAACCCCACCCCCTGCACCTGCCCCCTGACCCGGATCGCCACGCCCTGCTGTTTCATCTGTTCCCAAATATCCCGGGGGTGCGGGGGCAGAGCCCCCGCCTTTGCCCTCTCAATGCACCGTGCAGACCATGCAGGGATCAAAACTGCGCACCACATGCTGCACCGCCAAGGGCGTCTCCTCGCCCGGCTGCACCGGCACGCCCGCCAAGGCCGCCTCAACCGGCCCCGGAGCGCCTGCACTGTCGCGCGGGCTGAAATTCCAGGTCGTCGGAGCCACGATTTGATAGGCGGCGATGCGCCCGCGCTCGATGCGCAGCCAATGGCCAAGCGCGCCGCGCGCGGCCTCCACCAGGCCCTCGCCCACACCATCACGCAGTGTGGTGGGGCCGGACATGAAGCTGGCCTCGGGCCGGATGCCGCGCGCCAGATCCTCCAGCAGCAGCTGGCTGCGCGCCAGTTCCAGGAGCCGCGCCGCCACCCGCGCCAGCACGCCGCCTTGCGCGGCCAGGTCGCGCGCGAGCGGGTGGCCGTCGACCACCTGCCGGGCCAGCGCGCCGGTCTCCATCGTCTCGCCCGCCAGACGCGGGGCCTTGCACCAGCTATAGGCGCTGTCGCGCATCTCTTCATCGGGGTCGGTCACGCCCTGCGACGGATGCGCCGCAGGGCCAAGCATCCAGGAATGGCTGAGGTCTTCTGTGATGCCGCGCGTGTCGAGCGGCGCCAGCGCGCCACCCCGCCACAGGCCCGGCGCGAAACCATGGCCGCCCTCCAGCGGATAGGCCCCGAAGGACAGATACCGCCCGGCCCCCTGCCCCAGCCGCGCCAATCCCAGATCGGCAGCGATGCGCAGGAACAGCCCGGCATCGCCGGTTTGCCAGTTCAGCAGCGCATCCGTGCTGGTCAGCGCGATAAATTCCTCCAGCGGGGCGCCGAACACCACCCCTTCCAGATGGCGGCGAAAGGCGGAAAGGCTGGCCAGAATGCGCGCCTGATCGCGAGCCGTGGGTGCCCGCGTCACCCCGCCCGGCTGGATCGCCAGCGTATGCGGCCATTTCCCCGCCAGCATGCCCACCACATGCAGCAGCGCCGCGCGGGCCTCCAGCGTGGCGCGCTGCGCCGCCCCCTCCATCGCGGTGAAGCGCGCCACCGCCGCGCCATGCCAGTCGCGCCCGGCATAGGGGGCGCGGGTGAAATCGGGCATGAAGAACAGGTTGAAATGGGTGAGATGGTCGATGACATTCTCGATGGCATGGATCAGCGCCGCCACCCGCTCGCCCTGCGGGGTGGGGGCCATGCTACAGGCCATGGCCAGCGCCCGCGCCGCCGCCGCCGATTGGCTGATCGAGCAGATGCCGCAGATGCGCGGCACGATGGTCAGGGCGTCGCGCGGGTCTTTGCCCGGTAACATGCGCTCAAACCCCCGATACAGCGGCGAATTCACCCGCGCCTCGGCCACCTGCCCGTCGCGGATGTCGAGCCGGATTTCCAGATCGCCCTCCACCCGGTTGAACGGGCCGACGATCAGGCGGCGGTCCCCCTCGCTCATCGCGGTTTCCTCAAGGTCGGCGGCACCTCCACCCGGTCGGCGGTGGCATTGCGGGCGATACGTTCGGGCGTCGCGGCTTTGGACAGCGAGGCCAGCGCCATGAACCAGGCCTTCGGCATATCGGTCGGCAGGCCCACCGGGATGCCCGCGATCTTGGGCGTTTCGGTGAAGCTGTGTCGGGGTTCCTCGAATTCCGGGGCGGTGCAGTTGATGCAGGGATAGCCGCCGCGCGTGCAACTGCCCTGCCCGTTCCACGGCCTTATATTGCAATCGCCCACGGCCTGCGTGCCGATACAGCCCAGATGCTCCATCATGCAGCCCATTTCCGACAGGCTGCGCGCGCTGGCCTTGTATTCGTAGAACTCGTTCTTGGAGCAGCCGTGATGCACCAGATGATCGGCATAGAAGCGCGGGCGGCCGAGCGCATCCAGCGCGGTTTCCTCCAACTGCCCGGCGGCCAGCAGCAGCAGGGTTTCGGTCACCCAATCCGGATGGGTCGGGCAGCCCGCCACATTGATCACCCGCCGCCCCGAGCGCGCGCGGAACCCGGCCTCCAGCGCGCCACCGGGGCGGGCGCCGTCATATTGCACCCCCACCGCATCGGACGGGTTGCCCCCCGCCGTGGTGATGCCGCCATAGGTGGCGCAGGTGCCCACGGCCACCACATCGCCCGCCAGAGGCGCGAGGCGGCGCAGCCAGTCCAGCATCGGCATTCCGGTGCCCGACAGGATCTGATAGCGCCCGGTGCCACGCGGGCCGGTGGCGATCGAGCCCTCGACGCACAGCACATCCAGCGCCACGGCGCCTGCCTCGATGGCGGCCAGCAGCGCCCGCACCTCGGCGCCGCTTTCCACACTCAGCGCCGGATGCCACAGCAAGCGGATGCCCGCCCCCGCCAGCAGGTCCAGCACATTGGGGGATTCGGCGCAAAGCAGCGACATGGTGCAGCCCCCGCAGCCCGCCGATTGCAGCCACAGAACATTCATGCCGCGCCCTCCGCCAGTGGCAGCTCCAGTCGGAACAGCGCCCCCTGCGGCCCCGGAAGGTGCAGCAGATGGCCGCCATGTTCCTCGGCGATCTTGAGGCTGATCGACAGGCCCAGACCGGTGCCATGGCCCACGGGTTTGGTGGTGAAGAACGGGTCAAAGATCATCGCCGCCGCCGCCTCGCTGATGCCCGGCCCATTGTCCTGCACGCTGAGGCAGCCCATGCCGCCCTCGGTGGAAAGATGCAGGCTGACGCGCGGTGCGGGCTGGCCCGCCACAGCATCCACCGCGTTCTGCACAAGGTTCATCACCACCTGCTGCACATGGCCGGGGCGACCCCGCACCAGCAGCGGCATCTGGCCGGTGATCTGCAAATCCGCCGCCTGCCGCGCCCCGCGCAGCACCCAATGCGCGCCGATCCGCGCGCATTCCGCCAGATCCAGCGCCACCAGCTCGCCCGAGCCATCGGCGGACAGGCGGCGCAGATCCTCCACGATGTCACGCACGCGCTCGGCCCCCTCGCGCGCGCCGCCCACGGCCTCGCGCAGGTTGCGCAGCTCGCGGTCCAGCCGCAACTCCTCGCGCAGGCGCACCAGCTCGGCCCGGTCCGCCCCCGCCTGCACCCGCTGGAAATAGGCCTCGAACTTGGCGGCATAGCGTTCCAGCGCATGTGCATTGGCATAGACAAAACTGATCGGGTTGTTCAGCTCATGCGCCACCCCGGCCAGAAGGCGGCCCAGCGAGGCCAGCTTTTCGCCGCGCACCAGCTGTGCCTGCGCTGCCTTCATCTCGGCATGGCTTTGTTCCAGCTGCGCATAGGCGCGGCGCAGCTCGCCCACCGGGCGCCCGGCCAGCACCATGCCCACCACCCGCCCGCGATCATCCAGCCGGGGCGACAGCACCGCCTCCACCGGCATCGGATCGGGCCGCGCGGCCAGCGTGAACTCCAGCACCGCCCGCGCCCGGCTGCGCGTCACCTGCGCGATCATCGCCGCCAGCGCGGCATGATCCGCCGGATCGACCAGCGCCGCCAGCGGCTGCCCCAGCAAGGCCGAGGCGGGGGCGCCCATCCCTTCGGTGACCGAGCGGTTGACCTCCTGCACCACGCCCAGCCGGTCCAGCACGATCAGCACATCCGACACCGAGGCAAAGACCGAGGCCTGAAACTGCCGCAGGTCTTCCAGCTCGCGGTTCTGCCGCTCCAGCCGCTCCTGATGCGCGACCAGTTCGGCATAGGTGCGGTCCACCGCGCTCAGCACCTCGGCCCAGGCCGCATCGCTCAGATCGGCCGCCGGGGGCGTGGGGCTGTGGCTGGGGGGCTGCGGCATCCGGCTTTCCTGAGGCGCATTTCTGGGGACGCTTTCTTGGCGCGCCTGCCTCAGGGGACACAATCGCGCGGGTGGCGTCAAGGGGCAGGCCCTTCAAGATGCTGGACAGGGCGGGCGGCTTGGCACAGACTTTTGGCCATATTCGTTGATTCTTCGCGCTGAATTTTCACGTCATCCGGGCTTTCCGGGAGGTTTATTGTGCTGGGTCTGGTGAATTTGACCAGTTTTGCGGCCAGCCACGCCCTGCTTCTGGATGCAGACGGGGCGCATGTGCTGTGCGTGGGCATCAAGGCCAGTTTCGATCTGCCCCCCAGTTGCGACCGGCCCGAAGGCGGCGCGCCGCTGCTGTCACCGGATCAGGAGCCGGTGATGCTCTCGCCGCGCCATCTGGCCGATGATCCGGCCCGTAGCCTGCTGCGCGAGGCCGAGCTGACGCTGGATCATCCCGGCACCGATGTGATCGTGAACGCGGTGGCCCATGCGCCGGGCGGGCGGGCGGTGGCGCGGCTGCCGGTGGCGGTGCAG
>NZ_JAEULU010000234.1 GCF_016792925.1 Gemmobacter sp.
GCAGGGCGCGGCGCCCGCGCGAGGAATAGAAGCCGCCGGGCACCTGGCTGGTTTCCAGCAGGTAATGGCGATAGTCGCGATAGGCGCGGCTGTCGGGGCGGCTGGGCTGGCGGAAGAAATCCGGCAGGCTTTGCGTCGAGACGAATTCGGGCTTGGCATAGACGGCGGCGCCGAAGGTCTTCAGCGGCAGGCCGCGCCACAGCACCTGTTGTCCGGCGGTGGAGTTCACGGTGACGGCCGAGCGGGCATCGTTGAGCAGCCGCGCCAGCTTGCCGCCGCGCACGAAATGCACCCGGTCGGCCACGCCATGCTGCGCGGCCAGATGGCGGATGGCGCGGGCCACGGGGGCGCGGCCATCCTCCAAGGGATGCGCCTTGAACACCAGATGGTGATGCGGCGCGGCGCCCTTGGCGAAGCCCTCGATCACCAGGGCCAGAAACTCCTCCATGCGCGTGAAGGGCGAGTGCATCTGAAAGCTCGAATCATGTTCGAGTTGCAGCAGGACAAGGTGATAGGGAAAGCCGCCATGACGGATGCGCCAGGTGGCGAGGCGGCGTTCCAGCGCATGAAAGGGCAGGGCTGCCAGGCGCTTGAGATACAGGCGGAATTCCTGCGTCACGGTCAGGGCGCGATGCGGGCGGAAGCGCGGGAAGCTGCGGCGGCCCAGCATGACATAGCCATGATAGAGCGCGCCGTAGAAGATATGCTGGCGCATGTCGCCCCAGCGGGCGGGGGCATCGGGCAGATCCATATCGAGGCTGGCCAGCGCGGCCTGCATCTGCGGTAGCGACAGCGCCATCAGCCGGGAATTGCCGTTGGAGCCGCCGCGCTCATAGGTCACCCAATGCGGGCGCAGATAGCCTTCCTCGAACACATGCACGGTGATGCCGCGCGCGCGGGCCAGTTCGACCGCCTGCGCATGGATGGGGCGGGTATCGCCGTATAACACGATGTCGGTGACCGATTTTTCGTCGAAAAATCGCGCACAGGCCTCGGGCCATTGCGCAGGGTCGGCATGGAAGGGCAGGAAGGTGCCACGGTCGCGCCAGAAGGCCTGATCGCCGCGATTGAAGCCGACGCGGAAGATGCGGGCGCCGGTGGCGCGCAGCATGCGGCCCAGCTGGTCGAACCAGGGCCCATGCGGGCCTTGCAGGAACAGGAAGCTGCGCCCGGCGCCGGTCAAGCCGCTTTGTGGTCCTGATCCTGTCACGGTGCGCTGTCCTGCCGATCTGCTTTGGGGCTTGGTCGGGTTTTGCCCGAAATGGGTTCACAAATCATGCAAATATCTGCGGATGGCGGCGGATTTATGGCGCAGGCTTGCGGTGCGGCGGCGGCGGGCATAGGTCTTGGGCACAAACAGGCTGGGAGAAGCGGGATGTTCACGGGGATCGTCACCGATCTGGGCGAGATTCTGGAGCTGGAGCAGCGCGGCGATCTGCGGGCGCGGATCGGCACTGCCTATGATGTGGCGGGCATCGACATTGGCGCCTCGATCGCCTGTGACGGGGTGTGCCTGACGGTGGTGGCGCTGGGCCGCGCGCCGAGAAACTGGTTCGATGTGGAGATCAGCGCCGAGTCGGTGTCGAAGACCAATATCGGCGACTGGCGGCTGGGCCAGCGGCTGAACCTCGAACGCGCGCTGAAGCTGGGCGATGAGCTGGGCGGGCATATCGTCTCGGGCCATGTCGATGGCGTGGCCGAGGTGGTGAAGATCGCGCCGGAGGGCGACAGCCTGCGGGTGACCTTCCGCGCGCCGCGCGAACTGGCGCGGTTCATCGCGCCGAAAGGGTCGGTCGCGCTGAACGGCACCTCGTTGACGGTGAATGAGGTGGAAGGCTGCGATTTCGGCATCAATTTCATCCCCCATACCCAGGCGGCGACGACCTGGGGCGGGGTGGCGGTGGGCCAGCGCATCAATCTGGAGGTCGATACCATGGCGCGCTATGTGGCGCGGCTGCGGGATTTTGCCTGAAATGGCGGGCATCGGCCATAATGGCGGGCCCGAGCTGACCGGCACCGGCTGGCGGCGGCATTGCTGGCAGGCGGCGCGCGCGGCGCTGCTGCCGCATTTGCCGATCGAGGTGCTGCGCGGCAGGGTGCGCCGCGCGCAGGAACTGGGTCTGGATTACAAGACCTATGCCAGTGTGCGGGCGGCCTCGGGGCATGATGTGGTGGCATTTCTGTTTTCTTCCAATGCCTTGCGCGCCAAGCCCCAATTGCCCGAGGCCCGGGCCGCCCGGCTGGCCGCCCTTCAGGCCTGCGGGCGGCTGGCGCTGACCCTGCCGCCCTTGACGCCCGAGGCGCTGGTGCAGGCCGCGGGCGGGTTGATCGACGCGGCCCATCCGGCGCCGCGCCCCTTTGGCAGTTTCGCCGAGGCGCGGGCGGCGATCCGCGCGGCACGGGGCGGCTTCAAGGCGGATGGTGTGGTGCTGGTGGGCGATGCGCCCTTCGAGCCGGACTGGTGCGCGGCGGGCAAGCTGGCCTTTTACCTGCCGGCGGCGCGCCTGTTTGGCTGAGGGATTTGGATATTTAAGCCAAGGTGAAACGGCTTTCATCTTGGCAAAAATATCCCCGCCGGAGGCTCCTACCTTGGGGCAAAGGCCGCCCGCCAGGCGGTGAGGAACCTTTCGCGGCGTTGGCGGTCGAGGCCCAGAAGCAGCACGGGCGACAGTTCGATGGGCCGGATCGAGGCGGCGCTTTGGCCGCGCAGCTGGATGTCGCCATTCTCGCCCATCCGCACGATCAGCCTTTGCCGCGCCAGCTCGGTCTGGCCGGCCTCTGACAGCAGGAAATCGAGCAGGGCGGCGCTGCCTTCCGGGTGGGCCGCGCCGCGCGGGATCAGCGCCGCGCGCGAGAGCATCAGCGTGTAATCCTCGGGCGCGATGATCGCCAGATCGGGGTTCTTGTCGGCCTGTGGCAGGGCATAGGAGCCCAGCACATTATAGGCGATGAGCCAGCGCCCTTCGGCCACCCCGGCGATGATCTCGGCCGAGCAGCAGGTGGCGACGGCGCCATTTGCCCCCATCGCCTCGATCAGGCTGCCGAAGGTGGAGGCCTGCACCGAATCGGAGAAGGCGAACAGATAGCCGACGCCCGAGCGTTCGATGTCATAGGTGGCGATGCGGCCCAGATAGCGTTTGCCCGGCGCGCGCATCAGATCGAGCAGTTGAAAGCGCGAGGTGGGGGCCTCGGCCTCGGGCACGAGGCGGCGGTTATAGACGATGACGGCGGGTTCGGCGGTGAGGCCGAACAGCTCGTTGCGCCAGATCCGGCCCGGTGGCAGGGCGGCGGTGAGGGCGGAGGCATGGGGTTGGGCGCAACCCTGATTGACCAGCCAGGTTTGCAGATCGACCGCCGAGGACACGACCAGATCGGCGTCGAAATCGCCATCGCGGCAATCGGCGCTGGCCACGGCATGCAGCGCGTTGGTGTTCCATTGTTCCAGCCGCACGGCATAGGCGGGGTTGGCCTCGGTGAAGGCCTGCATGACCGGGCCGAAGGAGGCGATGTCGGCGGCGCCTTGCACCCGCAGCCGGGTGGGGCCGCTGCCGTAATCGGCCACGGCCTCGGGCTCGGCATGGAGCGGCGCGGCGGCGAGGAGGGCCAGGAGAAGGGCGAGGGCGCGGGTCATGGGCTGGGCTCCTCCGGCAGGGCGGGCAGGATGAGGGACACCGCGTAACCCTTTGCTGTCATGCGTTTTTCGATATGGCCCTGATGGGCGTCGGCCACGGCCTCGACGATGGTGAGGCCAAGCCCCGCGCCATGGGTGGCGCCGGGTTTGGCCTTTTGCCCCGGTTGCGGGCCGGGGCCTGCATCGGTGATTGTCAGCAGGGCCATGTCGCCCTCTTGTGCGGCGCGGATGGTGACCGGGCTTGCGCCATGGGCGAGGCCGTTCAGGATCAGGTTCTTGCAGGCCTCGACCAGCGAGAGCGCCTCGCCGCGCGCGGGCACCGGGTCTTCGGCCAGATCGAGGCGCAGCTCGGCGGCGCGGTCGGGCAGCACATGGCCGACCTCCTCGGCGGCGGTCATCGCCACCTGCCGCAGGTCCAGCGGGCCAAGCGCGCCCGCATCGGCGCGGTGAATGACCATGGCATGCGACAGCATCTGTTCGGCCAGCCGCGACAGATCGCGCGAGCGGGCATGGATGCGGCCCACGATGGCGCGCAGGCGCTCGGGGTCGGTTTCATCGGCGGCGAGTTCGGCTTGCGCGCGCAGCGCCGCGATGGGGGTGCGCAGCTGGTGCGAGGCATCGGCGGTCAGGCGGCGATTGGCGCTCAGCACCCGGTCGAGCCGCGCCATGAAGCCGTTGAGCGAGGCGACCAGCCGCCCGATCTCGCGCGGGACGGGCACGGTGAGGGGCGAGACATCCTGAGGCGCGCGGGCGGCGAGGGCGGCCTCGATCCGGCCCAGCGGGCCCAGGGCCGAACGCGCGACGATCACCGCCAGCAGCGCCATCAAAAGCCCGGCAATGCCCATGACGATCAGGGCGTTGCGGGTGATCTCGGTCGCCAGCGCGTCGCGGGCGCGCGAGGTCTGGCCCACGGTGACGGTGACGGCGCCGGAAAAGCCGCGTTCGGAAAACACCCGGTTCACGGTGACAAAGCGCACCGGCTCGCCGGAATGGGGCTGGGTCTCAAGCGGGCGGTCGGGGCTGGGCGGGGGCAGCGGCTCGCCGGTGATCAGCTGGCCTTCCGGCCCGGTGATCGCATAGAAAATCCGGTCATCCGGGGCGAGAGCCAGCAGCTGAAAGGCCGAGATCGGCAGGTCCACCACGGCGCGGCCATCGACGAGGCTGACCGATTCGGCCATCTGATTCGCCGCGCCGATCAGCAATTGGTCATAGGTGCGCCCCGCCGCCTGCCGGCCATAGGCAAAGGCCAGCCCGGCCACGATCGCCCCGCCAGCCAGCAGCATGGCCGCCAGCGCAAGGCCCAGGCGGCGGGTCAGCGAGGGGGCCGGGGCGGCGGCGGTCACGGCGCCTCGACCAGTTGATAGCCCAGGCCGCGCAGGGTTTTGATGGCGACGCCCGAGCCTTCCAGCTTGCGGCGCAGGCGGGTCATGTAAAGCTCGACCGCGTTCACGCCAACCTCTTCTTCCGCAAAGGAAAACATCCGTTCAAAGATGCGGTCCTTGGGCACGACCCAGCCACGATGGGCCAGCATGATCTCCAACAGCGCCAGCTCGCGCCGGGTGAGGGCGACGGGGGCGCCATGGGCGGTGACGGTCTGGCGCGCGGGGTCGAATTCCAGCCCGCCAAAGCGGATCGCGGGCGAGGCGGAGCCTTGCGAGCGCCGCGCCAGCGAGCGGATGCGGGCCTGCAATTCGCGCAGGTCGAAAGGTTTCGTCAGGTAATCATCGGCCCCGCCATCCAGCGCGGCGATGCGTTCATCGACCTCGGAGCGGGCGGTGAGCATGACCACCAGCGTCTCCTTGCGCGCCATGCGCAGGCGGCGCAGGATGTCGGTTCCCAGACCGTCGGGCAGTTCGATGTCGAGGATGGCGAGGTCATAATCCTGTGCGGAAACAAAGGCTTCGGCCTCGGCCCTTGTGGCGGCGCGATCCACGGCATCGCCGCGCCGGGCAAAGCTGATGGCGACCGCCTCGGCCACGTCTTCCGCATCTTCGACCAGCAGGATGCGCAAGATTGTCTCCCTTTTCCGCCATGGCTCTGGCGGGCCATGTGACACGATTTCGGGCAGTTTGCGCAAGGGGGCGGCGTTTTCTGCATCGCGGCGAAAGTTTGGTGACAGTTTCGCGGCCTAGGTCTCGGGTCAGGGCGTCGCGGCGGAGGAGACCGGAAATACCGGCCAGCGCGGCGCCGATCAGGAGGAGAGACAAGATGAAACCCATGACCCTTATTCTGGGGATGACCACGGCCATCGCCTTGGCGCTGCCCGCCATGGCCGAGATCACCAAGCCCGAATGCGTGGCCCCGGCCCAGCCCGGTGGCGGCTTTGACCTGACCTGCCGCGTGGCGCAGATCGGCATGGCCAAGGCCTTTGACCGCCCGATGGAAGTGACCTTCATGCCCGGTGGCATCGGCGCCGTGGCTTTCAACGCCTTCAACACCGTGCGCACCGATGACCCGAACGGGATCGTGGCGTTTTCCACCGGCTCGCTGTTGAACCTCGTGGTCGGCAAATATGGCGAATACACTGTCGACAATGCCCGCTGGGTGGGGGCCGCCGGCGTGGATTACGGCGCGGTGATCGTGAAGG
This sequence comes from Gemmobacter sp., assembly GCF_016792925.1. Lineage (GTDB taxonomy): Bacteria > Pseudomonadota > Alphaproteobacteria > Rhodobacterales > Rhodobacteraceae > Gemmobacter. The sequence continues at coordinate 6,219 of NZ_JAEULU010000234.1, forward strand.
CCGACAGCCCCTATCAGACGCTGGCCGATCTGGTGGCGGCGTTCCAGAAAGACCCCGGCGCGATCGTGCTGGGCGCGGGCGGGTCGGTCGGCTCGCAGGACTGGATGAAGGCGGCGCTGGTGGCCAAGGCCGGTGGCGCGGACCCGAAGGCCATGCGCTACGTCGCCTTTGATGGCGGCGGCGAGGCCCTGGCGGGCCTTCTGGGGGGCGCCATTCAGGTTTACACCGGCGATATGGCCGAGATGGCGGCGCATATGGATGGCAGCTTGCGCATTCTGGGCACCATGTCGCCCGAGCGTCTGCCCGCCCCCTTTGCGGAGATCCCGACCGCCAAGGAGCAGGGCTATGAGATCGTCTGGCCGATCATGCGCGGCTATTACGTCGGCAAGGATGTGTCGGACGAGGATTACGCCAAATGGTCGGAAATCTTTGCCGCCGCCCATAAAGACCCGGAATTCCTGAAGGTGCAGGCCGAAAAGGGTCTGTTCCCGCTGCCGCTGGCGGGCAAGGAGTTTGACGCCGAGGTGCGCAAGCAGGTCGAGCAGCTGCGCGGCATTGCGACCGAGGCGGGGTTGATCGCCCAGTAACCACCCGCGCCGGAGGGGGCACCCTCCGCGCGCTGTCTGCCCTTGCCCGGCGGCGCGATCCCTCTCGCGCGCTGTGGCGGGGGCAGAGCCGTTCTTCCCCGAGACATCAGGAGAAACCCCATGTCCGACCGCATTTTCGCGGGCGTGCTGATGGTGGTGACGTTGATCTATGGCTATCTGGCCCTGTTCGTCATCCGCGCGCCTTTTCAATATGATCCGCTTGGCCCCGAAAGCTGGCCGCAGCTTCTGGCCGGGGTGATGATCCTGTGTCTGATCGGGCTGTTCCTGAAACCCGATCACACGCCCTTCGATCTGCAACGCACCGGCGCCCTGCGCATCGGGCTGATGCTGGTCTTGCTGATTGCCTATGCCGAGCTGTTCGAGCGGCTGGGTTTCGTGATCTCGACCGCGATCTTCTGCACGCTGAATGCGCGGATGATGGGCGGCAAGTGGCTGTCTTCGGCGGTGTTCGGCGTCTGCATGGGCGTGTTTGGCTATCTGCTGTGCGCAGGCCTGCTGGAGCTGAACCTGCCCGAAGGCCTTTTGCCCGGTTTCTGAGGAGATAGACCGATGATGGAAATTCTTTCCGGCCTCGGCACCGGCTTTGCCGTGGCCTTGGACCCGTTCAACCTGGCGCTGGTGCTGTTTGGTTGCTTCTTTGGCACGCTGATCGGCGCGCTGCCGGGCATTGGCCCGATCAATGGCGTGGCGATCCTGCTGCCCATTGCCTATTCGCTG
>NZ_JAEULU010000286.1 GCF_016792925.1 Gemmobacter sp.
CACGCTGCCAAAGTCATCGCCCCGGTCCTGGCGCGCGCCGGGCAGCAGGCGCGTCAGCAGCGCCTGCAAGGCGGGCAAGCGGCTGGAGCCGCCCGTGAGGAACACCGTCTGCACCTGATCCGCCCGCACCCCGCCTTGCGCCAGCACGCGGGCGATCCACGCCTCCAGCCGGGCCCGCGGCGAGGCCCGCACGTCGTCCAGCGCCGCGCGCCGCAGCACCGGGTTGGGCGCGCCGCAAAGCGGTGCCAGCATCAGCCGTTCAGCCTCCGCGCCGCTCAGCGCAATCTTCACCCGCTCCACCTCCATCGCCAGCGCGTGACAATGGTGCCCCTCGATCAGCGCCATCAGCCGGTCGATCAGCTCGGGCCGGTCGATCTCGTGGCGCAACGCTTTCAGGTCGGTGGCGGTCTGGCGGCTATACATCACATTGATGCGGTGCCATGTTGCCAGATCCAGATAGTAATGCCGCGGCATGGTGCCCGCGCCGCCCTTGGTGCTGGCGCCAAAGCCCAGATGGGGCAGGGCGGTGGCAAGGCTCAGCAGGCGGTCCACATCGGTGCCGCCCAGCCGGATGCCGTCATTGCCCAGAATATCGCCCGCCCGATCCGCCGCCTTGGCGCGCAGAGGCCCCACCCGCACCAGCGACACATCCGAGGTGCCGCCACCAATATCGACGATCAGCACCAGTTCCTCGTCCGCCAAGCGGCTTTCATAATCCAGCGCGGCGGCAATGGGTTCGTATTGGAACGCCACCTGATCAAAGCCCACCTCGCGCGCGATCTGGGCCAGCGCGGCCTCGGCCCTTGCATCGCCCTCGGCGTCATCATCCACGAAATGCACCGGGCGGCCCATCACCACCGCGCGGGCCTCGGGCGCATGCGCCCGCAGGCTGGCGATGAAGCGGCCCAGCACCTCACGAAAGCTGACGGTGCGGCTACCCACTTTGGTGCGCTCGGCGATCAGGCCCGAGCCGAGGGTGGATTTCAGCCCGCGCATCAATCGGCCCTCCTCGCCCTCCAGATAGGCGGCGATCCCGGCGCGGCCCATCAGGGGCGGGCCATCCTCGGCCCAGAACACCGCCGAGGGCAGGGTGACCTCGGCCCCCTCCAGCGCCACCAGCCGGGCGCCTTCCGGTCCTGCCAGCCCGAGCGTGGAGTTTGAAGTGCCGAAGTCGATGCCGCAGGATGCCATCTCACGCCCTTTCCCAAAGGCGCCGGGGTAACGCCTGCGGCCCGGCCTGTAAACCACCCCTTCCCCCGGCGCGGCGCATCCGCTACGACTGGCGGCATGACCTGGAACATCCCGAATGTCCTGACTGTTCTGCGATTGCTGGCCGCCCCCGGTGTGGCGGTCATGTTCCTGTATTTCCATCGCCCCTGGGCCGATTGGCTGGCGCTGACCCTGTTTGTGGGCGCGGCGATCACCGACTGGTTCGATGGCTATCTGGCCCGGCTGTGGAAGCAGGAATCGAAATTCGGCGCCATGCTGGACCCGATCGCCGACAAGGCGATGGTGCTGATCGCGATCATGGTGATCACCGGCTATTCCGGCATGAACCCCTGGCTGATCCTGCCCGCCACCGTGATTTTCTTCCGCGAGGTTTTCGTCTCGGGCCTGCGCGAGTTTCTGGGCAATGTTGCCGGAGAGCTGAAGGTCACCAAACTGGCCAAGTGGAAGACCACGGCGCAGATGGTGGCGATTGCGGTGCTGTTTCTGGGCACCGGGATCGAATATCTGGAAGGCATCCGCATGCAGGGCATGACGCCCGAGCAATATGCCGAGGCGGTCAGCGCAGGCCTGGCCGATCCGATCCGCACCTGCGGCGGGCGGGATTGCGGGGCCTATGCCACCACGGTCGGCCTCGTGTTGATCTGGATTGCCGCCGTGCTGACCCTGATCACCGGCTGGGATTACTTCCGCAAGGCCTTGCCTCACCTCAAGGACCACTGAGATGCGCGTGACCGTGCTTTACTTTGCCTGGCTGCGCGAAAGGATCGGCGCGCCGCGTGAGGAGGTGGACACCTCTGCCGCCACCGTGGCCGATCTGGTGGCCGAGCTGGCGGCGGGCAGCGAAGGGCACGCGCTGGCCTTTGCCGATCTCACCAGCCTGCGGGTGGCGCTGGATCAGGAGCTGGCCGATTTCGCGGCCCCTCTGGCGGGGGTGCGCGAGGTGGCGTTCTTTCCGCCGATGACCGGCGGCTGAGGGGGGCTGAGGATGTCCGGCGCTTCGATCCGTGTGCGCGTGCAGGCAGAGCCCTTCGATCTGGGGGCCGAAGCCAATGCTTTTGCGGCCGGGATCGCGCAAGCAGGGGCGGTGGTGACCTTTACCGGCCTTGTGCGCGACAATGGCGGGCAGTTGCAGGCCATGGAGATCGAGCATTATCCCGGCATGACCGAACGGGCGATCACGGCGATGGTGGCAGAGGCCAAGGCGCGGTTCGCGCTGGAAGACGCGCTGGTGATCCACCGCTTTGGCCGTCTGGCGGCGCAGGAGCCGATCATGATGGTTGCCACTGCTGCCCGGCATCGCGGCGATGCCTTCGCCGCGGCCGAGTTTCTGATGGATTACCTGAAATCCCGCGCGCCGTTCTGGAAAAAGGAAATCAGCGCCAGCGGGGCCGATTGGGTGGCCGCGCGCGAGGCGGATGAGGCCGCGCTGGAGCGCTGGCAGGGTTAGGCCCACTTGCCTTTCTTGCGGAACCGCTGGACGATTTGCCAAACAGCCCCGAGGTGTTCCATGCCCGACCCAAAGGCCCCAAATCCCTTGGCGCCCGAGACGCCCCCCGGTTCCGATCTGCGGCAGCGCCTTGCGCAGAGCCTTGCCAGCGCCACCCGCGCCGAGGCGGCCATCGCCAGCTTTTTCCTGAACAATCTGGATCAGTTGCCCTTCGAGACGGCGGCCTCGGTGGCGGAAAAGATCGGCGTGTCCGAGGCCTCGGTCGGGCGCTATTGCCGCAGTCTGGGCTATGCGCATTTCAAGGCGCTCAAGGCCTCGCTGCAAATGGATCTGGGCGAGCGGGCCTGGCTGATCGGCGACCGGCTGCGCGAATTTGCCGAGGCCGCGCAGGATGGCCCAGGCGCCTTGCAGCGCGGGCTGGAGCGCGACATGGCGATGCTGGTCGCCAATTATGAAACCGCCGCCTCGCCTGCCTTTGACCGGGTGGCGCGGCGTCTGGCGCGGATGCCCAAGGTGTTCGTCGCGGGCTTCCAGACCGAGCGGGGCCATGCGCAATACCTGTGCAACCTGCTGCAATATCTGCGCCCGGAGGTGCATCTGGCCGATCTGGCGGGCGGCAGCTTTGCCGAGCTGCTGCTGGTGCCGCCGGGGCAGGCCTGCCTTGTGATCTTTGACGCCCGGCGCTATTCGCGCCTGTCGCGGGGGCTGGCGCAGGCCGCGATGGCGGCGGGCCTGCCGGTCACGCTGATCACCGATCCCTATTGCGACTGGGCGCATGGGTTGGTGTCAGAGGTCTTTACCGTGAAGGTGGAGCTGGGCCAGTTCTGGGATGCGACCTCGGGTTTTGCCAATCTCTCGGGGCTGCTGGTCAATGCGGTGTTCCAGAACCTCGGCCCCGAGGTCGAGGCGCGCATGACGCAGGTTTCCAATCTTTACAATGGCTTCATCGGCCATACCGAGGCCCCGTTGAAAGCGCCGCTGTGACAAAGGGCAGGGCTGATGAGGGGGGGCGCGGCGGCGGGCATGACCATGGGTCAACCATGGGTCTTTCCGCTTGCTGCCCGGCATGCAGAGTCTAGAACATGGTCGGGATCAACGCATGTTGGCGACTTGTCTGGGGTAAGTCGTGACGGAGGGCGTTGTGAAGCCGCGACCCTCCTCTCCCTGACATCTTCCAGACCCCGCATACCGGGCAGAAGCGGACAGTCGCGGCCGAACCAGTTATATGGTGCCACAAACCAGAACCTGCGACACCAGCCCCACCTAATACACTTGTGGACCGCGCTTTCCGAAACTCGTTACTTTACAACCATTAGATGAAAATCCACAGTTCCCCTGATTCTCGCAAGGGCTTCTGTCGAACCATCACCGCAAACCTCTCACCCTGCCTATGTGACATTCCGGCCCGAACCTGTAAATTCGCGTCCTTGCCTAGGCAGATTTACCCATCCTTCCCTAGCGTTATCTGGCTGCCGCGTGCTGCGGGCCTGTAATTCCGGTCTCGGGGCGATTAAAATCGCTTTGGGTGATAAAGGGTGGCCGGAATGACCAAATCTTTGGGGGCGCTGTTGGCGCTTTGCCTTGCCGGCTTGCAGTTCCTTGCGGTTCTGGCCGTGGTCTCTTCGTCCTATGTGACCTCGGAACAGGCGCTGCTGCGCCATGCGCGCGAGCTGTTGCGCGATGTGGGCATCAACACGATCGAGCATTCCAAGGGCTTTCTGAGCCCCGCCGAAGGGGCGGCGGTGCTGGCGGCGCGGCTAGCACAGAACCGGGTGGTGGCCAGCGATGATCCGGTGCTGCTGGAGCGGCTGCTGTTCCAGCAATTGCAGATCGCGCCGCAATTCGCCGGGGTCTATTACGGCGGCGAGGATGGCAATTTTGTCATGGTGATGCGCGATCCGAAAGGCCCGGCGCCGTTCCGCAGCAAGATCATCACCAATGCCGGGCCGCATCGGCAGGTGAAATTCATCTGGCGCGACAATGACTTCCACATTGTGCGCAGCGAATGGCACCCGGAAGACCCTTATGATCCGCGCAGCCGCCCCTGGTACAAGCGCGCCCGCGCGCAACTGGGCACCATCTGGACGGACCCCTACATCTTCTTCTCCTCGCAGCAACCCGGCATCACCCTGGCCGCGCCGGTGCTGAAAGAGGGCGGCGGGCTGCGCGGGGTGGTGGGGGTGGATATCGAGATCAGCATGATCTCGAATTTTCTGGCCCGGCTGAACATCGGCGCGCATGGCCGCGCCATGATCCTGCATCGCAACGGCGATGTGATCGCGCATCCGAATCCCAGCCTGATCAAGGACTTGAACGCCGACGGCACGCTGCATTTTGTCAATATCCGCGATTTTGACGATCCGGTGGCGCGGGCTGCCTTTGCCCCCCTGCTGCGCGGCGGCGAGATGCAGGTGAGCGGCGAGACGGCCTCGGGCTTTACTTTTGGCGGCGAGAGCTATGTCTCCACCGTCATGCCGATGCAAAGCGAAACCCTGCCCTGGACCATCGCCGTTTATGCGCCGGAAAGCGATTTCACCCGGGTGATCGAGCAGAACCGGGCCACGAATATCTGGATCGCGGCGGCGGTGGCGGCGGTTTCTGGCCTCGCGGGGCTGGCCTTGGCGCATTACATTCACCGGCCCGTGCGGGCCTTTGCCGTGCGCTCGGCGCTTGTGGCGCAGGGTGAGATCGACCCCGACGCGCCGCCGCCCAAGACCTATCGCGAGCTGGCCGAGGCCAATCGGGCGCTGGTGCAGCAGATCGTCGCGCGTCGCATGACCGAGCGCGAATATGGCCAGACCTTCGAGATGTCGAGCCGCGGCATGGCGCAAATCCATCCTCAGGATGGGCGGTTTCTCCGCGTAAGTGCCCGTTTTTGCGAAATAACTGGCCGCAGCGCCGAGGCGCTGGCCGCGATGCGTCTGGATGATCTGGGGGCCGCGCCGCTCTGGACAGAGGGGGCGGCGCAGACCGATGGCCTGGCGGTGAACCGGGTGCTGCGGCTTGCGCGGCCCGATGGCTCGGAAGTGTGGGTGCGGCTGAATGCGATCCTGATCCGCGACCATGCGGGCCAGCCGCTGCATGCGGTGGTGACCATGGATGACATCACGGAGGGCCGGGTGCAGGAGGCGCAGATCCAGCGGCTGAGCCGCGATCTGTCGCATCTGGCGCGGGGGCATACCATGGGGCAAATGGCGGCGGGGCTGGCGCATGAGCTGAACCAGCCGCTGACGGCGATTGCCCAGAATGCCGATGCGGCGCTGGTGGTGATGCAGAAAAGCGGGCTTTGCCCGGAGCCGCTGTCGGAGATCCTGCATGAGATCGAGGCGCAATCCCTGCGCGCGGGCGAGATCATCCGGGCCCTGCGCGGCTTTATCCGCAAGGATGATGGCGGGCGACAAGTCTTTGATCTTGAACAGCTTCTGGATCAAACCTTGCGTCTTTTGCACGCCGAGATCACCGAAAGCGGCGTGCAGGTGGAGACCGATCTGACCGCGCTTGCCGGGCCGGTGGAGGGCAACCGCGTGCAGGTGGCGCAGGTTTTGCTGAACCTGATCCGCAACGCCATCGAGGCCATGGCGGGCGAGCGCGGCAATGATCGCCGCATCCTGCTTGCGGCGCGCAGCGCGGCGGGGCAGGTGGTGGTCAGCGTCAGCGATACCGGGCCGGGCTTTGCGCCGACGGCGGAACCCTTCACCCCGTTTGAAACCAGCAAGCCCGACGGGATGGGCCTTGGCCTGTCGATCTGCCGCACCATCGTGGAGGCGCATGGCGGCAAGATCTGGCACGAGCCGGGCCAGCCGCGCGGCAGCCGCTTTCACTTTACCCTTCCCGCCGGGGTGTCGGCGGGGTCTGAGGCTGTGTAATTTTCCTTGTGCCTGAAGGACTTGAGGCGATCATGCCGAACCTTTCGCTGACGATTTATCTGGTGGATGACGATGCGGATATCCGCAGCGCATTGACGCGCGGGCTGGAGCTGCGGGGCTATGCGGTGGAGGCCTATGGCTCGGCGGCGAAGTTCCTCGCCAGCCTCGATCCGCAGCGCCCCGGTGTCATCCTGCTGGATTATGGCCTGCCCGGCATGAACGGGCTGGAGGTGCAGGCGCGGCTGGCCGAGCGGGGGGTGAACCTGCCGATCATCTTCATCACCGGCCATGGCGGCGTGCCGGAATCGGTGCAGGCGATCAAGGCGGGCGCGCTGGATTTTCTGGAAAAACCCTTTCGTCAGGCGGTGTTACTGGAAAGGATCGAGGCGGGCTTTGCCCTGTTGCAGGCCCGCGAAAGCGACCGTGCGGCGGGCCGGGCGCGCGAGGCGCTGTTTGCGAAACTGACCGCGCGGGAGGCCGAAATCGTGCGGTTGATCGTGGAAAACCCCGCCGAAGTCTCCAGCAAGGAGGTGGCGGCGCGGCTGGGCGTCAGCCCGCGCACGGTGGATCACCACCGCGCCCGCATTCTGGAAAAGCTGGGGGTGCGGTCGCTGGCAGAGCTGATCGCGCTGGCCAAGGGGTGACATGAAAACACCGCCGGAGAGGCCCCCGGCGGTGTAATTCCCTATACAGTTCGGGCCGCAAAAACCGCGAAACTGTAACAGCCTATACGCTTTCGGGGGGCAAAACCCCCCGAAGTGTAACGGCCTATACTCAGGCGACCAGATCGTAGCGGTCGGCGTTCATCACCTTGGTCCAGACGGCGACGAAATCGGCCACGAAACGCGCAGCCGCGTCGTCCTGGGCATAGACCTCGGCATAGGCGCGCATGATCGAGTTCGAGCCGAACACGAGGTCCACGCGGCTGGCAGTGAACCTCACCGCGCCCGAGCGGCGGTCCACGATGTCATAGCTGTTGCGCCCGGTCGGCACCCATTTGTTGCCCATGTCGGTCAGGGTCACAAAGAAGTCGGTGGTCAGGGCGCCGGGGCGGGTGGTGAAAACGCCCTTGGCGCTGCCCGCATGATTGGCACCCAGCACGCGCAACCCGCCGACCAGCACGGTCATCTCTTGCGCGGTCAGGCCCATCAGCTGCGCCCGGTCGAGCAGCAGCTCCTCGGGGGCGACGGCGTAATCGGCCTTCAGCCAGTTGCGGAAACCATCCGCCAGAGGCTCCAGCACGGCGAAGCCTTCGACATCGGTTTGATCCTGCGAGGCATCGCCCCGGCCCGGTGCGAAGGGCACGGCAACATCATGGCCCGCGGCCTTGATCGCCTGTTCCACCCCGACCACCCCGGCCAGCACGATCACATCGGCCACCGAAGCGCCCGAGGCGGCGGCGATGGGTTCCAGCACCGACAGGACGCGGGCGAGACGGGCGGGCTCGTTGCCTTCCCAGTCCTTTTGCGGGGCCAGACGGATGCGGGCGCCATTGGCACCGCCGCGATAATCGGACTGGCGGAAGGTGCGCGCCGAATCCCAGGCGGTTGCCACCATATCGGCCACCGAGAGGCCGGAGGCGGCGATCTTGGCTTTCACCGAGGCCACATCATAGCCGGTGGTGCCTGCCGGGATCGGGTCTTGCCAGATCAGATCCTCGGCCGGAACTTCCGGGCCGATATAGCGCGATTTCGGCCCCATGTCGCGGTGCAGCAGCTTGAACCAGGCGCGGGCGAAGGCGTCGTCAAACGCGGCCTGATCCTTGGCGAAACGCTCGGAGATCGCGCGGAAGCCCGGATCGACGCGCAGCGCCATATCGGCATCGGTCATTACGATGCGGGTGGTGCCGCCGGTGCGCTCCACATCCGAGGGGATTTCTTCGGGGCGCAGGTTCACCGGCTCCCATTGCTGGGCGCCTGCGGGCGAGCGGCGCAGCTCCCATTCGTGGTTCAGCAGCATGTCGAAATAGCCGCCATCCCATTGCGTCGGGTGGGTGGTCCAGGCGCCTTCGACACCGCTGGTGACGGTGTTGTTGCCGATGCCGCGCCCGGTGCTGTTGACCCAGCCAAAGCCCTGATCCTCGATGCCCGCGCCTTCCGGTGCGGCGCCCAGCAGGGCGGCGTCGCCATTGCCATGCGCCTTGCCGACGGTGTGGCCGCCAGCGGTGAGGGCGACGGTTTCGGCATCATCCATGCCCATGCGGCTGAAGGTCACGCGCATGTCGGCGGCGGTGCGCAGCGGGTCGGGCTGGCCGTTCACGCCTTCGGGGTTCACATAGATCAGGCCCATGACCACGGCAGCGAGGGGGTTGTCGAGGCTGTTGCGGTCCTCGTCGCTGCCGTAGCGGGTGGAGGTCAGCCATTCCTGCTCGCTGCCCCAATACACGTCTTTCTCGGGGTGCCAGACATCTTCGCGGCCAAAGGCGAAGCCGAAGGTTTTCAGGCCCATCGATTCGTAGGCGACGTTGCCCGCCAGCAGCATGAGATCGGCCCAGCTGAGGCGGTTGCCATATTTGCGCTTGATCGGCCAAAGCAGGCGGCGCGCCTTGTCGAGGTTGCCGTTATCCGGCCAGCTGTTCAGCGGGGCGAAGCGCTGGTTGCCGGTATTGCCGCCGCCGCGACCATCGGCGCTGCGATAGGAACCGGCGGAGTGCCAGGCCATGCGGATCATCAAGCCGCCGTAATGGCCCCAATCGGCGGGCCACCAGTCCTGGCTGTCGGTCATCAGGGCGTGAAGATCGGCCTTGAGGGCGGCCACGTCGAGGGTTTTCACCGCCTCGCGGTAGTTGAAGCCCTTGAGCGGAGTGGTTTTCGTATCATGCTGATGCAGGATGTCGAGGTTCAGCGCATTCGGCCACCAGGCCTGCACGCCGCTGGGGCTTGCGGTATTGCCGCCATGCATCACCGGGCATTTGCCTGCGGGGCGATCGTTTCCGTCCATATCTGAACCTCCTTGAAAGGGCTGCGTCGGGCATCTGTGGCCCGTCGTGACAGGGGAGTGCTACCAGAGCATGACAATCAGGGGAATTTGCATTTCCTGATAGTTGCGATAAGTTTGTCTGATGTTGAACATCACGCTGAAACAGTTGCGCTATTTCGAGGCGCTGGCCCGGCTGGGGCATTTCGGGCAGGCGGCGGAGGTTTGCGCGGTGACGCAACCCGCGCTGTCGATGCAGATGAAGGAGTTGGAGGCGGTGCTGGGGGCGCCGCTGCTGGAACGGGCGCCGAGGCAGGTGCGGCTGACCGGGTTTGGCGAGCTGTTTCTGGCGCGGGCGCAGACGATCCTGCGCGAGGTGAGCGGGTTGGAGGATCTGGCGCGGCTGGCGGCGGCGCAGGCCTCGGGGGCGCGGATGGCGGGGCGGCTGCGGATCGGGGTGATTCCGACGGTGGCGCCCTATCTGCTGCCCAAGGTGATCGCGCGGCTGACGGCGCTGTATCCGGGGCTGGAATTGTCGCTGCGCGAGACCGTGACGCCGCGCCTGTTGCAGGAATTGCAGGAGGGGCGGCTGGATTGCGCACTGGTGGCGCTGCCGGTGTCGGAGCCGGGGCTGGAGGAGATGGCGCTGTTCTCGGAGGCCTTTGTGCTGGTGCGGCCCGAGGCCGATGCGGGCCGCCCGGTGCCGGACCCGGCGGCGCTGCGCGAGATGCGGTTGTTGCTGCTGGAGGAGGGGCATTGCTTCCGCGATCAGGCGCTGTCCTTCTGCGCCATGTCGGGGGTGCGGGCGCGCGAGGTGATGGACGGCAGCTCGCTGGCCACGCTGGTGCAGATGGTGGGGGCGGGGATTGGCGTAACGCTGATCCCCGAGATGGCGGTGGAGGTGGAGACCCGCAGCGCCGCCGTCTCGGTCGCGCGGTTCCGCGAGCCGCAGCCGATGCGGCAGGTGGGGCTGGTCTGGCGGCGCAGCAATCCGCTGGCCGAGGCGCTGCGCGAGATTGCGGGCGCGGTGCAGGCGGCGGTGGTGGGGGCGGGTTAGCAGGTCGCGGCGGCGATGGTCACGGCCGTGGCCTGCGGCTGGGACGCGGTGGCGGGCATGGTGAACAGCAGGATCGCCGGATTGGCGATGCCCTGCTGGCGCACCTGCGCCGCGAGGCGGTGCAGCGGGGCTTCCAGCACGCGTTCCTGTGCGGTGCTGGCCGCCGAAACGATGCGGATGGCGGTTTCGGGTGGCAGGCCTTGGGCGGCAAGCTCGGCCACCAGCGTGTCGATGCGGTGGATCGCCATGTAAAGCGCATAGCTGCTGCCGGGTTGCAGGGCGGCGGGCAGGCAGGCGTCATTGGCCGATTGGCCGGTGGCCGAGGCGATGACGAGCTGACGGCTCTGCCCGCGTGTGGTCAGCGGTTGGCAGAGGCTGGCGGCGGCGGCACAGGCGGCGGTGATGCCGGGCACGATTTCCACCGGGATGCCGTGCAGCCGGGCGGCCTCGATCTCTTCGGCGGCGCGGCCAAAGATCGAGGGATCGCCGGATTTCAGCCGCAGGACGCGCTGGCCGCGCTGGGCGGCGGCGATGATTTCGGCGCAGATCCGCGTTTGCGGCCAAAGGTTTGCCCCCACCGCCTTGCCGACATCGCGCAGCAGGGCGCGCGGGTTCACAAGGGCCAGCACCGCCGGGTCGATCAGCCGGTCATGGAACACCACATCGGCCTCTTGCAGGTGGCGCAGGGCGCGCAGGGTGAGCAGATCGGCAGCGCCCGGCCCGGCGCCGACAAGGATCAGGCGGCCGGTGGAGGGGCTGGCGGCAGCGGGGGTCAGGCTGGCGGGATCGGCGTGCAGGGTCATGCGGCCTCGGTGTCTTGCTGGCGGTGGCGGGCGATGAGGGCGGCGAGGTCGGGGCGGCAGGCGCCGCAATTGGTGCCCGCGCGCAGGCTTTGGCCAAGGGCAGCGACGGTCAGGGCGCGGCCCTCGGTGATGGCGCTGACGATGGTGTTCAGCCCCACGCCGAAACAGGCGCAGATGGTGGCGCCCGCATCGGGGCGGTTGGCCCCCGGCTGGCCCGACAGCAGCGCCGCCTCGGCCGCCTCGCCAAGCGCCGCCGTGACAAAGCCGCGCGACAGGGCGACCGGATCGGGGGCGATGAACAGGGCGGCCTGCAAGCGGCCTTCCGCATCGGTGAGGGCCATGCGCACCACGCCGCGTCTGGGATCGGTGACGGCGGTGAGTGCCGCTTGCGGCAGGCCGAACAGGGTGCGGGCGAAGGCCTCCCAATCCTCGGGCGCGGAGTGGCCGGCCAGTTCGGCGCGGTAGCCGGTTTCGGCGCGGGCGATGGCCCAATAGTCGCAGTCGGGGCGGAAGGCTTGGGCCGAGACGGCAAAGCCATACCACCCGGCATCAAAGGCGCGGACCGAGACGGCGGCGGCTTTGCTGTCGGGCTGGCCCGAGACCGGATCGGTGACCGAGGGCACCAGCACGTCGATCCGGCCCGAAGGCGCGGTTTCGCCGGTCCAGTGGATCGGCGCAAAGACCTGACCTTGCTGCACCCGGTCTGTCACCAGCGCGCGCAGGAGGGCGCGGCCATGGGCGTTTTCGACCTGCACCAGCGCGGCGGGGGCGATGCTCAGGCGGGCGGCGTCTTGCGGGTTGATCTCCAGAAACGGCTCGGCGATATGGGCGCCCAGCCGGGCGGAAAGCCCGGTGCGGGTCATGGTGTGCCACTGGTCGCGGATGCGCCCGGTATTGAGGCGGAACGGATGGGCCGGATCGCGCGGCGCAACGGGCGCGGTGGCGATGGGCAGCATGCGGGCCTTGCCGTCGGGAGTGTGGAAGGTGCCCGCGGCGAAGAAGCGCCCGCCCTGCCGCGCCCCGGCGGCGGGCCAGACGAAGGGTTTCAGCGCGTCATAGCCTTGCGGGGTGATCTGCGCGTGGTCGGAAATGTCGAAATCGCTGCCCAAGCCCCCGGCCACGCCCGAAAGCGCGGCATATTCGGCAAAGACCTCGGCGCTGCTGTGCCAGTTGAAGGCCTCAGCCCAGCCCATGCGGGCGGCGACGCCGGCGATGATGCGCCAGTCTTGCCGCGCCTGCCCCGGTGCGGGGCGGAACGGGCGCTGGCGGCTGATGCGGCGCTCGGAGTTCGTCACGGTGCCGTCGCGCTCGCCCCATGTGGCGGCGGGCAGCAGCACATGGGCAAGGCGGGTGGTGTCGGTCTCGGCCATGCAATCCGACACCACGACGAAATCGCAGGCGCGGATGGCGGCGGCCACGCGGTCGGCCTCGGGCATGGAGACGGCGGGGTTTGTACACATGATCCACAGCGCCTTGATGCGGCCCTCCTCGACCGCGCGGAACATGTCGACCGCTTTGAGGCCGGGGCGCGGGGCGATGGTGGGCGCGGCCCAGAAGCCCTGCACGGCGGCGCGGTGGTCGGGGTTCTCGATCTCCAGATGGCAGGCGAGCATATTGGCCAGCCCGCCGACCTCGCGCCCGCCCATGGCATTGGGCTGGCCGGTGACGGAAAACGGCCCCATGCCGGGCCGCCCGATGCGCCCGGTGGCGAGGTGGCAATTGAGGATCGCGTTCACCTTGTCGGTGCCTTGGGCGGATTGGTTCACGCCTTGGGAATAGATGGTGACCACGCGTTCGGTTTGCGCCCAAAGCGCCAGAAACTCGGCCAGCGCCTCGGGTGAAAGGCCGGTTTCGCCCGCATTGCGCGCGGCGGCCAGCGCCGCGTCATAGCCGTTCACATGCGCGAGGAAAGCGGGATCGGTGCGGCCCTGATCGGCCAGCGTGCAGAGCAGGTGGTTAAACAGCGCGGTATCCGCGCCGGGTGCGATGGGCAAATGCAGATCGGCCAGCGCGCAGGTGGCGGTGCGGCGCGGGTCGATCACCACGATTTTCATCGCGGGCCGGGCCTCTTTCGCGGTGGTCAGGCGTTGGAACAGCACCGGGTGGCACCAGGCGAGGTTGGAGCCCACCAGCACCACCAGATCGGCCTGTTCAAAATCCTCATATTGGCCCGGCACGGTGTCGGTGCCGAAGGCGCGGCGATGCCCCGCGACCGAAGAGGCCATGCAAAGCCTTGAATTCGTGTCGATATTGGCCGAGCCGATGAAACCCTTCATCAGCTTGTTGGCGGCATAGTAATCCTCGGTCAGCAATTGGCCGGAGACGTAGAAGGCGACCGAATCCGGCCCGTGGGTGGCGATGGTTTCGGCAAAGCGGCGGGCGGTGTGGGCAAGCGCCTCGTCCCAGCCGACCTCTTGCCCGTTGAGGCGGGGGGCGAGCAGGCGCCCCTCCAGCCCCACGGTTTCGCCAAGGGCGGTGCCCTTGGAGCAGAGCCGCCCGAAATTGGCGGGGTGATCGGGGTCGCCCTGCACGGTGACGCCGCCCGCCGCATCGGCGCGCAGGATCACCCCGCAGCCCACACCGCAATAGGGGCAGGTGGAGCGGGTTTCGCCGATACCGCCCGGCTGGATCGGGCCGCGTTCCATCATGCCGCCACACTCCGCCGCAGCCGGGCGGCATCGAGCAGCACCCGGCCGCCTTTCACCTGCACCGGATAGGTGGTCACGCGGCCCTCATCGGCGCCTTGCGCCATGCCGCTGTTCAGATCGAAGACCCAATTGTGCAGCGGGCAGGTGACCTGCGCGCCATGCACGATGCCCTCGGACAGCGGGCCGCCCTTGTGGGGGCAGCGGTCATCCAGCGCGAAGACCTCATCCGCGGCGGTGCGGAACACCGCCACACAGCCCTGAGCGGTTTTCACCAGCCGCGCGCCTTGCGCCGGGATGTCGTCCAGCGCGCCAATGTCGATCCAGCTCATTCTGCGGCCTCCAGCGAAAGATCTGCCAGCACCGCCCAATTGCGGCGCTCTTGCGGTTGGGCATGTTCGGCCCAGGGGTCTTTGCGATAGACGGTCTGGCTGAGTTCAAAGCGGGCATAGAGGGCGGCGCGGTTGGCGCGGTCTTCGACCACCTGCGCCTTGACCCAGTCGAGGCCCACCTTGGCCACCCATTTATAGGGGCGGTCCAGATATTTGGCCTGTTCGCGGTAAAGCTGGATGAAGGCGGTGGTGATCTCGCAGGCCTCGTCTTCCGAGGGGGTGGCGGCGAGGAACTGGGTTTCCTTCACCTCCATGCCCGCCGCCCCTGCGACGCTGATCTGATAGCCAGAATCGACGCAGATGATGCCCACATCCTTCACCGTCGCCTCGGCGCAGTTGCGCGGGCAGCCGGAGACGCCGAGTTTCACCTTATGCGGGGTCCAGGAGCCCCAGAGCAGTTTCTCCAGCCGGATGCCGAGGCCGGTGGAATCCTGCGTGCCAAAGCGGCAGAATTCGCTCCCCACGCAGGTTTTGACGGTGCGCAACCCCTTGGAATAGGCGTGCCCCGAGACCATGCCCGCCTCGTTGAGATCGGCCCACATGGCGGGCAGGTCTTCTTTCTTGACGCCCAGAAGGTCGATGCGCTGGCCGCCCGTCACCTTGACCATCGGCACGCCGTATTTGTCGGCGGCATCGGCAATGGCGCGCAGCTCGTCGGGGGTGGTCACGCCGCCCCACATGCGCGGCACCACCGAATAGGTGCCGTCTTTCTGGATATTGGCGTGGTTGCGTTCGTTCACGAAGCGCGACTGGCGGTCATCGCGGTATTCCAGCGGCCAATCGGCCAGCAGGTAATAGTTCAGCGCCGGGCGGCAGGAATGGCAGCCGCCGGGGGTTTTCCAGCCCAGTTCCTGCATCACTGCCGGAATGGATTTCAGGCCCTGCGCCTTGATCAGCCGACGCACGTCTTCATGCGTCAGCTCGGTGCATTTGCACATGGGTTGATGGGTGGGGGCGGCGAAATCGTCGCCCAGCGTCACCGCCATCACCTGCTCCACCAGCCCGGTGCAGGTGCCACAGGAGGAGGAGGCCTTGGTCAGCGCCCGCACGGCATCGAGCGTCACTGCCCCGCCTTGCACCGCTTCCACGATCCGACCTTTGCAGACGCCGTTGCAGCCACAGATCTCCGCCTCAGGCGGCAAGGCTGCAACGGCCGCCATAGGGTCCGGCGTGGCCCCCCCCTGATGGGCCGGGCCAAAGATCAGCGTGTCGCGCATGGCCGAAATATCGGTGCCATCCTTGATGAGGCCGAAGAACCATGTGCCATCGGCGGTATCGCCATACATGACGGCGCCGACCAGACGGTCGCCCTCGATCACCAAGCGTTTGTAGACGCCGCGCGCGGGGTCGCGGAACACGATGTCCTCGCGGCCCTCGCCCTCGGCGAAATCACCGGCGCTGAACAGGTCGCAGCCGGTGACCTTCAGCTTGGTGGCGGTTTGCACCGGGCGGAAGGCGGCGGCGTTGCCTTGCAGCGTGGCGGCGACCACCCTGGCCTGATCGTAAAGCGGCGCGACAAGGCCGAAAAGCTGGCGGTCATGTTCGACGCATTCGCCCACGGCGAGGATCGCGGGGTCGGAGGTCAGCATGGCGTCCGTGACGGTGATGCCGCGCCCGACCTCCAGCCCGGCATCGGTGGCGAGGCGGGTTTCGGGGCGGATGCCCACGGCCATCACCACCAGATCGGCGCCATAGGTGGTGCCATCTTCCAGCAGGACGGCCTCCACCCGGGTCTCGCCCAGAATGGCCTTGGTGGCGCCTTTGCAATGAATGCGGATGCCGCGCGCCTCCAATGCGCGTTGCAGCAGGTAACCGGCGGCGGGGTCGAGCTGACGTTCCATCAGGTGACCCATCAGGTGAATGACCGTCACCTCCATGCCGCGCAGCGCGAGGCCGGCGGCAGCCTCCAGCCCCAGCAGCCCGCCGCCGATCACCACGGCCTTGGCGCCAGGTTGGGCGGCGGCGATCATCGCCTCGGTATCGTCCAGGTCGCGGTAGCTGACCACGCCGGGCAGCTTGTGCCCCGGCACCGGGATGATGAAGGGCGCCGAGCCGGTGGCGATCAGCAGCCGGTCATAGGGGGTTTCGCCCTGTGCGGTGACCACCACCTTACGGGCGCGGTCGATGCGGGTGACATGTTCGCCAAAGCGGCAGGTCACGCCCTGCGCGGCATACCAATCGGCGTCATGGGTGACGATCTCGGCATAGGTTTTCTCGCCCGACAGCACGGGCGACAGCATGATGCGGTTATAATTCCCGCGCGGTTCGGCGTTGAACAGGGTCACGTCAAAGGCGCCGGGCGCCTGTTCAAACAGATGTTCCAGCACGCGGCCAGAGGCCATGCCCGCGCCGATGACGACAAGTTTCTCGGCCATCATGCAACGTCCTTCTTGTGGGCGCCGTGTTCGTATTCCTCAAGGAATCCGAGGATTTCGGCGCGGTAGGTCCAATAATCGGGGTGATCGAGCAGCGCCTTGCGCGAGCGCGGGCGGGGCAGCTTCACGTCGGTGATCTTGCCGATGGTGGCATTGGGGCCATTGGTCATCATGACCACGCGGTCGGCCAGCAGGATCGCCTCGTCAACGTCATGGGTGACGCAGACGGCGGTCACGTTGGTGCGGCTCCAGACCTCCATCAACACATCCTGCAATTCCCAGCGGGTCAGGCTGTCGAGCATGCCGAAGGGCTCGTCCAGCAGCAGGAGTTTGGGCGAGAGGGCGAAGGCGCGGGCGATGCCGACGCGCTGGCGCATGCCGTTCGACATATCGGCGGCGCGGCGGTCCATGGAATCGCCCAGGCCCACGCGTTCAAGGTAATATTCCACCACCTCTTGCCGCTCGGCCTGGCTGGCCTTGGGGTAAACCCGGTCCACGCCGATGGCGACGTTTTCCTTGGCGGTGAGCCAGGGGAACAGCGAGGGCGACTGGAACACCACGGCGCGTTCGGGGTCGGCGCCCTCCACATGCAGGCCGTCCAGTTTGATGGCGCCCTTGGAGATCGAATTGAGCCCGGCGGTCATGGTGAGAACGGTGGATTTGCCGCAGCCGGAATGGCCGATCAGGCTGACGAACTCGCCCTTTTTCAGGGTGAGGTTGAAATCCTCCACCACGGTCAGCGGGCCTTTCGGCGTGGCAGAGATCTTGTGCAGCTGCGAATAATGCAGGTAGCGGTCATCGGTCATGGAGCGCGCGGCCTGCGCATAGGCGCCCGGCAGCGCGTGGCGCGGGGTGACGGCGGGCAGGCGGCGGGCCTCGGTGATGGTGCTGCGGCGGGCGGCCTCCATCAGGCTGGTGGTCACGGCGGCGCGCAGCCGTTTGAAATCGGCATCCTGCGCGGTGCGGTCGCGCGGGCGCGGCAGCTCGACGGTGAAATCCTGCCCCAGCGTGCCATCGGGGTTCAGGATCACGATGCGGTCGGCCAGCACCAGCGCCTCGTCCACGTCATTGGTCACCAGAACCACGGTGCGGCGGTCGGCGGCCCAGATGGTTTCGATCTCTTCGGCCAGATTGCCGCGGGTGAGGGCGTCCAGCGCGGAAAGCGGCTCGTCCAGCAGCAGCACCTCGGGCTCCATCGCCAGGGCGCGGGCGATGCCGACGCGCTGGCGCATGCCGCCCGAAAGCTCGGCCGGGCGGCGTTCGGCGGCGTGCGAGAGGCCCACCATGCCGATATATTTCGCCACCTTGCCCGCGCGGTCGGCGGCGGAAAGGCCGGGATGCACCGCATCCACCGCCAGCCGCACGTTGCCGGCCACGGTCAGCCAGGGCATCAGCGAATAGGATTGGAACACCACCGCGCGGTCGGCGCCCGGCCCGGTGACCGGCGCGCCGCGAAAGCTGAGGCTGCCCTGATCGGGCGCCACCAGCCCGGCCATCAGGTTGATCAGTGTGGTCTTGCCGGTGCCGGAATAGCCGAGGATCGCCAGAAACTCACCCTCCCGCACCGAGAGGGTCAGGCCGCGCAACACCTCGTGCCGCGCATCGCCTTCGCCGAAACCTTTGGAAACATTGTTCAATTCCAGCATGGCATCACCGCTGCGCCGAGAAGGTGAACAGGGTTTGCAGTGCGAACATCACCCGGTCCAGCAGGAAGCCGATGATGCCGATGGTCAGCACCGCCACCATGATGCGGGCAAGGCTGTCGGAGGAGCCGTTCTGGAATTCATCCCAGACAAATTTGCCAAGGCCGGGATTCTGGGCCAGCATTTCGGCGGCGATCAGCACCATCCAGCCCACGCCCAGCGACAGCCGCAGTCCGGTGAAGATCAACGGCAGCGCCGAGGGCAGCACAAGGCGGGTGATCTTGGTCCAGGCGGAGAGTTTCAGCACCTTGCCCACATTCACCAGATCGCGGTCGATCGAGGCGACGCCCAGCGAAGTGTTGATCAGCGTGGGCCAGAGCGAGCAGAGCGTCACGGTGACGGCGGAAACCAGAAAGCTTTTCGGCACCCCGCCCTCGCCGCCATCATAGGTGGCAGAGACCACCATGGTGACGATGGGCAGCCAGGCCAGCGGCGAGACCGGCTTGAACACCTGCACCAGCGGGTTGATGGCGGCATTGGCGGTGGGCGAGAGGCCCATGGCAATGCCCAAGGGCACCGCAACCAGCGTGGCCAGCAGGAAGCCGGTGAACACGGTGCGGATCGAGGTCATGATCTGCGCGTAATAGGTGGGTTTGCCGGTATAGGCGCGGGTTTTCACCTTGTCGGCCTTCCCCTCGGCCACCAGCGCCGCGTTGCGCTCGTCCTGTTTGGCGTAGAAGGCGGCCTCCTTGGCGGTTTCGGCCTGGGCATCGGCATGCAGGGCGCGCGCCTGTTCCCAGACCTGCGCCGGGCCGGGAATGGCGCCCAGCGAGGTTTGCACCTGCGGCGCCAGCAGCGCCCACAGCGTGAGGAAGCCCGCCACCGCCAGCAGCGGCACAGCGGCCAGCCGCCAGATCTCGCGCAATTGCCCGCGCGGATTGTCGCCCGCCAACGCGCGCCAGATCGGGGTGAGCCAAGCCAGCCCGAGGGCCTTGAGCCAGGGGTCGCAGCGGCTGATGAAGCTGTGCAGGCGTTTCAGACGCTCGGCGCGCAGGGCGGCCGGTTCTTCCGGCAGGGCGGCGGGATCAAGGGCGGTCATGGCATGTCCTTGCAGGGAATGGGCTGGGAGAGGGGGCGCGCCGCAGGGGGCGCGCGCCGGGGTCAGTTCACGGCGGCGTCAGCCGGGGTCTGGCTGGCTTTCAGGCCGATTTTCAGGCTGTCGATATAGGCATTGGGCTGGGTGCCATCGAAGGACACGCCGTCGATGAAGGCGCTGGTCGCCTCGCGGTAGCCATCGGCGTCGAAGTCAAAATCCTCGGCCTTGGCCAGCCCTTGCGCGATCAGCGCCTCGGCTGCGGTCTTGTAAAGGTCGGGGCGGTAGACGCGTTTCGCGGTCTCGTCATACCAGGCATCGGGCTTGGCCTCGGCGATCTGGCCCCAGCGGCGCATCTGGGTGAGGGTCCAGACCGCATCCGAGTAATAGGGGAAGGTGGCATTTTCGCGGAAGAACAGGTTGAAATCCGCCGCCGGGCGGATGTCACCGGCCTCGTATTCAAAGGTGCCGGTCATGGAATTGGCGATCACCGCCTTGTCGGCGCCGACATATTCGGGGCGCGACAGGATTTCCACCGCCTCCAGCCGGTTCTCGGGGCTGGCATCCAGCCACATGCCCGCCCGGATCAGCGCCTTGGTCAGGGCGATGGTGGTGTTCGGGTTGGCTTCGGCAAAGGCGCGGGTCAGGCCGAACACCTTTTCCGGGTTCTTGGCGAAGATGTCGGCATCGGCGATCACCGGCACGCCAATGCCCTTTTTCACCGCCGCCTGGTTCCACGGCTCGCCCACGGCGTAACCGAGGATGGTGCCTGCCTCCAGCGTGGCGGGCATTTGCGGCGGCGGGGTGACCGAGATCAGCACATCGCCGCCGGTCTGGCCGGCCACATCGCCAGCCTCGTAAAAGCCGGGATGGATGCCGCCCGCAGCCAGCCAGTAGCGGAGTTCGTAATTATGGGTGGAAACCGGGAAAACCATGCCCAGATTGAAGGCCTCGCCTGCTTCGGCGCGGGCCTCGACCACGGGTTTCAGGGCGGCTGCGCTGATCGGATGCGCGGGTTTGCCATCGGCGCCCATGGTCACATGCGGTTTCATCTCCTCCCACACGGCATTGGCCACGGTGATGGCATTGCCGTTCAGATCGAGCGCGACGGGGGTGATGACCTCGCCCGCCGTGCCGTAGCCGATGGAGGCGGCCAGCGGTTGCCCGGCCAGCATCATGGCGCCGTCGATCTCGCCCGAGATGGTGCGATCCAGCAGCACTTTCCAGTTGGATTGCGCCTCCAGCGTGACGAAGAGGCCCTCATCCTCGAAAAACCCCTTTTCGGCGGCAATGGCGAGGGGGGCCATATCGGTCAGCTTGATGAAGCCGAGGGTCAGCTCGTCTTGTTCGGGCGTGGTTTCGGCAACGGCAGGCAGCGTGATGAGCGCGGTGGAGAGCAGAAGGGCAGCGCAGCGGGTCAGCGAGGAGGAGGAGGAGGCGGAGGGCATGGGGGTGGTCCTTCGATGGAGAAAAACAAAAAGCCGCCAGACACAGCGACCGCAGAAAGGATGCGGCAGAGGTGTCAGGCGGCTTTGCCCGGGATCCCGATCTTTCGGGAAAATCTGTGACGGAACGCCATTGCCCCGTCGTGATGTCAGGATGCGGAGGCGGGGCGGGGCTGGCAATCCTTGCGGGGGTATGCGGGGGCGAGAAATGCTGCAATGCAGAGAAACGCGCAAATTTTGTGCAATCGCGGCGAAGGGCGGATGCGTGCCGGTCACAAAATGGACGGGAGGCGCGGGCGGTCAGGCGGTGGTGAGGCTGAGAAAGCGGTCATGCAGGTCGCCACGAAACACGGCTGCGGCCAGAGATTCGGCGTCGCTGCCACGCCCGTGGCGCAAGGCCAGACGGCTGGCGATCCATTGCGCCTGCACCGCCATCGGGCGCATGGCCCGGGCCGGGCCGAAATCCTGAAAGCCCGGCACCAGATGTTCGGTGCCGACGGGATCGGTGACGATGCGCCCGGTCAGCGCGCGTTCGATCAGCTCGGCCGCCACATCGACGCGGCCGGGGCGGGTCAGCACTTCGGCGGCGGTGGAGGCATTGCCGGGCCGCGCCAGCCAGTCGCCCGCGCCCGAGAGCGCGCGGACCAGCCGCCCGGCCAGATCGGCCTCGGCCTCGCACCAGCCCGCGCGGCAGGCCAGCACCTTTTCCGGCAGGCCGTGGCGGATGGCGGCGCCGGGCAGCAACAGCCGCGCGCCCGCCTTGACGACGGCCTGGCTGCCCCATGGCTCGCCCACGCAGAACAGATCCAGCGCGCCTTCGGCCAGTGCCTCGGGCATCAGGGGCGGCGCGACGGTGAGGAAGGTGGCGGGCATACCGGCCAGCCAATCCTCGACCAGCAGGGCATGCATGGAATGGGCGAAGGGCACGCCAATGCGAAGGGGGGGGATGCGCAGCGGCTGGTGGAGGGCGGCAATGGCGCGGGCGGTGCTGGCGGCATCGGTGAAATCGCAAGGCTGGCCCTGCCGCGCCAAGGCTTCGGCCAGCGGGGCCGAGGCCCCGACCACCTGCCCGCCCTGCGACAGGATCAGCGGGGTTTCCAGCGCCACGCGGCCACTGCCCAGGCCCAGGGCCCGCGCCACCGGCATGGCCGACAGCATCTGCGCCGCCATCACCTGCCCCTGATCCAGCATGTCGCGCAGCATGGACCAGTTGGCGGCGCGGTGCAGGGTCAGGTGCAGGCCCTGTTCCTCGGCAAAGCCAAGCGCATCGGCCAGCAGCAGCGGCGCGGCATCGACCAGCGGCACATAGCCAAGGGCAATCTCGCGCGTCATCTGAGCAGGTCCGCCGCCGTCACCAGCGCCTGCGCCACATCGGCGACGCGCTTGCCCTGATCCATCGCGGTCTTGCGGATCAGCGCATAGGCCTGTTCCTCGGTGACGCCGCGCGCCTTCATCACCAGACCCTTGGCGCGGTCGATCAGCTTGCGTTCCTCCAGCGCGGCCTTGGTGGCGGCCAGCTCGCTGCGCACGCGCTGGAACAGGTGAAAGCGCGCCACGGCGGCATCCAGAATGGGGCGGATGCGGTCGGCGCGCAGCCCGTCCACCACATAGGCCGAGACCCCGGCCTCGATCGCGGCGCGGGTGATCGCCGGGTCGGATTGATCGACGAACATCGCCACCGGGCGCTCCATCGGGCTGGTGGCCTGTGTCAGCTCCTCCAGCACATCGCGCGACGGGTGGGCAATGTCGATCAGCACGATGTCGGCGCGGGCCTCGGCCACATCCCGCGCCAGCACGCGGCGGCCCGAGATCACCGCCACGTCGCGCTCGCCCGCCTCGGCCAGCGCTTCGCGCACGCGCTCGGCGCGTTCGGGGTCGCTTTCGACCAGAAGGATCCGAAGGGAGGCAGGCATGGGCGCATCGCGTTGGGTGGCCCTCAGCCTTGCGCGCGGGCGGGGCGCAAAGTCCAGCATGGGGGTGCGGGCGGGGGCACCCCTGCCGCGCCTTGCCTAGGAAAGCGGCAAAGCGCGGCCTTGTGCCGAGAATTTCAGCGATGGATCAGCCGTGAAAGCGCAGATTGGCGCGGCCAAGATCGGCGACCGAGCGCGCGCCCATCAGGCGCATGTCGCGGATGAGTTCGGCTTTCAGCTGGCCAAGGGCGCGTTCGATGCCCGGCTGGCCCGCGGCGGCCAGCGCGTAAAGGTAGAACCGCCCGAGGCCCACGGCCTTGGCCCCGAGGCTAAGCGCCTTCAGTACATGGGTGCCGCGCTGGATGCCGCCGTCGATCATCACATCCAGCCGGTCGCCGGCGGCCTGCACCACCTCGTCCAGCGCCTCGAAGCCGGTGCGCGAGCCGTCCAGCTGCCGCCCGCCATGGTTGGACAGCACGATGCCGGTGCAGCCGATCTCGGCGGCGCGGCGGGCATCGTCGGGGTGGATCACACCCTTGAGGCAGAACTCGCCGCCCCAATCCTGCACCATCTGCGCCACGTCATCCCAGTTCATGCCGGGGTCGAGCATTTCGGTGAAATAGCGGCCAATGGTCAGGCTGTCGCCCTTCATGTCGATATGGGCATCGAGCTGCGGCAGGCTGAATTTCTCATGCGTGACGTAGTTGAGGCCCCACATGGGTTTCATGGCGAATTGCATCATGCCGCCCAGCGTGAGGCGGAAGGGGATCGAAAACCCGGTGCGCAGGTCGCGTTCGCGGTTGCCGCCGGTGATACTGTCCACCGTCAGCATCATCACCTTGATGCCCGCCTCCTTGGCGGATTGCATCATGGCGCGGTTCAGCCCGCGATCCTTGTGGAAATAGAATTGGTAGCATTGCGGGGTGCGGTGCTTTTGCGCCAGCTCGGCCATGGAGACGGTGCCGAGGGACGACACGCCGAACATGGTGCCGAACTTTTCTGCCGCCGCCGCCGTGGCGCGTTCGCCCTGATGGTGGAACAGCCGTTGCAGCGCGGTGGGCGAGAGGTAGACCGGCAGGTCGAGTTTCTGGCCCATGGCGGTGACCGACAGGTCCACATCGGTCACGCCGCGCAAGACCGAGGGCATCAGATCGACGCGGTTGAAGGCCTCGGAATTGCGGCGCAGCGTCACCTCGTCATCGGCGCCGCCGTCGATATAGTTGAAGATCGGCCCCGGCAGGCGGCGCTGTGCCAAGCGGCGGAAATCGTGGAAGTTGTGGCAATCTTTCAGGCGCATGGCGGGCTTTCTCGGGCGTGGTCTTTCAGGTGGTGTCGCGCCAACGGGCCGCATAGCCTGCCAGCGCCGGGGCATCGGCGGGCGGGCGCACCGGGGTTGTGGCCGGGGCCGCGCCAGAGCCTAGGGCCAGCAGCGCCGCCCCGGTGGAGGTGCCGGTGGCCGAGGTCGCAATCTCGACGCCAAAGGGACAGAGCGCGGCGAGCATGTCAAGGTAATCCGGGTTGCGGGCGAAGGGGCCCTCGACAATCACCGGGCCGCGCGCGCCGATCAGGCCAAGGCAGGTCTGGGTCATCAGCGCCAGATACCACGAGACCGCCAGCATGCGCTGCCCGCCGGTGGCGGGTGGGGCGGTCCAGCGCATCTGATGGCCGGGGAAGGGGCCGGAGCCGGGTTCCACGGCTGGCAAGAGCATGATCCCCGCCAGCACCGCCGCGCGGTCTTGCGGCTGGGGCGGGGTGCAGCCTTCGCGCAGAAGCTCATATTCGCGCCCGCCCATGAAGCGGGCCGAGGGCACGGGCTGCCCGAGCGCGTTCACATTCACCAGACCGTCGCGCGCGGGGTCCAGCGCCACGGGGGCGCCGCCGATGGCCATGGCGACGACCCATGTGCCGGTGGAGACGACGGCGAAGGGGGCCGCGCGCCCGAGGATATAGGGGTAGAGCGAGGCGTTGCTGTCATGGATGCCGACGCTGACCGGGGTGCTTGGCGGCAGGCCGGTGGCTTGGGCCACCTCGGCGCTGATGGTGCCCAGAACCTCGGCCGGTTTGCGGGCGGGGGCCATTTTGGCCGTCAGGCCCAGCGTTTCGACGAGAGGAGAGAAGCGGGCGCTGGCAGGCTCCCACAGATCGGTGTGGCAGCCCAGCGAGGTGACATCGCAAGACATCACCCCGGTCAGCCGCCAGCCCCAATAGCCGGGATAGGTGAGGATATGGGCCGTGCGGCGGGCCAGGTCTTTGTCTTGCAGCAGCCAATGCAGTTGCGCGCCGACATTCAGCCCCAGAGGCAGCCGGGCCGAGCCGGTGGCGGCGAAGGGCGGGCGCAAGCTGTCATAGGCCGGGGCCAGCGCATCGGGGCCGGGATGTTCATAATCGAGCATGGGCGCGGCCAGCGCGCCGGTCTCGTCCAGCAGCACGATGGAAGCGCCATGGGTGGTGACCGAAATTGCATCCACCCCATGCGCGGCCTGAAACGCCGCCAGATGGGTGAGGAAAAACGCCCAATGCCCCGCCAGATCGAAATGCGGGTAAGGCGGGCCGGGGCGCACCGTATTGGGCCGCGTGACCACGGCGATCTCGCGCAAGCTCGCGCCCTCGACCAGCGCGAGTTTCGCATTGGTCTTGCCGACATCCAGAACCGCGATGTGTTTCATGGCAGGTGGAACATCGGCACCAGAGGCACCGCCACCGGCGCGCCATCGGGGTGCGTTTGCATCAGATCGGCCATATGGGCCCACCATTTCCGCATCACCGGATGGCGGGGCAGATCCTCCATGCCGTGATCGTCGCGCCGCCACAGGATGCCGAACAGGGCATGGCTTTCGGGGTCGAGATGGATGGAATAATCCTCGATGCCCGCCTGTTTCAACAGGTCCACCAGCTCGGGCCAGATGGCGTCATGGCGGGCACGATATTCGGCCGCCATGCCGGGGTTCAGCTGCATGCGGAAGGCAAATTTCTGCATCATCTCCTCCACATGGCCCAAAGGCGGGGCAGGGCGATCACGCCGATGAGCAGCGCGCCCACGATGATCGACATGACGATGCCCGGCACGTTCAACAGGCCAAGGCCGAAGGTCACCAGCCCCATGACCAGCGCCGCGATCACCACGCCGGGGATGGAGCCAGAGCCGCCCAGAATGCTGACGCCGCCCAGAACCACCATGGTCACCACCTCCAGTTCAAAGCCGGTGGCGATGGAGGGGCGGGTCGAGCCGAGGCGCGAGGTGAGGCAGATGGCGGCGATGCCGCTCATCAGCCCGGTCAGCAGGAACAGGATGAAGCGCACCCGATCCACCCGCACGCCGGAAAAGCGGGCGGCGGTGGCATTGTTGCCGATGACATAGACGAGGCGGCCAAAATTGGTGCGGTGCAGCAGGATGCTGAACAAAAGCGCCATGACGACGAACAGCACCAGTTCAAAGCTGAACACCCACCAGACGTAACCCTGGCCGAACCAGGCAAAGCCCGCGGGGTAGCCGGTATAGGCGCCATCGCCCAGGGCGATGAAGCTGAGGCCGCGAAACAGGCTCATGGTGCCGATGGTGACAACGATGGAGGGCAGGCCGAAGCCCGCGACCAGGAGGCCGTTGAAGGCGCCGCAGGCCAGCCCCGTGCCCAGCCCAAGCGCCACCAGCCCCCAGACCGGCACCCCCGCCATCATCGCCGCCCCCATGACGGTGGAACACAGCGCGATGATGGAGGCGACGGAAAGGTCGATCTCGCCCGCGATGACCAGCATCGCCATGGCAAAGGCGATCAGGGCCTTTTCGGTGAAGTTGAAGCTGGCATCCGACAGGTTCCACGGATCGAGGAAATAGGGCGAAGCCAGCGAATTTGCGATGAAGATGGCGATGGCCACCAGCAGGAGCAGGGCCTCCCAGCTGCGCGTCGCGCGGGTCATCGGCGATTGCAGGCGGTCGGGGATGTGGCGTGTGGATAGGCTGGTCATGCCCGGACCTCGGCGTGTTTCAGGATGATGCGGCCCTTGGCGCCCTGATGGCGGGCGTTGAAGGCGATGGCGATCAGGATGGCGCTGCCAGAGATGGCCATCTGCCAGAAGGGCGAGATGCCGACGACCGGCAGGGCGTTCTTGACGATGCCCAGAAACAGCGCGCCCATGACGCAGCCCGCGACCGAGCCCGCGCCGCCCGCGATGGCGATGCCGCCGATGACGCAGGCGGCCACCACGTCCAGCTCAAACCCGCCCGCGATGTCGACATAGGCCACCGCATAGCGCGCCACCCAAAGGTAGCCGGTGAGGCCCGCCAAGGCGCCCGACAGGGTGAAGGCCCAGAATTGCGTTTTTCCAACATGTATACCTGTATACACGGCAGCATGCGGGTTGCCGCCCACGGCAAAGAGCGCCCGGCCCAGCGGCGTGCGGCTGACGAACAGGGCAAAGCCCGCCACCACGGCAAGGGCGATCCAGGCCATGACCGGCAGGCCCAGAAACTGCGCGCGGGGGAAGGCCTTGAAGCCCTCGCTCATCTGATGCGCGTTGATCCATTTGCCATCGGTCAGCAGGAAAATCACGCCGCGATAGATGGTCATGGTGCCCAGCGTCACCACGATGGAGGGGATGCCGAGCTTCCAGACCAGCATCCCGTTCACCGCGCCAAGCGCCGCGCCCAGGGCGAGGACGGCCAGCAGGATCACCGGCAGTGGCACCGCTGCGCCATTCATCATGGCGGCAATCATGCCGCAAAGCGCCAGATTGGCGGCGACCGACAGGTCGATACATTTGGTGAGGATCACCGCCATCTGGCCAAGCGCCAGAATGATCAGCGGCGAGGTGTCGGTGAACACAGCCGCCAGATTGGCGGGCAGCACAAAGGCCGGGAAGCGGGCGGCGATCACGGCCAGCAGGGCCAGAATGGCCAGTGCCAGAATGGTTTCGCGGGATTTCAGCATGTTACGCGGCCTCCTCGATGCCGACGGCGGCGCGGACCAGATTTTCGGGGGTCATCTGATCGCCGGCAAATTCGGCGGCGATGCGGCCTTCGCGCATGACGATGACGCGATCCGACATGCCCAGAACCTCGGGGATTTCAGAGCTGACCATGATCACCGCCAGACCCTGCGCCGCCAGCTCCGACATGAAATCATGCACGGCGGCCTTGGACCCGATGTCGATGCCCTTGGTGGGTTCATCCAGGATGATGACGCGGGGGCGGGTGGCGAGCCATTTGGCGATGACCACCTTTTGCTGGTTGCCGCCCGAGAGCAGGCCCACATCCTGATCCAGACTGGCCGCGCGCAGGTCAAGCCGGGCGGTATAGTCGCGGGCCAGTGCAAATTCCTCGGCCAAGCGCAGGAAACCGGCGCGCGAGGTGCGCGAGAGCGAGGGCAGGGTGACGTTCTGGAAGATCGGCAAGCCCTTCACCGCGCCCTGTTTGCCGCGATCCTCGGGCACATAGACGATGCCCGCGGCGACGGCCTCGGCGGTGGTGCGGATGACCTTCACCTGACCTTCAATCTTGCAGGCGCCTTTGGAAGGTTTGGTGATGCCGAACAGCGCCTGCATCACCTCGGAGCGGCCCGCGCCGACAAGGCCGTAAAAGCCCAGAATCTCGCCGCGATGCAGGGTAAAGCCGATGTCGGCGAATTCGGTCGGATGGCTGTAGCCCGCCACGGTGAGGACCGGCGCGCCGATGCTGGCGGGGCGTTTGGGGTAGATCTGATCGACGGCGCGGCCCACCATCATCTGCACCAGATCGGCCTCGCGCACCTCGGCCATGGCGCCCTCGGCCACGAATTGCCCATCGCGGAACACGGTGAAACGGTCGGCGATGCGGAAGATCTCGTCGAACTTGTGGCTGATGAAGAGGATGGCCTTGCCCTGCGCTTTCAGCACCTCCACCAGATCGTAAAGCTCGTGGATTTCCTTGTGCGACAGGGCGGCGGTGGGTTCATCCATGATGACCACGCGCGCATCAATCGACAGCGCGCGGGCGATGGCCACAAGGTGTTTGGAGGCGATGCCCAGATCGCGCAGCCGGGCCTTGGGGTTCAGATCGGCATGGATCGAGGCCAGCAGGCGCGCGGCCTCGGCCTGCATCCGGGCGGTGTCGATCAGGCCCAGCCGGGTGCGGGGGGCGTGGCCGATGAAGATGTTTTCGGCCACCGTGAGTTCATCGAACAGCACGGTTTCCTGATGGATGGCGGTGACGCCTGCGGCGCCTGCGGCCTGCGCGGTGGGAAAGCGGGTCTCGCGGCCATCGACGGTGATCGTGCCTTCCTCGGGCTGGTAAATGCCGGTGAGGATTTTCACGATGGTCGATTTTCCGGCGCCATTCTCGCCGATCAGCGCGGTGACCTGACCGGGGTAGAGGTCAAGCTGCACCCCGTTCAGCGCGCGCACACCGGGGAATGATTTCGTGATGCCGCGCAGCGACAGGACGGGTTGCATGGCGTTGTCCTTGCAGGGAAGGGCGGCCCGGCAGCCGCTGCCGCCGGGCCATGCGCATCAGAAGATCGACGAGAACTGGTCGATATTCGAGGCATCATAGGTGAAGGGATCGGCCATGGCGGCTTCGCCGTTCTCATCCAGCTTGGCGCTGCCCATGCGGCCCATCGGAATCTCGGCCCCCGGTTCGGCGGTGGCTTTGCCGGTGTTCAGGTTATAGGCGATCATGGTGGCGGCATAGCCAAGGTCGATCGGGTTCCAGATCGCGAAGGATTTGGAGGCGCCCGATTTCACATGGCCCGCCATTTCCGAGGGCAGGCCAAGCCCGGTCACATTGACCTGACCCACCTTGCCCGCATCGGTGACGGCCTGCGCGGCGGCCACGATGCCCACGGAGGTCGGCGCGATGATGGCCTTGAGGTTGGGATAGGTCTGCATCAGGCCTTGCGCCTCGCGGTAGGATTTGTCGGCCAGATCATCGCCATAGACGGTGCCGACCACGGTGATGCCGGGATAATTGCCCATCACCTTGTTCATCTCCTCGATCCAGGTGTTCTGGTTCGTGGAGGTGGTGGTGGCCGACAGCACGGCGACCTCGCCGCCCTCGGGCAGGTGATCGGCGGCCAGTTTGATGATGGTATTGCCGATCAGCGCGCTGGAGGAGGGGTTCAGGTGCATCTGGCGGCCCTCTTTGGCCACGCCCGAATCCCACGAAATCACGGTGATGCCGCGATCCATCGCCTTTTTCAGCGTCGGCACCAGCGCGTCGGTGTCATTGGCGGAAATGGCGATGGCATCCACCTTTTGCGCGATCAGGCTGTTGATCACCTCGATCTGGCCTTCGGCGGTGGTGTCGGTCGGGCCGGTATAGATGATTTCCACATCGCCCAGCTCTTTCGCGGCTTCTTCGGCGCCCTTGTTGGCGGCCTCGAAAAAGCCGATGCCAAGCGCCTTCACCACCAGCGCGATGCGCTTGGTTTCGGCCTGCGCCGCGCCGGCCATCAGAATGGATGCCAGCGCCGCCGTGGTCAGTGCCTTCTTGAGAATGCTCATCTGTTCCTCCCTGAGCGTTTTGGTGCCGCGCTACTCCTCCGCGGCGCGGGTCTTGCGATCTGATGCGGCGGTCTCGGCCACGATCAGCGTCACCTCGGCGACTTCCAGCATGGCGGCCGCGCGGTCGTCGATGCGGTCATCGGTGATGACCGTATGGATGCGCGCCAGCGGGCAGAGCAGCAGGCTCGACCGCTGGGCGAATTTGGAACTGTCGGCCAGCACCACCAGCTCGTCGGCCTGACCGATCAGCTTTTGTTCGGCCTGCACCAGCAGCGGGTCGCCCTCCATCAGGCCCAGCGGCCCAAGCGCGCGGCAGCCCATGAACATGCGGCGGGCGTAGAAATGGCGGCTGCCATCCTCGTCGAAGGGCGAGAGGATGATGTTCTGCTCGCGGTAGATGGCGCCTGCGGGCAAGAGGACCGTGTTCTTGGAATGCTTCAGCAGATGTTCCGCGATGGGAAAGCTGTTGGTGAAGACCTGAAGCCGTTTGGTGGTGAGCGGATGCACCATCTGAAAGGTGGTGGTGCCGCCATTGATGATGATGGCATCGCCATCGCTGCACAGATCCACCGCCGCGCGGGCAATGGCGCGTTTCTCGGCGGCATGGATGCTTTCCTGCACCGAGAAGGGGCGCGCATTGATGCCGACAAAGCTGGGCGGCGCGATGGCCTCGGCGCCGCCGCGCACCCGGCGCAGCTTCTTGAGCATGTGCAGTTGCGCGATGTCGCGCCGGATCGTCGCCTCGGAGGCGCCGGTCAGCTGGCACAGATCAGGCACCGTGACCACGGGCCTTTCCTGCACGGCAGACAGAATGATCCTGTGGCGTTCGCTTTCGTGCATCATGTCCTCCCTTGAGGTGAAACTTCCATTGGATTCGATCATTGTCAATCATTTTCAATCGCATAATGTCATTCTTAACCTGCGTAATGATTTAAGATGATCGAAACTGATTGACAATCTGTCGCAACCGCGCATGATTTCCGGGCAAGGAGGCGCGGCATCTGGTTCGCGCAGAGGAGGATAGCATGACGACAGCCCCCGCCGCGAACCGGCTGCAAAACCTGTGGGATGATGCCCGCGCCGCAAGCATGACCGAATCGGAAAAGCTGCTGTATCGGTCCAATCTGCTGGGGTCTGACAAGCGCGTCACCAATTACGGCGGCGGCAATACATCGGCCAAGGTGATGGAGAAAGACCCGCTGACCGGCGCAATGGCCGAGGTTCTGTGGGTGAAGGGTTCGGGCGGCGATATTGGCTCCATGAAGATGGACGGGTTCTCGACCCTTTACATGGACAAGCTGCGCGCCTTGAAGGGCGTCTATCGCGGCGTGGCCTTTGAAGATGAGATGGTGGGGTATCTGCCGCATTGCACCTTCAACCTGAACCCGCGCGCCGCCAGCATCGACACGCCGCTGCATGCCTATGTGCCGCGCAAGCATGTCGATCACGTTCATTCAGATGCGATCATCGCGATTGCGGCTTCGGTCAACTCCAAAGCGCTGACGGCAGAGATTTTCGGCGCGGAAATCGGCTGGTTGCCGTGGAAGAAGCCGGGTTACGAGCTGGGCCTGTGGCTGGAAAAGCTGGCGGTGGAAAACCCG
>NZ_JAEULU010000301.1 GCF_016792925.1 Gemmobacter sp.
CATGGCGCAAGGATAGCGGATTTTGCGGCCCGGGATAAGGGGGGCGATATGTTGCGCAAAGATAAACGATGAAATTGGCCGTTTATAAGCGGTTCATATTTTAAGCGGGAAATGGGCGATATTTTAAGGCGAGCCCTGAAAGAGAAAGGGTCGCCGTCCATGCGGCGACCCTTTCCGAGTTCCAAGGAGATGGGCCAGTTAGGTTACAAGCCCAATCAAAGTCATGATTTCCAAGGGGTTGCCCTAGTAATCACACCCTCCGACTGTCCCGACACCTCTCTCCAATATCACTCTAGACACTGGATCACCTCCTTTCAAAAGATTGCCGATATAAGGAGCGTGACACAGATTTTGCGATTGTCAAAACATTTTACACCGCGCTTTGCGTCAACTTTCCGACAACCACCCGGAATGGCACAAGTGCAACAGCCGCCATGCCAAGTTTCACCAGCCAGTCGGCCACCGCGAGTGAGACCCAGAGCGGCGCCACAGGGCCAAGGCCCAGGATCGGCAGCGGCTCGGCGGCCCAGGAAACATCGGTGGCGGGGTCGATGAAGGACAGGCTGGCGGCGAAGGCCAGCGAGAAGAAGATGCAGGTGTCCAGCGTGGAGGAGACGAGGGTGGAGACCAGCGGCGCCCGCCACCAGCTGCCCGCGCGCAGGCGGTTGAACACGGCCACATCGGTCAGTTGCGCGGCAAGGAAGGCCGCGCCCGAGCCGATGGCGACGCGCAGGGTGACCAGCGGGCCGAACTCGCCCATGATCTGCGCCCCGATCAGCGAGCAGGCGAGACCCACGACAAAGCCCACCAGCACGACCTTGCGCGCGGCGGCGGCGCCGTGCAGGCGGTTGGTCAGATCGGTGACCAGAAAGGCGACGGGATAGGTGAGGGCGCCCCAGGTGAGCCAAGGGCCCAGCAGATATTGCACGAGGATATTGGAGGCGACGACTGTGGCCGCCATGGCGAGAACGCCGGGCAGAAGGTGTTTGGACATGGGTTTTCCGTTTTTTACAAGGTCGCGGAGACTTGAAGCAAGGCGGCGCGATACGCCCGCGCCGGGCTTTCGTCAATCAAAAATGCGGTATTCGACGATCTGGGTCGAGAGGAAGAAGCGGAAATTGTCATCCGAGATCAGCGTGAGGCGGATGCCCTGCGCATCACGCCAGACCGCGAGGCCTTCGAGATTGAAATGGGTGCCAAGCTCGGTTTGCAGCACGGTTTCACCGGTGCCGGTTCTGGCGCCCTCGGTGGTAAAGCGGCGCACGCGGCTGGCAAAACCGGCCAGCCCGTCAAACTGCCGTTCAAGGATGTAAAGTTTGCCATCGGGGCCGAAATCGGCGCCGACGGGCAGGAAACGGCCCAGTTTCGGGATGGTGAAGGCGCGCTCCCATGCCCCTTTGTGCAGGCGCCAGACGGGGATCGGCTCGCGGCTGTCCAGCCGCCCCTCGGGCAGGGTGTAAAGCGTGCCATCGGGGGCGATGGCGAGGGCCTCCAGCGCGGAATTGGGCGGGAGTTTGCGGAAGGCCTGCGCCTCGGGCAGGTTTTCGGCAGGCCCATCGAGGCGCGGATAGCGCAGCACGCGGCTGGCGCCCTCGAAGCTGACATAGGCGGTGCCGTCGGACGCAATGGCCAGGCCCTCGCTATCGGCGCGCCGGGGTTTGAGCGGGGCGTCGCCCGCGCCTTTCAGAAGGTGCAGGGGAGCCGCGTCGATGGCGGTGATGCGACCGCCCTCATCGCGGGCAAAGCGCCCGGTGGTGACGGCGCCGCGATCCGACAGGGCGGTGAAGCGGATGCCGTCCGCCGAAAGTTCGATGGCCGACATGCCGCCCAGACGCGGGTCGCGGCTACGCCAACTGGTCGTGCCGAGATATTCGGGCGCGGCCTGCGCGAAGGACGGCCAGAGGCCCAGAATGACGGCCCCAAGCCTCAGGGCGCAGAAAGAACGGAGGCGCATTGGGCGGGCAGATCGGCCATGGTATATTGGCGGGGGTGTCGCTTCTTGGGCGCCTCGGGGTCAACCGGCTGTTTGCCGGGCTTTGGCGGGTTCAGATAATCGGTCACCCACCACATCAAGGTGTCATCGCACCCGTTGCCGCCCTTGGACAGCTCTGCCACCGTCGGGGTCTGCGTCTGGCAGGCGCTGGCCCCCGCCGGGCATTTCAGCCGGACGTGGAAATGGGTGTCATGCCCCGCCACAGGACGGATTTTTTGCAGCCAGGCCTTGTCCTTGCGCTTGGCGGTCTTGCACATCTCGATCTTCACGGCGGCGGCCACAAAGATGCGGTCCACCCGCGGGTCGGAGGCGGCGGCGCGGAGAAGGGCATGGTGCCGCGGCGTCCAGTTGCCGGTGACGCTGCGCTGGTCGGCGCTGCGCACGGGGATCGAGCTGATGTCCTCGCGCTCTTTCCGGCTGAGCGACAGGCTGCGCGGCGGCAACATCCAGATGTCGGCATCCAGCCCGATCTGATGGCTGGCATGACCCGAGGTCATCGGGCCACCACGCGGCTGGCTCATATCGCCGATATAAAGGCCGCGCCAGCCGATCTGCGTGGCCTGCGCCGAGAGATCGACCAGATATTGCACCAGCTCGGGATGGCCGAAATTGCGGTGGCGCGACAGGCGCATCGCCTGCCAGGTCGGGCCGGTTTCCGGCAGCTCCATCAGCCCGGCGGCGCAGCCCTTGGCGTAGGAGCCCACGGGCATGGGCGCCTGTTGCGAGGGCGCCTCCTTGGCGCCGAACAATTGGTTTGCCAGTTTCTCGGCCTGCACCGGAGCGGCAGATAGGGCCAGAACGGGGGCCAGAATGGCGGCCAGAAATACGGAACGGATCATCAGGACTGCTCACCCTTCGGTTTGA
>NZ_JAEULU010000311.1 GCF_016792925.1 Gemmobacter sp.
TTCGATGGCAGCGGGGCTTTCGCCCGAGGGCATCCGCCACACCGCCGTCTCTCCAAAAGCGTACAGCTCGTTACGGTCTTGCGGCGTCAGATCGGCGGTATCGGGCAAGATGACGATCGGCGCCTCAAGGCCCTTGGCGCCATGCACCGTCATCACCCTGATCTTGCCGCCCGCGCCCTCCATCTGGCGTTTGATTTGCACATCATCAGTTTGCAGCCAGGTTAAAAACCCAGTCAAACTAGGCACTTCGTTGCGTTCATAGGCCAGCGCCTGCGCCAAGAGGGCATCAATCCCGTCCTCTGCCTCGGCGCCCAAACGGGCCAGAAACTTGCGCCGTCCGTCGTGCCGCGTCAGTGCGCGCTCGATCAGGTCAAAGGGCCGCAGGAAATCCGCATTGTCGCGCAAATCCGCCAGCACAGAGACGATTTCTGCATGTTCCGGCGCATGACGCAGCGCCTCCCAAAGATAGCCTTTGCGCGGCTGCGCAACGGCATAAAGCTGGGCCTCTGTCATCCCGAACAGTGGCGAACGCAACAGCTCTGCCAGCGCCAGATCATCTTCCGGCAGGGTCAGAAAGGCCAAAAGCGCCTTGATGTCCTTGACCGCCATCTCCCCGCCCAGATGCAACCGGTCCGCCCCGGCAATGGGCAGCCCCGCCGCCTTGCAGGCCCGGATCACCTCGGAAAACAGCGGAGAGCGCCGCCGCACGAGGATCAGAAAGTCACCCGCTGTCACCCTGCGCGGCCCTTTCGGCCCCGGAATCAGCGTCTCCGCAGCCAAGATCTGCGCAATCCGGTCGGCCACCCGCCGCCCCAGCTCGGCGGTGTGATGCTCCCCCGCGATCAGGTCGACCGGATCGGACCAATCCTCATCCTCCGGGTTGGAGGCCGGCGCGATTGGCGGCCAGATTTCCACCCGCCCCGGCATGGTTTGCTGAAAGGCGATGTGATGCGACGGCCCGCCAAGTGCTGCGTGTTGCGCTTCGGGAAAGGTGGCATCCACCAAATCCAGGACTGCGGGCGAGGATCGGAAAGAATGTTCCAGTTCAAGGGTTTGGAACGGCGCCCCGATATTGTCCAGCCGGTCGCGGAAGGTCTCGCGCATCCGCGAAAATGCCGAAACGTCGGCCCCCTGAAACGAATAGATCGACTGCTTCTGGTCGCCCACAACAAAGATCGTCCGCTCCAGATCGCGGGCGCCTTGGCCCGAGGTGAACTCCTGCGCCAGCAGTTCGATCACACGC
Organism: Gemmobacter sp.; assembly: GCF_016792925.1. Classification (GTDB taxonomy): domain Bacteria; phylum Pseudomonadota; class Alphaproteobacteria; order Rhodobacterales; family Rhodobacteraceae; genus Gemmobacter. Next base: position 1,244 of record NZ_JAEULU010000311.1, read on the forward strand.
CATTGATCCGGCGAGGTGTCCTGAGCCTCATCCACCAAAATATGATCAATGCCACCATCGAGGCGGAACAGCACCCATTGCGCCACCGCCGGATCGGTCAGCAAGCCCTTGGCGCGCGCGATCAGATCATCGAAATCCAGCGCGCCACGCAGGGTTTTGCGTTCGGCATAAATTGGCAGGAAGGCGGCTGCAAAGCGGTGCAGGGCGGCGCTGCGCTCCACCGCGCGAAGCGCCAGGCGTTGTGGTCGCGCATCCTCGACCCTGCGCATCAGGTTGGCGAGCTTGTCGCCCAGTTCGCCCAAGGCCTGCCGGGTATCCTTGGTCGGAAAACGGTCGGTTTTGGCTCCAAATGGCGTTTTTGCATCGGCGCCATAAAGGAACAGCCCTTCAAGCTCAGGCAGAAAACTTGGCTGCGGATTGCCCCAATCCAATTGTCCAAGGCGCATCGCGGCCTTGGCATCGGTATCCTTGCCTCTGGCCATGGCAGAGACGACTTCGGGCATCCAAAGCGGCTCATCGCCCAGAAAAACCTGCGCCAACAGCCTTTCAGGCGTCAAATCGGGCGGCAGATCGAACAGTTTGGCAAGCTCGACGCGCGACAACGGTCGCGACAGGCGCTGCGCCTCTCTGGCCACTTCTGCGGCCAGTTGGCTGAAATCTTCGCCGGTATAGAGGGTGGCCAAGACCGAAAGCGTCTCTGACGCCGCAGAATCAGCCATTTCCTCGATGATTTCTTCGCGCATCAGCTTGGCCGCGCGATCATCCAGTTCGGTGAATTGAGGCGAGACACCGGCCTCCAATGGGAAGCGTCGCAGCAGCG
>NZ_JAEULU010000317.1 GCF_016792925.1 Gemmobacter sp.
CCTGGCAGGCGGCGCGCTGACCGAGGCGGATTTCATCTTCTGATCCAATGCCATAGCACAAAACCAGCCCTCCGGCCCAAAGCCGGGGGGCAATGCCATGCACCATGGCGCGACGATCTGCAACCTGTCTGGAAGATGGTGGCGGGGGGGAGATTTGAACTCCCGACCCCACGATTATGAGTCGTGTGCTCTAACCAACTGAGCTACCCAGCCACTGCGGGGGTGATTAGTCGCACTGGCCGGGAAGGTCAAGCGCCCTGCGGCAGATTTTTTGCGACAATGTGCATTTGCCGCAAAAAATCTTGGCAAAGCCGGGGCTTAGGCCTCGGCACGCTCATGGGCTACACGGGGGCGCCCGGCGGCTGTGGCGCTGACCGTGGCCTCGATGAACATCACGCGGCCCTCGATCTCGGCCTCGCGGATGTCGCGGACGAGGGTCACCGTGGCCTCAGCCGCGCCTGCCCGCTCGGCGCGCAAACGGGCCTCGGTGGCCAGGGCCTGTTCCAGCGCCTGCAAAGCGGCCTCGCGGTCGTTGAACAGCTGGTTCCCCTCGGGCAGATGCGCGACGAAACGGCCCTCGCCGGGGCTGGAGACCAGCGCCGAGACGCGCTGCCGCACCTGACCCACCACGGCGCCGATGGCATTGGCGACGCCCGCATGTTCGGGCAGCACCATGCGCGCGCCGAGGCGCTCGCCCACCGCGACATAGTAATTCGGCGCCGAAGCCCCCAGCCCGATCACCGGCACGCCCAGCCGCACACTGGCCTGCACCACGCCGCGATGCCCGGCCACCCCAGCGCGGGTCAGCAGGTGGCGGGCCAATACCTCGGGCTTTTCCTCCGCAAAGGCGGGGTCTTCGGCAAAGGCGGCCTCCAGCAGACAGTCCATGGTTTGCTGCGTCAGCTGATCGACGATCATCTGCGCCAAGATATTGGGATCATTGGAGAACCGCTCGCCCTTCCCGGTGCGGCGGCGACCCAGCAGGGTCAGCGCCTTCTCGGCCGCCATGCCATCCCAATCGGCCAGACGGCCCAGAACATGACTGGCATCGGAAGGCGTCACGCCCGAAATCATCACCAGCCCGCGCGCCACAAGCCGGTCCATCGCTGCCACTTCCAGCCGCGAGGTGATGGGCCGCGCCAGCGGCATCGGCGCGGTGATGCGCGCCAACAGCGTCGCCTCGCGCGCGGTCAGCCCGCCCGCATTGCCGCCCATCGGGATCACGAAACGCCCGTCAAACTCGCCCGCCGTGGCCGAGGACAGCGCGCGGTCCAGAGAATCGTGAACCATTTCAGGGTGATCCACCGCCAGCAGCGACACCGGCACCAGACGGCGCGGGCCAAGGCGCAGGCCGCCTTCCAGCCCGGCGGTGATCAGATGCACCTCCGAATCGCCGCCCAGTCCTGTGGTGCGCATCGCCACCGCCTCCACCATGGTGCGCATGCCGCCAACGCGGGCGCCCTCGGGGTCGATCTCGGGCAGGCCGTCTTTCAGCAGCGCCACATCGGTGGTGGTGCCGCCAATGTCTGAGACCAGCGCATCCGGCTCGCCGGTCAGCCAGCGCGCGCCGACGATGCTGGCGGCGGGGCCGGAGAGGATGGTTTCGATCGGGCGCTCGCGCACCATGGCAGCAGAGATCAGCGCGCCGTCGCCGCGCACCACCATCAGGGGGGCGTCGATGCCGATGGCGGCCAGATGGCGCTCGCAGGCGGTGACCAGCCGGTCGATCATGCCGATGAGGCGCGCATTCAGCACGGCGGTCAGCGCGCGTTTCGGGCCGTTCAGCCCGGCGGACAGCTCGTGCGAGCAGGTGACCGGGCGCCCGGTCGCGGCGCGGATGGCTTTTCGCGCCGCCACCTCATGCGCGGGATTGCGGGTGGCAAAGCGCGCGGCCACGGCAAACCCCATCACATCCGGCGCAAGTCTTGTGGCCTCCTCGCACAGGGCATCAAGATCGAGTGGTGCGGCCTCGGCGCCGGAATGCTCATGCCCGCCCGCCAGCCGGATCACCGGGTCGCCGCCAAGCGCCTCGGTCAGGCCGCCGCGCTCCAGATCGGCGGGATCAAAGCCGATGAAGACCAGCGCCACCCGGCCGCCCTGACCTTCGACCAGCGCATTGGTCGCCAGCGTGGTGGAGAGCGAGACCATGGCGACCTGCGCCGCCGCAACCCCCGATTGCGCCAGCGCCGCATCCACAGCGCGGCCAATGCCAAGGCTGAGATCTGCGCGCGTTGTCAAGGACTTGGCGCTGCCGATCACGCGGTTTGCGGCCTCGTCCACGATCACCGCATCGGTATAGGTGCCGCCGGTATCGACGCCCAGAAAATATGCCATGCCCGTCTCCCGTTCCTGCGCGCCCCTGCATAGGCGGGCACGGGCGCGACGTCATCCCTTTTGGCGACATGCGCGTGGCGAAACGCGCCTTGCGGTGCCGTCATGCCCGCGTCATCCTGCGGCCTCACCATCTGTTTGCGCCATTTCGGGATCCAGGATGCAGATCAAGAACCGTGTTTTCGACGAGATCGCGCCGGGGGATACGGCCTCCATGCGGCGGCTGCTGACGGCGGATGATTTGTTCGTTTATGCAGCCGCATCAGGCAATTACAACCCGGCGCACCTGCCGTCCGAGGATATGGACGGCGACGGCGTGAAAGAGCGCGCGGCGCCGGGCATGTTTGTGGCGGCGCTGATTTCGGGGCTGTTGGGCACGCAATTGCCGGGGCCGGGGACGCGGCTCAAGCATCAGAATTTCGAGCATCACGCGCGGGCCTATGCGGGCGAGGAGCTGCTGGCCGTGGTGCGGGTGTTAAGCAAGGCGGCGGGCGCGCGGGTGCGTTTGGCGGCGGAGGTGACGCGGGTTGCGGATGGCGCGCGCATCCTGACGGGCGAGGTGGAGGTGGAGGCGCCAGAGCTGGCCTATGCCGCCGATGTGGCGCTGCCCGGCCTGACCGTGCAACGCCACCGACATTTCGAGGCGCTTTTGGAGCGCGCGCGGCCTTTGCCAGCCCTGCCGACGGCGGTGGTCTGCCCGGAGGATGCCAAATCGCTGCAAGGGGCGCTGCTGGCGGGGCGGGAAAGCCTGATCGCGCCGCTTTTGCTGGGCGATCCGGGGCGGATTGCGGCGGCGGCGGCAGAGATCGGGGCCGATCTGGCGGGGGTTGAGGTGCTGCCCGCCGCGCCGCATGAGGCGGCGGCGCTGGCCTGCGCCCTGGTGCATGAGGGGCGGGTTCAGGCGGTGATGAAGGGCCAGTTGCACACCGACGACCTGCTGCGCCCGATGTTGGAAAAAGACAAGGGATTGCGGATTGGGCGCCGTTTTACACATGTTTTTGTGCTGGATGTGCCGGGTCTGGATCATCCGCTGATGGTGACGGATGCCGCGATCAACATCGCGCCCGACCTGCTGACCAAGGTGGATATTGTGCAGAATGCGATTGATCTGGCGATTTCGCTGGGCTTGCCGCCGCGCGTGGGGGTGCTGTCGGCGGTGGAGACGGTGAACCCGGCGATCCAGTCTTCGATCGACGCGGCGCTGTTGTCGAAAATGGCCGAGCGCGGGCAGATCCGGGGCGGCGAGGTGGAGGGGCCGCTGGCGATGGACAATGCCGTCGATCTGGCCGCCGCGCGCACCAAGGGGCTGAAAGGCGATGTTGCCGGGCGGGCAAATATCCTTGTTGTTCCGGGACTTGACGCCGGGAACATGCTGGCCAAGCAACTGGCTTTCCTCAGCCATGCCGAGGGGGCGGGGCTGGTTCTGGGGGCGAAAGTGCCGGTCATCCTGAACTCGCGGTCGGACAGCGCGATGTCGCGGCTGGCCTCTTGCGCGGTGGCGGCGCTGCATCACTTTGCGGGGGCAAGATGAGGGTCATTCTGGCGCTGAATGCGGGGTCCTCGACCCTGAAACTCGCCGTCTACTGTGTAACGGGCGATACAGTTTCGGGGGGTGAACCCGCTGAAACGGTAACCGGATATACGCTTTTGGCGACGGGCCTTGCCGACCGGATCGGGCCGCAGGGCAGCCTGAGCCTGACCTCGGCGGAGGGGCAGGCGTTGCCGGTTGCGCCCGGCCCGGTGACCAGCCATGCCGAGGCCATGGCGCGGGGGATCGCGGCGCTGCGCCGCGACTGGCCCGAGGCCGAGGTGGTGGCCATCGGGCATCGGGTGGTGCATGGCGGGGCAGACCACAGTGCCCCGGCGGAAATCACCGAAAGCCTGATCGCCGATCTGGAGCGCCTCACCCCGCTGGCCCCCCTGCACCAGCCGCAGAACATCGCAGGCATCCGGGCGGCGCAGGCGGCCTTTCCGGGCGTGCCGCAGGTGGCGGTGTTCGACACGGCGTTCCACCGCAGCCACCCTTGGGTCAATGACACCTTCGCCCTGCCGCGTGACCTCTATGCGCGGGGGGTGCGGCGCTATGGGTTTCATGGGCTGAGCTATGAGTATATCACCGGCGCGCTGGCGCGGATGGCGCCGCATCTGCATGCGGGGCGGGTGGTGGTGGCGCATCTGGGCAGCGGGGCCAGCATGTGCGCCATTCAGGACGGGCGCTCGGTCGCCTCGACCATGGGGTTTTCGGCGCTGGATGGCTTGCCGATGGGCACGCGCTGCGGCCAGCTTGACCCCGGCGTGGTGCTGTATCTGATGCAATCGGAGGGGATGAGCGCCGAGGCGGTGGCGGCGCTGCTTTATCAGCAATCGGGGCTTCTGGGCCTGTCGGGCCTGTCGAATGACATGCGGGTGCTGGAGGCTTCGGCCCGTCCAGAGGCGGCGCAAGCCATTGATTACTTTGTTTTTCGCATTCAGCGCGAGCTGGGCGGCATGGCGGCGGCCATGGGCGGGATTGACGCGCTGGTGTTTTGCGGCGGCATTGGCGAAAACTCCCGCATGATCCGGGCGCGGGTCTGCGAGCGGGCGGGTTGGATGGGGATCGAGATCGACCATGCCCGGAATGCGCGCAATGATCTGGTGATCTCGTCCGACCTTGCGCGCACCACGGTGATGGTGATTCCGACCGTGGAGGCCGAGGTGATCGTGCGGGCGGCGCTGGCGTTGCTGGAGGCCCGCAGGCCTCAGGCGCGCTCGACCCGGCATTGAAAGCAATTGTTCCGCGCCGAGCGGATGTGCAGATAGCGGATGGCGGGGTTGGCGAAGCGGGCCTCGGCCTCGGCGATCAGGGCATGGGTCGGGAGGACGGCGCCTGAGCCATAGATGATGCGATCATCGGCGCCATAGCCGCGCAGGATGTAATCAGGCGAGGTGAGCAGGGCGGGTAAGGATGCGCCGCCGCCCCGGGTGCAGGGCGCGGCGCAAAGGAAGATCGGGCCGCATTCGGCATAGGGGTGCAGGCTGGGGAAGGGGCGATGCGCGAGGATCAGCATCCCGGCCCCCTCGGGGATGAGGTCGAGGCAATGGCGGCAGGGATTGCCTGCCCCCGTGGCCCGGTGCCGCTCGGGCGGCATGCCATTGGCATCGGGCGCGCCGCCCTGCAAGGCGCGCACCTGCGCCGTTTCCATCGCCACGAACCGCACTGCCATGCCCGCCTCCTGTCTTGCCGGAAGGGATGGCACGCGCGGTGCGTGGCGGCGACCCGGAAGCTGCGGGTTACTCGGCTTTGGCGACCATGCGGCCCATGACGCGGCCGCCAAGGATATGCAGGTGGAAATGCGGCACTTCCTGCACGCCATGGGTGCCGGCATTGGTGATGGCGCGGAAGCCCTCGCCGCCCTCGCCGGGCTGCACGCCGGTCATGGCGCAGATCTGCGCGACCGCGCGGTGGAAGTCGACGATCTCGGCCTCCGAGGCATCGCGGGCGAAGTGATCATAGGTGACGTAAGGCCCCTTGGGGATCACCAGCACATGCACGGGCGCTTGCGGCGCGATGTCGTGGAAGGCCAGCGTATGCGGCGTTTCCAGCACGGTTTTATTGGGAATTTCACCGCGCAGGATGCGGGCAAAGATGTTCTGCGGATCGTAGGAATAGGCCATCTGTCAGTCCACGAAAAGGTAATGGGTTTCGGCGATCCGCTTGGCCTGATCTTTCGGGATGCCGAAGAAGGCGGCGAGCGTGCCGATATTCTCCTCGACAGTGCCAGATTGGCGCATGCGATGGAAGTTCTCGAAATCGGCATCGCGCAGGCGGTCGCTTTCAAATTTCACATCATAGCGGATGGTGGGCAGCAGGCGCTCCAGCGTCTCGACCGGGGTGCTGGCGCCAGCCAGACCGACGCGGCGGGCATGGCCCAGCAGATATTCATCGGTAAATTCGCATTCCACCTCCAGCAGGCGGACAGTCGATTTATCGGCGAAGAAATCCTGGATGAGGTCGAGATTGGCCGGGTCGATGCAGAGGATCAGCTTGTCGGTGTTCCAGTAATCGAACAGCATCCGCACCAGCGCCCGGCGGTGGCGGGTGCGTTTTTCCACCGTGGTCTGGATGCCGCCCAGATCGGGCACCGGGGTCGAGGATTCGTTGAACAGGTAATCCACCGCCGCGATGCCCGCGACCTGGCGGGCCTGTTCGACCAGCCGTTTGGCAACATGCCATTTCTTGCAGGTGACGATCAGCAGGGTCCGTTCGCGCCCGAGGCTGGCCTCGGTTTCCCAGAACCGCGGGGCGAAGCGCCGCCCGATGCGGCCGCGCCCGGTGAGGAACTTGAACAGCGAGCGGCCCTCATTCGAGATCGGGAAAATCTCGCCCTCGGAATTATAGAGGTCGCCCAGCCGGGTCTTCAGCTCCGCCGCTTCGGGGCTGATCTTGCGGGCGAAAAGATAATCCTGCGAAATCAGCAGGTTGTAATGGTCATTGTAGAAGGTCACCGGCATGCCGTAATCGGTGAACATCAGGAAGGTGAGGGTGCGGGTGCGAATTTCATCTTGCGGCACCAGATGGCGCACGAGGGTCTGGAAAAAGGTCTCATCGGGGATCCAGGTGGTCTGGAAAAACCGCATGACATCGCGGCGCTTGCGGCAGAAATCCAGCACCCATTCGACCGTGCGCCGCCGCAGACACCACCATTGGCTGCCGATTTGGATGGCCAGATCCTCGGGGATCTGGCGTTGCAGGCCGAATTTCTCTTGCAGGGTCATCGAACTGTAGAACAGCCATTTCTGGGTGCGTTCGTTGAACCAGTGGCGATAGATCAGCCGTTCATCCTTGATGCCGGTCTTGATCCAGTCGGAGCGGAAGAAATCGAAGCTCTCGATATAGTCCACCTCGTCGCGGTCGAGGAAATCATGGGCATATTCGGCCGATTTGATCGGCATGCAATCGCCCGACAGCATGTAGAAATGCGTGGCGCGCGGGAAGCTGTCGACGGCGGCCTGCACGGCCTGCAAGGTGGCGTCGACCAGGCTCCATTCCCCCCAGCCGCATTTGCGGCGCTTTTTGGCGAAGGCGACCGAGCGGTTCTCGGCCAGGGCGCTGCGGATGCGGTCGTAATCCTCGCGCCGGGCGCGGGCGTCGAAATGGATGGCAATGTAATCGCCCGCGGCGGTGAGTCGCTCTGCCTGCGCGATGATGCCCGCCGGGTCTTTGTGGCAGAGAAGAATGTAGGCAATTTTCGCCATTTCAGAAACTCAGACCCAGGATTATTCCGCATTGTTTCCATAAAGTGCTTTACGGGTCATTGAAAAGACAGAGTTTGTTTGCTTTTTTCCTGTCATAACGACTCCGCTGCCCTTTCGGGCGGCGTGTCAGGCATTGGAGACGAGGCAGATGGGCTTTCCAGGCACCTGGATGACCGAAAGTGAAAGTGTTGTGTATCGTGTGGTGCCCAAATGCGCCTGCTCGTCGATCGGTCAGATCATGTTCTATTCCGATCACGGCAAGTTCTTTGACGGCGACATCCATGATTCGACCACCGGCCTGCACAAATGGAGCCAGGAGGTCAGCCAGCCGCTGATCGAGGCCAATGTGAAGGGGCATAAAAGCTATGCCTTCACCTGCGTCCGCAACCCCTATACCCGGATTTTGTCATCGTTTTTTGACAAGATCTGCGGCATCCAGCGCAATGGCAAACGCTATCGCGGCAATCTGGTGCCGCTTTTGGTGCAGAAATACGGGATCGAGGTCGGCAGCCCCGAGGACGGGTTCGAGTTCGACCAGATCAAGAGCTTCCGCCGCTTCCTGCTGTTTGCGCGCGACACCATCCGCTTTCGCAAACCGATGGAGCCGGACATCCACTGGTCGGCCATGTCGGGCCATGTCTCGACCTTCATCGTGAATGGCGGGCGCTATGACCACATCTTTTTCACCGAGAAATTCGATGAGGGCATGCAGCATGTTCTCAACAATATCAAAGTGAAGAAGAAGGTGAACCTGAAGAAAATCCCCAAGTTCAACGAGAGCGAGGGGCATGGGCCGAAGCGGGCGCATCCGGTGGCGGATTATTTCGACGATCTGTCGCGCCATCTGGTCTGGGAAATCTACAAGCGCGATTTCCAGCTGTTCAAGTATGATTTCGACAATCCGAACAACAAGATGCCGCTGGGCGAGGTGGACCTTGAGGAGGTTCACGCCAAGCTGGGCGATTAACGGCTGGTGCGGGCGGTCATGAGGGCGGCGAGGCCGAGGCCCGCCGCCGCCCCGAGGCCAAGGCCAAGCGCATCGGCGATCAGGTCGGCCAGCTCGCGGCTTCGCCCGACATGGGGTTGGAGCAGTTCGATCAGGGCGCCGAAGCCAAGGCCGAAGGCCAGAAAACCCGGCGTCCAGCGTGGCATGAGCGCGATGCCGGGCAGCACGAGGGCGGCAAAGCCCAGCAGATGATGCAGCTTGTCACCGCCCGGCAGCGGCGGCGCGTTGAGGCCGGAGGGCATCAGCGTGCCGAGGGCGATGCCCAGGGTGAGCAACGCCGTCAGCGTGAGCGCGAGGCGCGGGCGGCTCAATGCGCCGCCGCCCAGTTCGGGCCGCGCCCCGCATCGGCGGCCAGATGCACATCCAGTTTGACCGCCGGTTCGGCGGCGCTTTCCATCACCTCGCGGGCGGTGGCGATCAGATGTTCGGCCTGATCCTCCGCGACCTCGAACAGCAGTTCGTCATGCACTTGCAGCAGCATTTTCGCGTCGATCCCGGCGATGGCTTCGGGCATGCGGATCATGGCGCGGCGGATCACATCGGCGGCAGTGCCCTGAATGGGCGCGTTGATGGCGGCGCGTTTGGCGAAACCGGCGCCGGGGCCCTTGGCGTTGATCTCGGGCGTGTTGATCTTGCGGCCAAACAGGGTTTGCACGTAACCCTTTGATTTCGCAAAGGCCACGGTCTCATCCATATAGGCGCGGATGCCGGGGAAGCGTTCAAAGTAACGGTCGATGAAGCCCTGCGCCTCGGCGCGGGGAATGCGCAGGTTGCGGGCCAGGCCGAAGCCGGAAATGCCATAGATCACGCCGAAGTTGATGGCCTTGGCCTGACGGCGGATCATGGGGTCCATGCCCTCCAGCGGCACGCTGAACATTTCGGAGGCGGTCATGGCGTGAATGTCATGCCCCTCCTTGAAGGCCTGTTTCAGCGCCGGAATATCGGCGATATGGGCCAGAATGCGCAGCTCGATCTGGCTGTAATCGAGGCTGACCAGCACGCGACCGGCTGGCGCCACGAAGGCCTCGCGGATGCGGCGGCCCTCTTCGCTGCGGACGGGGATGTTTTGCAGGTTGGGGTCGGTGGAGGCCAGACGCCCGGTATTGGCCCCGGCAATACTATAGCTGGTATGCACCCGGCCCGTATCGGGATGGATGTGGTCTTGTAAACTATCGGTATATGTCGATTTCAGCTTGGAGATCTGCCGCCAGTCCAGCACGCGGGCGGCAAGTTCGGCCCCCTGGGGATGGCTGTCCAGGGTGGTGATGTCTTCCAGCACATCGGCGCCGGTGGCATAGGCGCCGGTCTTGCCTTTCTCGCCGCCGGGGATCTGCATCTGGTCGAACAGGATCTCGCCCAGTTGCTTGGGGGAGCCGACGTTGAACTTGGCCCCGGCGAGGCCGTGGATTTCCTCCTCCAGCTGCACCAGCTTTTGCGCGAAGGCGTTGGACATGCGCGACAGCACGTCGCGATCCACCTTGACCCCCGCCATTTCCATATCGGCCAGCACCGGGATCAGCGGGCGTTCAAGGGTTTCGTAAACGGTGGTGACTTGCGCGCGGTGCAATTGCGGGCGGAAACGCTGCCAGAGGCGGAGCGTCACATCGGCATCCTCGGCGGCATATTTCACCGCATCGTCAATCCCCACGCGGTCAAAGGTGACGGCGGATTTGCCGCTGCCCAGCAGCGATTTGATCGGGATGGGCGTGTGGTTCAGGTAGCGATCCGACAGCTCGTCCATGCCGTGATTGTGCAGGCCCGCATGCATGGCATAGCTTTGCAGCATCGTGTCCTCGATCGGGGACATGCGGATGCCGTAACGGGCCATGATCTTGAAATCATACTTGATATTCTGGCCGATCTTCAGGATGGCCGGGTCTTCCAGCACGTCTTTCAGCGCGGCGAGGGTGGGTTCAAGGGGCAATTGCCCCTCGGTCAGCGCGTCGGAGGCGAAGAGATCGCCCCCACCCTGACGGTGGCCCAGCGGGATATAGCAGGCGCGACCGGCATCGACCGACAGGGAAATGCCCACAAGATCGGCGCGCATTTCATCGAGGCTGGTGGTCTCGGTATCAAAGGCGACATGGCCGATCTCGCGGATGCGGGCGAGCCAGGTGGCGAGGGCCTCGGGCGTGCGGATGCACTCATAGGCGCTGGCGTCGAAGGGCAGGGCGGCGGCAGGGGCGGCGGCCAGCGCTGCGGGTTCCGGGGCGGCGGGGGCGGCGGGCGGGGCCAGGCCCACCTTGTCGGCCACGCGCTTGGTCAGCGTGCGGAACTCCATGGCGTTGAGGAAGCCCATGAGGGTTTCCGGCTCGGGATCGCGCACCTCCAGGCTTTCCAGCGTGAAATCCAAGGGCGTGTCGCATTTCAGCGTGACCAGATCGCGGGAGATGCGGATCTGGTCGGCAAAATTCACCAGCGTTTCCCGGCGCTTGGGTTGCTTGATCTCGCCTGCGCGGGAAAGCAGCGTATCGAGATCGCCATATTCCTGAATGAGCAGCGCGGCGGTCTTGATGCCGATGCCCGGCGCGCCCGGCACGTTATCGACCGAGTCGCCCGCAAGCGATTGCACATCCACCACGCGTTCCGGGCCGACGCCGAATTTCTCGATCACCTCGTCGCGGTCGATGGTCTTGTTCTTCATGGCGTCGAACATCACCACGCCATCGCCAATGAGCTGCATCAGATCCTTGTCGGAGGAGATGATGGTGACGCGGCCGCCTGCATCGCGGGCCTGACAGGAGAGGGTGGCGATGATGTCATCGGCCTCGAACCCCTCGGTTTCGATGCAGGCGATGTTGAAGGCGCGGGTTGCGTCGCGGGTGAGGGGGAATTGCGGGCGCAAATCCTCGGGCAATTCCGGGCGGTTGGCCTTGTATTCGGGGTAAAGGTCATTGCGGAAGGTGTGGGAGGAGTGATCGAAGATCACCGCGACATGGGTGGGCGTGTCGCCGGATTTGTTGCCCTCCAGATAGCGGAAGAGCATGTTGCAAAACCCGGCCACGGCGCCGATGGGCAAGCCGTCGGATTTGCGGGTGAGGGGGGGCAGCGCGTGATAGGCGCGGAAGATGAAGGCCGAGCCGTCGATCAGATGCAGGTGGCAGCCTTTGCCGAATGTCATGGTATCCCTCCGCGCGTTTCGGCTTTGGTATGGCACGAAGCGCGGAGGGTGTCACGGTCAGGAAGGGCGGCCGGGGCGCGGCGGCGGGGTGAGGTTGGGGCTGGTCGGCGCCTCCGACAGGTCGAGCGTGGCCCATTGGCGCGCGCTGCCCGTGGGCGGCAGATCGGCGGGCGTGGCGTGGCGGGCGAGCCAGCTTTTTGCGATGAAATTGCAGGTGATCGGCGCGGTGAGGAACAGGAACAGCGTGATCAGCAGCTCGTGCCAGCTGAGGCTGCCCTGCGCGAGGGCATGGGCCATGGCGGCCAGCAACACGCCGCCGACGCCCAGGGTGGAGGCCTTGGTGGGCGCGTGCAGGCGCGTCATCAGATCGGGCAGTTTCACCAGGCCATAGCTGCCGACAAGGCCAAACAGCCCGCCAATGACCAGAAGCGCCGCGATGAGGAGTTCGGCGATGAGGCTCATTCGATGATGTCTCCGCGCAGGATGAATTTGGCGTAAGCCACCGAGGAGACGAAGCCGGTCATGGCAAAGAGCATGGCGGCCTCGAAATAAAGGCCGGTGTTGCGGGCCATGCCATAAAGCACGATCAGCGCGATGACATTCACCACCATGGTATCAAGGCCCAGAATGCGGTCGGGCAGGGTGGGGGCGAAGATCACGCGCCAGAGGCAGATGAGCAGGCCTAGGCCGAAGCAGGCAAAGGCGAAGGTGAGGGCGAAGGCGAAGATCATGCGAAGATCCTTTTCAGCCGGGCCTCGTAGCGGGATTTGATGTCGTCGCGCACGGCATCGGCATCGGTGGCGTCAAGGCAGTGGATCAAGAGGCTGCGGCCATCGGCCGACAGGTCGGCGGTGACGGTGCCGGGGGTCATGGTGATGGTGCCCGCCAGAACGGTGATCGCCTCGGGCGAGGTGACATCCAGCGGCACCCGCACCCAGAGCGGGTTCAGCTTCGCCGCCGGGCGGAACAGCACGATGAGGGCGACCGTAATGTTCGATTTTACAATGTCCCACAGCACGATCACCACATATTCGGCCACGGCTGGCCAGCTTTTGATAAGCGGGCGATTGGGCCAATAGGGCGCGGTGAGCAGCGGCAGGATGATGGCGAGGAGCGTGGCCAGCACAAGGCTGCCCCATTTGAACTCGTTCACCAGCATGAGCCAGGTGAGGATGAGCAGCACGCTGAGCCCCGGATGCGGCAGCAGTTTTCTGAGCATCATTGCCCCCCCAGTTTGTTGGCGGCGATATAGGCGGCGGGGTCATGCAGCTCGGCTGCGGTGGTGGACAGCCAGGCGGTGACCGGGCCTGCGGCCAGCGTCAGCCCCACCAGCCCCGCGAGCAGCGCGCCCACGGCGACGAAGGCCAAGGGCTGTGGCGCGTGGGGGGCGGGGGGCGTGGCATCGGCGTGGGATTTCCAGAACAGCACCGCGCCCGCCTTGGCAAAACCGAGGATGACGAGGAAGGAGGAGATCAGGATGCCGCTCCAGATCACCGCAAGCCAGGGGCCGCGCGTGGCGTCGAGGATCAGCAGTTTGCCGAGGAAACCGGAAAGCGGCGGCATCCCGGCGGCGGCGATGGCGGCGGCCATGAACAGGCTGGCGATCAGGCCCTGTTGGGCGATGCGGGGGGCGGCGGCCAGGCGCCACTGGCCGCGCCGCGCCAGCACCAGATCGGCCAGCAGGAACAGCGCGGCTGCGGCCAGCGTGGAATGCAGCGCGTAGTAAAGCGCCGCCGCCGTGGCCTCGGGCGTGAATTGCGCCACGGCCACGAAGAGCGTGCCCATCGAGGTGATGGCGGCGAAGGCCACCAGCCGCCCGAGGCCGCGCGCGCCAAGGACTCCAAGCCCGCCGACGGCGAGGGTGAGCAGCGCGGCGGCCAGGATCAGATCGGCAAAGAGCGGGCCGGTGGCGGGCAGATCGGCAGGAAAAACCAGCGTATACAGGCGAATGACGGCATAGGCGCCCACTTTGGTCATCACCGCGAACAGGGCAGAAACCGGCCCCGGCGCCTGCGCATAGGTGGCGGGCAGCCAGGTATGCAGCGGCACCAGCGCGCCCTTGATGGCAAAGACCATCAGAAGCATCACCCCCGCCACGCGGATCAGCGCGGCGTCGCCCTGCGGCAGGCTGGGCAGTTTGGCGGCCAGATCGGCCATGTTCAGCGTGCCGGTGACCGAATAGATCGTGGCCAGGCCCAGCAGGAACAGGGTGGAGCCGACAAGGTTATAGGCCACATATTGCACGCCCGCCTTCAGCCGGTCGCGCCCGCCGCCATGAATCATGAGGCCATAGCTTGCGATCAGCAGCACCTCGAAAAACACGAACAGGTTGAAGGCGTCGCCGGTGAGGAAGGCCCCGCAGATGCCCATCAGTTGAAACTGCCAGAGCGCGTGGAAATGGCGGCCCTTGGCATCCCATCCGGTGCCGATGGCGTAAAGCTGCACCACCAGCGCGAGGAAGGCGGCCAGCGCCACCATGAGGGCGGAGAGCCGGTCCAGCACCAGCACGATGCCGAAAGGCGCGGGCCAATTGCCAAGGAAATAGGCCTCTGGCCCCTCATGGCTGGCGCCCCACATCAGGTAAAGCGCGATGGCGAGCAGGGTGGCGGTCGCGGCGGTCGAGATGGCGCGGGCGGAACCCAGCGTATTGCGCAACACAAGCAGGGTGAAGGCGCCGACAATGGCGGGCAAGACGACCGGCGCGATGATCCAGTGCGACATCATTCCGCGCCCTCCTCATCCAGATCAACACGGTCGTCGCCGGCCTCGAAAAACGCACCCAAGGCCATCATCACCAGCACGGCGGTCATGCCGAAGGAGATGACGATGGCGGTCAGCACGAGGGCTTGTGGCATCGGGTCGGTATAGGCGGCGGCGTCTTTCGACAGGATCGGCGGCAGGCCCGCCACCACCCGTCCCGAGGCGAAGATGAACACATTGCAGGCATAAGAGATCATGGTGAGGCCCACGATCACCGGGAAGCTGCGCAGCCGCAGGATCAAATAGACGCCCACGGCCGTCATCAGGCCGACGCTGGAGGCGACAAGCAGTTCCATCACTTGTCCTCCGGTTGGAATTTGTCTTGCATGTCATAGGCTTCGGTATTGGTGGTCTGGCCTGCCCGCGTGGCGATGCGGCTGAGCGAGGACAGCGCCAGCATGACGGCGCCCAGAACGGTGAGGAACACGCCCAGATCGAACAGGGCGGCGGTGGCGAGTTCAAACTTCTCCAGCGGCCAGATTTCAAAATAGCCGTAATTCGAGGTCATGAAGGGGCGCCCCGCGAACCAGGAGCCGATGCCGGTGGCGGCGGCCACCAGCACGCCCGCGCCGATGATGCCGTGATAGTCGATCCGCTGGCGCGCGGCGGTCCAGCCAAAGCCGGAGGCCATATATTGCATGACCAGCGCGATGGCGACCACAAGCCCGGCGATGAAGCCGCCGCCCGGCACGTTATGGCCGCGCAGGAAGATGTAGATGCCGACCATGAGGGCAATGGGCAGCATCATCCGCGTCGCCACCACCATCATCAGCGGGTGGCGGTCGCCTGCATCGGGCGTATCGCTTTTCCAGTTGCGCAGCCGGTCATTGGCGGGGCCGGGGCGCAGCAGGGTCTCGGTCAGGGCGAAGATCAGCGTGGCGGCGATGCCCAGCACGGTGATCTCGCCAAAGGTATCATAGCCGCGGAAATCCACCAGAATCACGTTCACCACATTGGTGCCGCCGCCCAGCGTCTTGGAATTGGCGAGGTGATACTCGGCAATGGTGGGGAAGGCGAAATCGCGGGTCATCAGCGCATAGATCAGCGCGGCGGTGCCGAGGCCGGTGGCGCCGGCAATGGCCCAATCGCGGGTCTTGCGCGCGGTGGAGCTGTGCGCAGGTGTGGTTTTCGGCAGGAAGTTCAGCGCCAGCAGCATGAGGATGACGGTGGCGACCTCGACCGAGATCTGGGTCAGCGCCAGATCGGGGGCCGAAAGATAGGCAAAGCCGACCGAGACCATGAGGCCCACGACGCCGATCAGCACCAGCGTCAGCAGGCGCTGGCGGTGCAGGAGGGCGACGCCAAGGCTGGCTGCCATCAGCGCGAGCCAGCCTGCGGCCATCACCGGCTCGACGGGTTGCAGGGCGCGGGCGCCGGGGCTGTGGCTGCCGCTGAGGAAGGCATAGAGGCTGACACCCAGGATGGTGACCAGCGCCAGCGCGAGATATTGGCCCAGCGCGCCGCCATGCAGCCGCCTTGTGACGCCGCCCGCCAGCCGGGTGAGCAGGCCGAAGGCTGCATCGAAGATCCGCTTGCCCTCGGGGCGCGGGGTGGCTTGCCAGAGACGGTCCAGCGCGGGATGCAGGCCCAGAAGCGCGAGGCCGCCGCCCACCGCCGCAAGCGACATCCAGAGCGCGGGGCTGTCCAGCCCGTGCCAGTGATAGATTTTGGCGGCAACCGGGCCGCCGGTCACCGCGCTGGCGGCGGCATCGACGATCCAGCCAGCGAAGGTCATCGGCATCAGGCCGATCAGCACCACCAGCAGGGCAAGGAAGGCGGGCGCGCCCCAAAGGCCAAAGCCCGGATCATGCGGCAGATGCGGGTCATTGCTGCGTCGCGGGCCGAGGAAAGTATGGGCAATCAGGCGGAAGCTATAGGCGACCGAGAAGGTCGCCCCCAGCAGCGCCAGCGCCGGGATCAGCCAGGGCGCGGTATGGGCGGCCTCCTCCAGCATCATTTCTTTCGACAGGAAGCCGTTGAAGGGTGGCAGGCCCGCCATCGACAGCCCTGCGATTGTGGTGATGGCAAAGGTGATCGGCATCAGGTGCCGCAGCCCGCCCAGGCGCTTGATATTGCGGCTATGCGCCTCGTGATCGACGATGCCTGCGGCCATGAACAGCGCGGCCTTGAAGCTGGCGTGGTTCACGATGTGGAACACGGCGACGGTAGCGGCGGCCTTGGTGCCAAAGCCCAGCAGCATGGTGATCAGGCCCAGATGGCTGACGGTGGAAAACGCCAGCAGCGCTTTCAGGTCATCCTTGAACAGCCCGATCACCGCGCCCAGAACCATGGTGATGAGGCCCGCCGAGGTGACGATCCAGACCCATTCCGGCGTGCCCGCCAGCACCGGCCACAGCCGCGCCAGCAGGAAGATGCCCGCTTTCACCATGGTGGCGGAATGCAGATAGGCCGAGACCGGGGTGGGCGCGGCCATGGCATGTGGCAGCCAGAAATGGAACGGGAATTGCGCCGATTTGGTGAAAGCGCCGAGCAGGATCAGCACCAGCGCCGTCAGATACCAGTCAGAGGCGCGGATCGCCTCGCCCGCTTGCAGGATCACGGTGAGGTCATAGGAGCCCGCGATCTGGCCCAGAATGAGCATCCCCGCGATCATCGCAAGGCCGCCGCCGCCGGTGACGGCCAGCGCCATGCGCGCGCCTTGCCGCCCCTCGGGCAAATGTTTCCAATAGCCGATGAGGAGGAAGGAGGAGAGCGAGGTCAGCTCCCAGAACACCAGCAAAAGCAGGATGTTGTCGGACAGGACAATGCCCGTCATCGCGCCCTGGAACAGCATGAGATAGGTGTAGAACTGCCCCATCGGGTCGCGCTCTGACAGGTAGAAGCGCGCGTAAAGGATGATCAGAAGGCCGATGCCCAGGATCAGCGTGGCGAAAAGCAGGCCCAGCCCGTCCAGAAAGAAGCTCGCGGTCAGGCCCAGTTGCGGCAGCCAGTCGATGCGGGCGGTGATGACCTCGCCACGCAGCACGGCGGGGGCGTGCAGCAAGAGGCCGATCAGCGCCAGCAGGGTGACAAAGCCGGTGGTGGCAGCACAGGCATTGCGGCCCGCGCGGATCATGAGACCGGGAAGAAGTGCGCCCAGGAAGGGCAGCACGGCGATCAGGGCAGGGGACATGCCGGAATTTTTCCGTTTGTTATGGCGCGGTTCCCGGAAGGAGACCGGAGCGGCGGCGGGATGTCTGACTGTCGGGTCGTCCGCCCCGAGATGGGGCCTTCCCTAGGTGGGTCAAGACCCGCGCCGCTGTCAAGCCACGCTGCAAGCCGCGCCGCGGCAGCCCCGCAATCGGCCCGGGCTGCCACCTTCAGCCGGCGGTCAGCACGGTGCCCTGTTCCAGCAGGAAGCGCTGCGCCAGCGGCACGGCGGCGGCGCCAAGGCTGCGGGCCCCGGCGCCCACGGTGCCTTCGCGGATCTCGGGCGGCTCGATCCCGGCCAGATCGAGGCGGTGGAAGGCCTGCCGCACCCGCTCGGTCAGGGCGGCGCGCAGCCAGGTGGGCATCCAGCCGTCGATCAGCACGGCGCCGATCTCCAGCAGCGAGGTGGCCGAGAGGATGGCGGCAGCCAGACCCTGCGCGGCATCTTCCAGCCAGCGCTCCAGCACGGGGGGGCTGATCTGCCAGCCCTCGGGGTTTTCCCACAGGCCATCCGAGGGGTCGCCCGCCGCATCCATGGCGGCGGCGAGGGTGGAGAGCGAGGAGAGCGTCATCAGCCGCCGCATCCGGCCATCGGGGCCGGGCACCGGCATGGGGCCAACCCCCGCCGCATTGCCGGTGCGCCCGGTGAACAATTGCCCATTCAGCACCAGCCCGCCGCCGATAAAGGTGCCGCAATAGAAATACAGGAAATCATTGGGCTTTTCGCCGGTGCCAAAGACCAGCTCGGCGCCGCAGGCGGCGGTGGCATCGTTTTGCACGGTGACGGGCATCCCCGCCACCTCGGTCAGCTCGCGCTGGATGTCGCGGCTGCGCCAGGCGTCCATCTCGGCCTGCGGGGCGCCCAGATAGGCCACCCAGCTCCAGAGCTGGAAGGGCATGGCAACGCCCATCCCGGCGATGCGGTCGCGCAAGGCGGCGGGCAGGCTGGCGGTCAGCTGCGGGATCGCCTCGGCGGCGAAGGCCAGCACGGTGTCGGGCGTGGGATAGCGGTAGATGCGGCGCAGGGTGCCGCGCAGCTCGCCGGTGAAATCGACAAGGCTGAGATCGGCCGAGCGCCGCCCGATCTTGAGGCCGAGGAAAAACGCGCCATCGGCGGCCAGCGACATCGGCACCGATGGCTGGCCGATGCGCCCGCGCTGCGGCTCGCCCTTTTGCAGCAGGCCATCCTGCTCCAGCGCGCGCATGATGACCGAGACGGTCTGGGCCGACAGGCCGGTCATGCGCGCGATGTCGGATTTGGCCAGCGCGCCATGCTGGCGCAGCAGGCTCAGCACCAGCCGCTCGTTATGCGCCCGCATGCCCGACTGGTTGGAGCCGCGCGCCGCGAGCGGGGCGGCGCCCGGCTCGGTCGCGCTGCGGTCCATGGCGTCTTCGGTCTGGCGCAAGCTATCCTCCCTGAGAGACCGGCCTCCCGTGATCGGCCTTTCCGTGATTGGCCCTTGTTTGACTGGCGCAGAGCCTTGGCGGCTTTGCCTTGCCGCCGCAAGGGCCTTAGCGCGCAGCGGGGCCGCCGATCACCCCTTTGCGCAAAATAACATTGGCAAACAGCGCGGATTCGCTGGTGGCGATGATGGTATGGGCGGCGCGGATGCGCGGGTAGAGATCGGCCCCCGCGAGGGCCTGGGCCGCGACGCCGTGGCGCGCGGCAAGCGCGTCGATGCGGGCATGGATCGGGCCGGATTGCGCCGGGTCATTGTTCAGGCTGGCGCGCAGGATGGGCGCGGGCACATCGGCATCCAGCGGCATCACCTGAAGGATGGCCTCCAGCACCGCCTCCAGCCCATGCCCGTCGGCGCGCACCAGCCGCTGCGCATGGGCCTGCGCCGGGTAATTGCCATCGACCAGCGCGATTTCGTCGCCATGCCCCATGGCGCGCAAAGTAAAGAGCAGATCGGGCCCCAAAAGGGGCGGGATGCCGATAAGCATGGGTTTTGCCTTCCTCCCGGCGCAACTGCCCGCAGGATGGGCGTTGCGCGAATTCATGGCATTCAGACTGAGCGTGCCGGGGCCTGCTGTCAATAATAATTCAGACTGATTTATTTATCTTGACGCAAGGACGGGAATCAGGCTTTCTGAGGCAGGTCGCGGCGAGGTGAGAGGCGTCGCGGTTCTTGGCAAAAGAAGGGGCTGAGCCCCGGTTTCCTTGGGAGGAACACTATGAAACTGAAAGCGAAAGCCCTTCTGGGCGCGGCTGGTATTGCGCTGATCTCGGCCGCTCCGGCCATGGCCGAAGGCGTTTCGGCCTGCCTGATCACCAAGACCGACACCAACCCCTTCTTCGTGAAGATGAAAGAGGGCGCCGAAGCCAAGGCAGCCGAGCTGGGCGTGACCCTGAAATCCTATGCCGGCAAGATCGACGGCGACCATGAGGCGCAGGTTGCGGCCATCGAGGCCTGCATCGCCGACGGGGCCAAGGGCATCCTGCTGACCGCTTCGGACACCAAGGCCATCGTCGATGCGGTCAAGGCCGCCCGCGACGCCGGCATCCTGGTCATCGCGCTGGACACCCCGCTTGACCCGATCGACGCCGCCGACGCCACCTTTGCCACCGACAACTTCCAGGCCGGCCTGCTGATCGGCCAATGGGCCGCCGCCTCGCTGGGCGCCGAAGCTGCCAATGCCAAGATCGCCATG
>NZ_JAEULU010000017.1 GCF_016792925.1 Gemmobacter sp.
ACCCCCCCCCCCCGCCCCCCACCGCGTAGCGCGGGGCCCCCCCCCCCGTTTTTGTTCTCAAAAACCTTGGGGGGGGGGGGGCGGGCCGGGGGGGGGGGGGCCCCCGCCCCCCCCCGACGCGCTCACCGCATCCCTTCGGCAGGGCTGTTGAGGAAGGCGAGGCTTTCCTCCAGCACGCCCTCGGCCAGATCGCGCCCGATGATCACGATGCGCGATTTCCGGTCACCGCCTTTCGGCGCACGGGCCAATTTCACAGGCGGATCAAACACATGCTGCACGCCATGGATGGCATAGGGCTCTGCCTCGCCCTCCAGCCAGATCAGCGCCTTGAAGCGCAAGATGTCGGGCCCGCGCAGCTGGATCAACGTGTCGATCCAGATGTTGAACAGGCCCGGATGGATCGGCTGGTCGATCACCGCCGAGACAGAGCGGATGCGGTCATCATGCTTGGCGGCCCAGGGCTGGGTGGCGTTGAAGGCGGCGCCGAACAGCCCGTGCTGCGAGCCGAATTGCGTCAGCGCGGGCAGCGGCTTCGGCGCGGCGGCGGCGTTCACCCAGGCCTCGGCCTGGGTCGCCTGCGCCAGCTCCGCCGGGATGCCAAGGCCGAACAGCGCGCCCGCAGGCACCTGCCCGCGCGCGGCCAGAATTTGCCGCGCGGTGGGGGCAATGGTTTTCAGGCGCTTCTGAAAGGTGGCCAGCGCCTCGGCGCTCACCAGATCGGATTTGGTCACCACGATCAGATCGGCCATCGCCACCTGCGCCACCGCCTCGAAACCCTTGTCCAGGGTGGCCGGTCCATGCGCGGCATCGGCCAGCGTCACCACGCCATCCATGCGATAGGCCTCGGCCAGCGGTTTTTCGACCAGCAGCGTGTGCAGAATCGGGCCGGGATCGGCGAGGCCCGAGGTCTCGATCACCACGCGGTCAAACTTGGCCTGCCCGGCCTTGCGCCGTGCCGCCAGATCGGTCAGCGCGCGGGTGAGATCGCCGCGCACCGCACAGCACATGCAGCCCGATTCCAGCAGCACCATTTCCTCGGTGCTTTCCACGATCAGGTCGTGATCGAGGCCGACATCGCCGAATTCATTGATCAGCACTGCCACCGGCCCGGTGCTGGCATCCTTCAGCAAGGCATTGAGTAGCGTGGTTTTTCCGGCACCCAGATAGCCGGTGATCAGGGTCACGGGCAGGCGTTTATCGGCTTTCGGCGGCATGGCGGGCTCCTTGAGGTCGGGCGTGACCCTAGCGGTGCGATGCGGGAAACGCCAGATGGGGTCTTGACCGGAGGCGCGGCTGCGGGCAGCTTTGGCCGCGATGGTGCCCGGTATCAAGGCCGGGTGAAAAGGGAATGCGGTGTAAGCCCGCAACTGCCCCCGCAACTGTAAGCGGCGAGCGCCCTCCAACCGCCACTGGCCCGCAAGGGCCGGGAAGGCGGAGGGTGCCGCGACCCGCAAGTCAGGAGACCTGCCATCAGGAACCCATAACCAATCCCGGGCGGGGTGCCCCGGAAGGAGGACAGATGACCAGCGTTCCGCGCGAATTTCGCGTGTCCGCGGTGCCGACGGCGCCGCTTGCCACCCGTATGGCCCTGCGCCAATGCCAGGATTGCACGCATCGCGGCGGGCCTTGCCTGCCGGGCCTGCGGTTGCTCCAGCGCCTGTCGCAGGCGGTGGGGCAGGCCGCCATGGGGCCGGAATTCGAGATCTCCGGCCATCTGGACAGTGAGGCCTGCGGGCAGCCTTGTCGTCTGGCTTGGCGCGCGACCGAGGCGGGCACCTGGGTCTTTGGCGATGTGGCCGAAGGGGCCGATCTGGAGGCCTTGGTGCAGGGCGCGGCCCGGCTTGATCCGGCGGCGCAAGGCGCGCTGCACGGGGCGGCGGCGGTTCTGGTGGCACGGGCAGGCGCGTTGAACTGAGGCGCCCTCACCTCAGCAAATCTGCCAGCACCAGCGCCATGACCAGCGCGCTGTCTTCCATATCCTGCACGCCAACCCATTCATCGGGTTGGTGCGCCAGATGCAGCAGGCCCGGCCCATAGGCGATGCAGTTCTTCATCCGCCCGATGCGGTCGATATGCTTCTGGTCATAGGTGCCGGGCGAGACGACATGTTCCGCCACCCGGCCCAGAACCCGCTCGATCGCGGCGGCGGTCGAGCGCACGATGGGCGCATCGGGCGCGGTTTGCGTGGGCTTCACCTCGAACAGATCGCGGATCGCGTAGTCAAATCCAGGGCGGCTGGCGCGCAGCCCGTCCAGCAGCCCGGTCACCTCGGCCTTCACCTCGGTCAGGTCTTCCTCGATCAGGAAGCGGCGGTCCAGGATGATGCGGCAGCGATCCGCGACGCAGGGGGCGGGCAGGCCGGTATAGCCCGGCTCGGGCTCCGGCTCGCCACCATGGATGGAGTTGATGTTCAGCGTCGAGGCCCGCGCGCCTTCCGGCACCACCGGCATGGCGGTGCGTTTCTGCGCCAGCAGCGGATAGAGCTTGCGTTCGATCTCCTCCAGCACGGCGCCCATATGGCGGATGGCGCTGTCGCCCAGGAAGGGCATGGAGCCATGGGCGATGCGGCCCTTGGTCTCCACCTCGGCCCACCAGACGCCGCGATGACCAAGGCAGATGCGGTCCTTGTGCAGGGGTTCCGGGATGATGACATGCTGCACCCGGTCCGGGTCGAACCAGCCCTGTTCGGCCAGATAGGCCACGCCGCCATAGCCGCCGGATTCCTCATCGGCGGTGGCGGAGATTTCGATGGCGCCGCGATAGTCGGGGCAGGCGGCGATGAAGGATTCAGCGGCGATGATGCTGGCGGCCAGCCCGCCCTTCATGTCGCAGGCGCCCCGGCCATAGATGCGACCCTCGTGCAATTCGCCGCCAAACGGGTCGCGGGTCCAGCCATGGCCGACCTCCACCACATCGTGATGGCTGTTGAAATGCACACATTCCCCCGGCCCGCTGCCCGCGCGCCGCGCCACCATGTTCCAGCGCGGATGCGCCTCACTGTCGCCCGGCGCCCCCTCGGCCCGCACCAGCGCCACCACAAAGCCCTGCGCCGACAGCCGGTCTGCCAGATAATCGCAGATCTCGCGGTAACAGCGCCCCGGCGGGTTCAGCGTCGGGATGCGGATCAGGTCTTGCGTCAGCGCGATCAGATCGGCGCGGCGCCCGGCAATCTGGGCGTTGATCTCGGCGAGAAGGCGGGAGGAGGGGTTTGCGCTCATGCCCCGATGATGGGTGCGGCGGGAGGTTTTGCCAAGCGCGGCATGGCTGCCCTGTGGCGGAAAGTGCCGAAGATGGCTATCTTCTGCCCAAGCCGGGCCAGCTGCCCGGCGAAAGGAGCTGCCGTCATGGCCATTCTGCGCGCCTGGGTTCTGGCCTTCCTCGTGCTGACGGTATTTTACTGGCTGCTGCGGGTCTATTTCCGCTCCACGCACCGCGAGGCGCTGGAGAAGCGGTTCGAGGCCGAGGGCCTGCCCGGCGACCGCGAGGCCTGGGTCGAGGCGCAGATGGCGGGCCATAATCGCAGCCTGCATCTGAAACTGTTGTGGCTGGTCTATATCCTGCCGATGGTGGGCATCGCCATCACTGTGTATCTGGTGAATTACGACTGAAAAGGAGGGGGCCGCGCATGTGGACCTATATCAAATGGGGATTCCGTCTGACGATCTTTGCGATCGTCGCGGCCTTCCTGCATTACACCCTGCCGCAGCGCGACGTTGTGCGCCTGACCGGCACCTATAACCGCCTGACCGAGGTGGGGGCGAATGCGATCTTCTACGCCTCGCCCGACAGCGGCAGCACCACGGCCACGGTGGACAGGCGCGACATCCGCTTCATCGAGGCGGTGTTCCCCAATGGCAAGGTGATGGTCTATCGCAACGAGGATACCGGCTGGATCTGGCCGCCCTATTTCAAATATGACAGCTCGAACCTGCAAGCCGAGGCAACGAACCTGGTCTCGCCCAAGGAAAAGCCGGAATGGGTGGCGGTCACGCATTATGGCTGGCGGATGCCGATCTTCTCGATCTATCCCAATGCGGTGAAGGTGCGCGCGGTCGAGGGGCCGGATGTGCAGCTGATCCCATGGGTCAGCATCATCGTGCTGGCGTTGCTGGGGCTGGCCTGGCTGATGCTGTGGCGCATGTGGCGGCAGTTCCGCGAGCGGATGATCGACCCGGCGGTGGATGATCTGAACGTGAAGCTCGACGAGCTGGACGCCAGCGCCGATGCAGCGCGCGACCGGGCGAAGGGGTTCTGGTCGCGGTTGTTCGGGCGGAAATGAGCCCTGAGCTTTTGGGCGAGGCCATTGCCGAGCCCATGTGGCACCCTGTCCGCTGTTTGGGCAGGTGGCCCAAAGCCACCGGCTGAGCTGCCCGCCCCGCCTATGGCGGGCGCTTCGCACCCGCCGGGGCAGGTACTGGTCTTTGTCGTTCTTGTGGATGTGGTCTTGTGTCGCCGTTTCGACATGGCCGGGAAAACGCGATGCGTTTTCTGATCCGGCCAAGGCAGGTCTCATGCAGGCGCGATCAACCAATCCTCACCCGACCACACGCCCGTCAGGCTGAAATCCTGCGCCAGCAGCACCAGCTCGGCGGCGCGACCGGGGGCAATGGCGCCGAAGCGGTCCGCGACCCCGATCAGCCGCGCCGGGAGGGCCGAGGCCATGGCCAGAGCCCGCTCCGGCGTGATGCCCACCTGTTGCACCAGCGTGGCAATCGCCTGCGGCAGGGTGAGGTCGGCTCCGGCTAGGGTGCCGTCCTCCAGTGTCAGCCGCCCGTCGCGGCGCAGCACACGCCGCCCGTTCAGCAGCATCTCGGTTGCATCGGTGCCCGCAAAGGCCATGCAGTCACTTACCAGAAACACCCCGTCGGGCCGCGCCGCCAGCGCCGCCCGCATGGTGGCCGGATGCACATGAATGGCATCCGCGATCAGCCCTGCCGCCGCCTCGCCCGCCAGCACCGCGCCCACCAACCCCGGCGCACGATTGCCCATCTGGCTCATGGCGTTGAACAGGTGGGTGGCGCAGCGCGCACCGGCCTTGAACGCCGCCTGCGCCAGTTCAAAGCTGCAATCGCTATGGCCAAGGCTGACCACCGCGCCCGCCCCGGCGAGGGCGGCAATCTGCTCTGGCGTGGCGCTTTCCGGCGCCAGCGTCACCATCAGTGCGGGCAGGCGCCGCGCCGCCTCGCAGAGGCGCGCAAGGTCTTCGGCCTGCATGGGCCGGATCAGCGCGGGATCATGCGCGCCCTTGCGGCGCGGGTCGAGATGCGGGCCCTCCAGATGCAGGCCCAGAAAGCCCGGCGTGCCGATGGCGGCAAGGCCCGCGGCGATCACCTGCGCCGTGGCCTCCGGCGTGTCAGTGATCAGCGTGGGCAAGACCCCCGCCGTGCCAAGCGCCCGATGCGCGGCGCAGACCGTCGCCAGATCGGTGGCGGTGGTGGCGCCGCTGACCAGATGGCCGCCGCCGCCATTCACCTGCAAATCCAGAAAGGCCGGGGCGAGGATGCCTCGAACCCGGGTGACGTCGCGCGCCTCGGCCTCGGGGATCAGCGCGGCAACCTTGCCGCCTTCGATCACCACCGCCAGACCGTCCTGCAAGGCCCGGCCGTCAAACACTCGGGCGCCGGAAAGCGTGACCGCCATCACACCGTCTCCGTCACCTTGCGCAGATGCGGCGGGGTGTCGGGGTCAAAGCCACGCCGCCGCGCCAGCCCCTCTACAAAGGCGTAGAAGGCCGCGATCATCACCAGCGGCGCCACGATCGGATGCAGGCCCGGCACCGAGGGCAGCCGGGTCGCCCCCGGCACATCGGCGCCGGTCACGAAGACATCGGCCCCTTGCGCCGCCAGCCGCTCGGCCGTGGTGCAAAGCTGCGGCAGGGCCGCATCCTCGATGCCAAGCGCCAGCACCGGGAAATGCGCCTGCACAATGGCCGCCGGGCCATGCAGCACTTCGGCGGCGCTGTAGGATTCGGCATGGATGCCGCAGGTCTCCTTGAACTTCAGCGCCGCCTCATTCGCCACGGCAAAGCCGGGGCCGCGCCCCAGCACAAAGGCTGAAGGCGCGCGGGACAGGCGGGCCGAGAGCGGCGCCCAATCCAGCTTCACCGCCTGTTCCAGCGCAGCGGGCAGCCCTGCGACGGCGGCGCGCAACGCCTCATCCTCGCGCCATTCCGCCAGCAGGCTGAGGCCCGCCAACACGCTGGTGACAAAGGTTTTCGTCGCCGCCACGCTGCGCTCCTCGCCCGCCTGCAAGGGCAGGCACTGGGCCGAGGCCTGCGCCATCGGGCTGTCGGCATGGTTGGTGATGGCGATGGACAGCGCGCCGCCTTCGCCCGCGCTGCGCATCATTTCCACAATATCCGGGCTGCGGCCCGATTGCGAAATGCCGATGCAGGCCGCCCCTGCCAGCCGCAAGGGGCGGCGATAGATCGAGGCGATGGACGGCCCGACGGAGGCGACAGGGATGCCTGCCTCCAGCTCGATGGCATATTTCAGATAGGTCGCCGCGTGATCCGAAGACCCCCGCGCCACCGTCGCGATCAGGCCGGGGTTCTGGCGGCGCAGCGCGGCAGCGGCGGCCACCACGGCAATGCGCGAACGGTCGAGGAAGCGCGCGGCGGCCTCGGGGATCTCGGCCACTTCGCGGGCCATATGGGTCTGGGTCATTCGGCTGTCCTTTCGCCATCCGGCGCAAGTTTCAGTTCCACGGCGAAATCATAGGCATCGCCGCGATAGAGGGATCGGGTGAATTCGACGACCCTGCCCGAGGGCAGGTAGGACACGCGCTCGATGCGCAGGCCCGCCACGCCGGGCATGACGCCCAGCAATTCGGCATCGCGCACGCCCAGATTGGCGGCGGAAATGCGCTGCACCGCGCGCACCGGGCGGCAGCCCCGCGCCTCCAGCACGGCATAAAGCGAGCCGGTCACCGCCTCCGGGTCGGGCAGGATCGGGCCGGGCAGCGAGGCGCGTTCAATCGCCAGCGGCACACCATCGGAGGAGCGAACGCGTTCCAGCCGCGCCACGCGATCCCCGGCGCCAAGGCCAAGCGCCATGACCTCCTCGGGGGCGGGGGCGTGCAGGCCGCGCGCGATCCAGACGCTTTCGACCTGCCGCCCGCGCCGGGCCATATCCTCGGTAAAGGAGGTCAGCAGCGACAGCGCCTGTTCCAGCCGCTCCACCTTGGGCGCCACGAAGGTGCCAGAGCCGCGCCGCTGCACCAGCTGCCCCGAGGTCACCAGCGCCTCCACCCCCTTGCGCACCGTGACGCGCGACAGGCCGGTCAGCGCCGCCATCTCGCGCTCGGGCGGCAGGCTGTCGCCCGGTTTCAGCCGGCCCGAGGCGATGGCCTCGGCAATCCGGCGGTGCAGTTGTAGGTAAAGCGGCCCGGCGCCGGTCTCGTCAAAGCCCTCGGGCGAGAACAGGTCTTCCATCATGCCTCCATCGCGGGGGCCAGCGCGCGCGCCATGGCCAGCGCCCCCTCCACCCCGCTGCCAAGTGCCGGGCGAATTGTCCAGAGGCTGCCAAGCTGCGCGGCATAGGCCGGGCCCAGCCCGCCGAGGAAAGTGACCGGCAGCGGTGCCGGGCCTTGCAGCGTGTCCAGGATGCTGCGCACCTCTGCCACTGCCGCGCCGAAAATGGCGGTTGCGGCGGCGTCATCGCTGCCCGTCAGCCGGGGCGCAAGCGCGCCGAATTCCGCCGGGCGGGCGGTGGTTGCAAAGCGGATCACGCCTTCGATGCCGCCGAATTCCGCCAGAATGCTGCGCAGCAAGGGGGTCATCTCGGCAAAGCCATCCTCGGCCCGCAGCGCGCGCGCAAGCAGCGCCCGCCCCAGCACGGCGCCGCTGCCCTCATCGCCCAGCAGGAAGCCGCGCCCGCCGAATTGCCGCATCTCGCCACCACGTTGCACCGCAAAGACCGAGCCGGTCCCCATCGCCGCCACGATCCCGTCCTCGCCCCCGAGCGCACCGCGCGCGGCGGTCACGGCATCGGTGACCACACGGGTGCGGGCGAAGGGCAGGCTGCGGCACAGCGCCTCGGCGGCGCTGCGGATATTGGCCCCGGCCAGCCCCAGCACGGCGGTGACGCGCGCGGGATCGGCGCCTGCCAGCGCGGCCTCGGCTGCGGCCAGCACATTGGCGCGGGTGCCCGCGAGATCGGTGTTCACATTGGCGGGGCCCGCGCTGCCGCGCCCCAACACGTGGCCCGCCGCATCGCTGGCCACTGCGCGGCACCCCGTGCCGCCCCCGTCGATTCCCAGAAAGACTGTCATGGCGATTCCTCTTGTCGACAAGATACCAAAAGCATACCAAATGGAAAGGCAAATCTATAAGTAGCTGAAAAGCCTTGTTTTGACGGGTAGAATAACAAGGTGCTTTACAATTGGTATTAGTTTGGCATTATTGATGGCGACGGGGGAATCACATGACCATACGCACGACCGAAGATCGGCATCCGGCATCTGACGGGCTTCACGCCCGCTCGGGCCCTGCTGTTCTGGCCGATCTTCTAGCGGCGCAGCAGGCCGCGCTGGCCGCTGTGGAGGCGGGTTTTCCCGCTCTGCTGGCGGTGGCCGAGGCTGCGGCGGCGGCGCTGCAATCGGGCGGCAAGCTGGCCTATGCGGGCGCCGGGTCGTCGGGGCTGATGGCGCTGGCCGATTGTCTGGAACTCGCGGGCACCTTCGGGCTGCCACCCGAACGCACGCCCATGCTGTTTGCAGGCGGCGCCGATGCGCTGCTGCATCTGGTCGGCAGTGTCGAGGATGATCCGGCGCTGGCCTTGGCCGATGTGGCGCGCGCCGGGCTGGCGGCGGGGGATGTGGTGCTGGTTCTCTCGGCCTCGGGCCGCACGCCCTATGCGCTGGAAGTGGCGCGGGCGGCGCGGGCGCGCGGCGTCACCGTGGCGGGTTTTGCCAATGTGCCCGGCGCGCCGCTGCTGGATCTGGCCGACCTGCCGGTGCTGATCGAAACCGGGCCAGAGGTGGTGACCGGCTCCACCCGCATGGGGGCGGCCACCGCGCAGAAAGTGGCACTGAACATGCTGTCGGTGCTGGTGGGCCTTCGGCTGGGCCATGTGCATAACGGCTTCATGGTCAATGTGGTGGCCGACAATGCCAAACTGATCGACCGCGCCGCAAGGATCGTGGCCTCGGTGGCGGGCGTGTCGCGGGCAGACGCGGATTTGGCGCTGGCCGCTACAGACGGGGCGGTGAAACCTGCCATTCTGGTGGCAGGCGGCATGAGCCCCGAGGCGGCGCTGGCCGCCCTCAAGACTTCGGGCGGGCATCTTCCGCCCCGATGACGAACGGATTGAAAAACAATAACCAACCGGGAGACTGACATGAAATCGACGCTGCGTTTCGCGCTTCTCACCTCGACCCTGCTGGCCGGTGCCGCGCAGGCCGAGGATGTGACGCTGACCATCGAAAGCTGGCGCAATGATGACCTTGCGATCTGGCAGGAAAAGCTGATCCCGGCCTTCGAGGCCGCGCATCCGGGCATCAAGGTGGTCTTTGCCCCCACCGCGCCCGCCGAATACAATGCCGTGCTGAACTCCAAGCTCGATGCCGGGTCTGCGGGCGATCTGGTGACCTGCCGCCCCTTCGATGCCTCGCTGGAGCTGTATAACAAGGGCCAGCTGGCCGATCTGAGCGGTCTGGCCGCCATGGCCAATTTCTCGGATGTGGCGAAATCGGCCTGGCAGACCGATGATGGCAAGGCCACCTTCTGCGTGCCGATGGCCTCGGTGATCCATGGCTTCATCTATAATGCCGATGCCTTTGCCGAGCTGGGCATCGAAGTGCCCAAGACCGAGGCCGAGTTCTTTGCCGCGCTGGACAAGATCAAGGCGGATGGCACCTATATCCCGATGGCCATGGGCACCAATGACCAGTGGGAAGCCGCCACGATGGGCTATAACAACATCGGGCCGAATTACTGGAAGGGCGAGGAAGGCCGCAAGGCGCTGATCGCCGGCACGCAGAAGCTGACCGATGAGGCCTGGGTCGCGCCGTTCCGGCAACTGGCCAAGTGGAAGGATTATCTGGGCGACGGGTTCGAGGCGCAGACCTATCCCGACAGCCAGAACCTGTTCACCTTGGGCCGCGCCGCGATCTATCCGGCGGGGTCGTGGGAGATCAGCGGCTTCAACACGCAAGCCAGCTTCAAGATGGGGGCCTTTGCGCCGCCGGTGCAGGCCGCGGGCGATACTTGCTATATCAGCGACCATACCGACATCGCCTTGGGAATGAACGCGAAATCGGCGCATCCCGAACAGACCAAGGCCTTTCTGGAATGGGTGGGCAGCCCCGAATTCGCCACGCTCTATGCCAATGCGCTGCCGGGCTTCTTCAGCCTGAATTCCACGCCGGTGACCATGGAAGACCCGCTCGCCAAGGAATTCGTGAGCTGGCGCGAGACATGCCAGCCGACGATCCGCTCCACCTATCAGATCCTGTCGCGCGGCACGCCGAACCTGGAGAACGAGACCTGGAACGCCTCGGCCAATGTGATCAAGGGCACCGAGACGCCGGAAGATGCGGCCAAGCGTCTGCAAGACGGTCTGGCCAGCTGGTATGAACCGCAGAAGTAAGCTTTGGCGGTAAGGCCGGGGGGCTGTCGGCCCCCCGGACCCCCCGAGGAT
>NZ_JAEULU010000033.1 GCF_016792925.1 Gemmobacter sp.
ATCACGACATCGACGAACCCGCCATTCGCGCCGTGCTGGGGGCCTGATCCGCCATGCATGTCGTCTTCCGCGAAAGTCATGGGCTGGAGGAGGCAGAAACGCCGTTCGATCCGGGGCAAGACCCGGCCGAACTGGTGGTTCTGTCATTTTCCGACAGCGACCTTGGCGCTTTCGCGGCGGGATGGCATCGCGGCAAGGGGCGGCTGCCCTCGCTGCGGCTGCAAAATCTGGTGGCACTGAAACATCCGGTCTCGGTGGATACCTATATCGAGGCCACGCTGTCGGGTGCCAAGGCGGTGCTGGTGCGGCTGATCGGCGGCGCGGCCTATTGGGCCTATGGGCTGGCTTCGCTGCAAGATCTGGCGCGGCGCAAGGGCATTGCCTTGGCGGTGCTGCCCGCCGATGGCCGCCCCGATGCGGCGCTGGAGGCGGCCTCGACCCTGCCGGTCTCGACCCTGCACCGGCTGGCGGCGCTGTGCGATGCCGGTGGCGCGGTGGCGGCGCAGGCCGCATTGGCGCAACTGGCGCTGGCGGCGGGGCTTTATGCCGGGCCGGTGCCGGGCGATAAATCCATGCCGGACTGGGGGTTCTACGATCCCGCGCGCGGTGTGGTTTCGGGGGCGGAGGGGGCCTCGGTTCTGGTCAGCTTTTACCGCAGCTATCTGACCGCCGCTGATACCGGCCCGGTGGATGCGGTGATCACCGCGCTCCGGGATCAAGGGGTGAGTGCGATGGGTGTCTTTGCGCCCTCGCTCAAGGCGGCGGGCTTTGCGGCATGGCTTGCGCCGCATCTGCGCGCGGCGCCGCCGCGCGCCATAGTCAACCTGACGGCCTTTTCCGCCAAGGCCGAGGATGGCGCGACGCCGTTTGATGACTGCGATTGCCCGGTATTCCAGCTGGCGCTTTCGACGGCGCGCCGCCGCGATTGGGCGGCAGCGGATCGCGGCCTTTCGCCTGCCGATCTGGCGATGCATGTCGTGCTGCCCGAGGTGGACGGGCGGCTGTTCGCGGGCGTCGTCTCGTTCAAATCGCCGGGCAAACGCGACCCCGATCTGCAATTCTCGCGCTTTGCGCATCGGGCAGATGCCGGGCGCGTGGCGGCAGTGGTGGCGAAGGTGCGCGCTTGGCTGACGCTGGCGGAGACCGATGCCGCGCAGCGAAAGCTGGCGCTGGTTCTGTCCACCTATCCCGGCAAGGCGCATCAACTGGCCCATGCGGTTGGCCTTGATGCCCTCGCCTCGGTCGCGGACGTGCTGACTGATCTGGCTGCGGCGGGCTATGCCGTGACCCCGGCGGGTGCCTTGGCCCCGGCGCTGCTGTCTGACCGCCTGTCCTGGCCGCTGGCCGCTTACCTTGCCGCGTTGGAAACCCTGCCGCAAAGCCTGCGCGACGACCTGCACGCCGCTTGGGGCGCGCCCGAGGCGGACCCGGCCTTTGCCAACGGCGGCTTCCATTTCGCTGCGCAGCGCAACGGGGCCGCGCTGGTGGCGCTGCAACCCGAGCGCCGCGATGATTCGCTGCGGGAAGGCGAGTAACACGACCTGTCGCGCACGCCCCTCCATGGTAATGAGGCGTTATACATTAGCCTGCGAGCGCAGGGCGTGCAAGCCCTGAACCAAATG
>NZ_JAEULU010000039.1 GCF_016792925.1 Gemmobacter sp.
CGCAGCTCGTCCGAGATCGCCTCGACCGGCGCCGCCGCCGTATAAAGCCGCTTGTCGGGCCATTGCAGACAGGGCCGAACGCTCATGCGCGATACTCCGCTTCGGCCCGCGCCCGCGCCTCGGCCGACAGCCGATGCAGCGTCACGATGCCATCCAGATGGTCAAATTCATGCTGGGCGCAGATCGCGTCAAAGCCCACCAAGCGATCCTCGTGCAACGCGCCGTCAAGGCCCGTCCAGCGCAGATGCACCGCCCGCGCCCTGCTGATCTCTGTCGTCAGGCCCGGCAGCGACAGACAGCCCTCCGGCCCCACCGCCCGATCTTCCGACATCCAGAAAATATCCGGGTCGATGAAGACACGCGGCGCGCGCGGCCCATCCTTCCAGCCGGTATCCATCACGAAAACCCGTTGCAACACCCCAACTTGCGGCGCAGCGAGGCCCCGGCCCGGCGCCGCATACATGGTTTCCAGCAAATCCCCCGCCAGCGCCACCACCGCAGGCGTCACCACGCCAACCTCGGCGCAGCGCGTCGACAGCCGCGCATCCGGCCAGCGCAAAATCGGCAGAACCGCCACTTACGCCTGCCGCGCGCGTTCGCGCTTCAGCTTTTCCATCTTGCGGGTGATCATCTGGCGCTTCAGCGGGCCCAGAAAATCAATGAACAGCTTGCCGTTCAGATGGTCGATCTCATGCTGCACGCAGGTGGCCCAGAGGCCCGCGAACTGCTCTTCCTGCACCGCGCCATCAAGGCCCAGCCAGCGCACCCGCACCTCGGCCGGGCGCGCGACCTCGGCATATTGCTCGGGGATCGACAGGCACCCCTCCTCATAGCGCGACAGATCCTCGGATTCCCAGACCACCTCCGGGTTCACCATGGCCAGCGGGCGGCGCGCGTCCTGCTCCTTGCTGCAATCGAGCACGATCACCCGCTTGGTCACGCCGATCTGCGGCGCGGCCAGGCCCACACCCGGCGCGTCATACATGGTTTCCAGCATGTCTTCGGCCAGCTGCGCGATCTCGGGCGTGATCTCCGCCACAGGCTCGCACAGTTTCTTCAGACGCGGGTCGGGATGGATCAGGATGGGGCGTTTCATGCCCCCGATTTACGCGGTTCCCCGCCTCGTTGCAATCGGCCCGCCGCGCAATGCCAAGCGCCCCTTGCACCCGCCAATCGGCGCGTTACCCTGCCGCCGCAGCAGCGAGGCCCGCATGACCCAGACTCCCGACTTTGACGAGACGATCAACCGCATCGGCACCCATTCCGTGAAATGGGACATGATGGAAAAGCTTTACGGCGTTCCCCCGGGCGAAGGCATCGCCATGTGGGTCGCGGATATGGAGTTCCGCCCCCCGGCCTGCGTGCAAAAGGCGGTGGAGGACATGGCCGCCCATGGGCTTTACGGCTATTATGGCGATGAGAGCGACTATCTCGCCGCGATCCGCTGGTGGATGGAAACCCGCCATGGCTGGCAGGTCGAACCGCAAGCGATCTTCACCACCCATGGCCTTGTGAACGGCACTGCGCTGTGCGTCGATGCCTTCACCCAACCCGGCGATGGCGTCATCCTGATGACGCCGGTGTATCACGCCTTCGCCCGCGTCATCCGCGCCGCCGGGCGCGAGGTGATCGAATGCCCGCTGGAGGTGACCGAGGGCCGCTATACCTTCGACACCGCCGCCTGGGAGGCGCGGCTGACGCCGACCACCCGCATGCTCATCCTCTGCTCGCCGCACAATCCCGGCGGCCGGGTCTGGAGCATGGCCGAACTCCGCACTGTCGCCGATTTCTGCGTGCAACACGACCTCATTCTGGTCTCGGATGAAATTCACCATGATCTTGTTTTTGCGGGCCAAAAACACACCGTCATGCCGCTGGCCGCGCCCGAGGCGCTGGACCGCATGGTGGTGATGACCGCCACCACCAAGACCTTCAACATCGCGGGCAGCCATTCCGGCAATGTCATCATCCCCGATCCTGCCTTGCGCGCGCGCTTTGCCACGCGGATGAATGCACTGGGTATTTCGGCCAATTCCTTTGGCCTTTTCATGGCCACTGCCGCCTATTCGCCCGAGGGCGCGGCCTGGGTCGATGCGCTCACCGCCTATCTCGACGGCAACCGCCGCCTGTTCGACGAAGGGGTGAACGCCATTCCCGGCCTGCGCTCCATGCCGCTCGAATCCACCTATCTGGCCTGGGTCGATTTCTCCGGCACCGGCATGAGAAAATCCGAATTCATCGACCGCGTGCAGAAAGGCGCGAAAATCGCCGCGAACCATGGCGAGAGTTTCGGCGCGGGTGGCGACAGCTTCCTGCGCTTCAACATCGCCGCGCCGCGCGCCCAGGTGGCCGAGGCCGTGGCCCGCCTGCAGGCCGCCTTCGCGGATCTGCAATGAAAAAGCGCCAGCGCGGGGCCGGGCTGTTTTCCGCGCTGGCCCTGCTTGGGCTGATCGGGGCGGCGGTCCTGCTGTGGCTGCCGCCGCAACCCCTGCCCCACCCGCCCGCGACCGCCCTGCAAGGCCCGGTCGACCATATCCTGATCGAGAAAGCCGCCCGCCGCATGGTGGTGTTCCGCGATGGCAAGCCCTTGAAAACCTACACCATCGCCCTTGGCTTTGCGCCGCAGGGCGACAAGCTGCGGCAGGGGGATGGCCGCACCCCGGAAGGCCGCTTCCGCATCAACCGCCGCAATGCCGCCAGCGCCTATCACCTGTCGCTGGGCCTCGATTACCCGCAAGCCGAGGACATCAGCCGCGCCCGCGCCGCAGGCCATGACCCCGGCGGCGACATTTTCATCCATGGCCAA
Source organism: Gemmobacter sp. (assembly GCF_016792925.1). Classification (GTDB taxonomy): domain Bacteria; phylum Pseudomonadota; class Alphaproteobacteria; order Rhodobacterales; family Rhodobacteraceae; genus Gemmobacter. The sequence continues at coordinate 2,807 of NZ_JAEULU010000039.1, forward strand.
CCCAACAGCCGCAAGGGCCAAGCCACCCTGCGGCAAGACTGGACCGCTGGCTGCATCGCCGTTTCCGACACGGAGATCGAGGAACTCTGGGCCGCCACGCCGAATGGCACCAGCGTCGAAATCAGGCCCTAATGCCGCGGCAATAGCCCCGCCGGGGCGTCAGGGTCGCGGGCATAATCCAGCGCCGGGCGCTCGCTCACCAAAGTGCTGCGCTTGAACTCGCAGATCATCAGCCCGCCTTCCACCCGGCTTGCCACGATCAGCGCTTGCAGGATATGGCGCGACCCGTCGAACACATCCACCAGCCCGCGCAGCCGGGGCGCCTTCTCGGCATCGAAACTCAGCGCGCTGTCGGTCAGCCCGATCACCGGGAACACCGCCGCGCCGATCTGCACCCGCAGCCGCGACCGCCGCGCCTGCCGTTGCAGTTTCAGCCGCATCCCCTCGCGCAGCTCCTCGGGCATATGTTCCAGCATGGCCGCTCCTCCTTCGCCCCGCCTGACCTCAAGTGTCGGGCGGATCGCGTTAAAATCAAGTCAACGCGGCGACAGGATAACGGCCAAACGCGACAGTTGCATGAATGTGACGCGGGCGTTGCATCTCGGCCACCGTTGCCTTCGCCCGCACAATCGGCATTCTGGCGGCAAGACAGAGGGCAGCATGACAGACACACCCGATCACGGCGGCGGTATCGACGCGGCAGCGCAGCGCTTTGGCGGCCACCGCGCCGACTGGATGGACCTCTCGACCGGCATCAACCCCGAGCCCTGGCCGCTGCCCGCCTTCCCGCCCGAGGCCTGGACCGCCCTGCCCGATCAGGCCGCCTTCAGCGCCCTGACGCAGGCCGCGCGCCGCTTCTGGGACGTGCCGGAGGGCGCCATGATCCTGCCCGCGCCCGGCGCCTCGGCGCTGATCGCGCGCATGCCCGGCCTCTGCCCCGCCGCCGCCGCCATCCCCGGCCCCACCTATAACGAACATGCCCGCGCCTTCCGCGCCGCAGGCCTGCCGGTCAGCGATGGCCCCGCCCCCGTTCCCGCGCCGGTCCGTGTCGTGGTGCATCCCAACAACCCCGACGGGCGGTTCTGGCCGGGCGATGGCGGCACGCATCTGACCGTGATCGACGAAAGTTTCTGTGACGTGACGCCCGAGGCGACCCAGATTGCCCGCGCCGCCTCGCCCGGCACCATCATATTGAAAAGTTTCGGAAAATTCTGGGGCCTTGCCGGGTTGCGGCTGGGTTTTGCCATCGGCCACCCGGAAACGCTGGCCCCGATGGCGGCGCTGATCGGGCCCTGGGCCGTCTCTGGCCCTGCCCTGCATGCCGGGGCGCTGGCGCTGGCCGACACGGCCTGGGCCGAGGCCACCCGCAGCCGCCTCGCTTGCGATGCCGACCGGCTTGACCGTCTCGTCACCGCGCGCGGCGCGCGCCTCGTCGGCGGCACCACGCTGTTCCGCCTTTATGATCTGCCCGAGGCCGCAGCCTGGCAAACCGCCCTCGCCCGCCACCAGATCTGGAGCCGCTGCTTCCCCTATAACCCGCGCTGGCTGCGCCTTGGCCTGCCGCCCGGCCATGGCTGGGACCGCCTCGCCGCCGCGCTGGAGAGCTGCGCATGACCGCCCTTCTGCTGCTGCCCGCCATGCTGCTCGATGCCGCCCTGGGCGAGCCGAAATGGATGTGGTCGCGCGCCCCCCACCCCGCCGTCCTGATGGGGCGCGCGATCGGCTGGCTCGACCAGCGCTGGAACCATGGGGCGCAGCGCCGCCTGAAAGGTGTGGCGGCGATGTCACTCCTTGGCATCGGCGCGCTCGGGCTCGGCGCCCTGCTGCACGCCCTGCCCGATGCCGGGCTGATCGAGATTGCGGTGGTCGCCATCCTGCTGGCGCAGCGCAGCCTGGTCGATCACGTCGCCGCCGTGGCACGCGGCCTGCGCGAAAGCCTGCCCGAGGGGCGCCGCATGGTCGCGCGCATTGTGGGTCGCGACACCGCCGCGATGGATGGCCCCGCCATCGCCCGCGCCGCCATCGAAAGCGCCGCCGAGAACCTGTCGGATGGCGTCATCGCGCCGCTGTTCTGGTATCTGGTCGGCGGGCTGCCGGGCCTGTTGCTGTATAAGATCACCAATACCGCCGACAGCATGATCGGCCACCGCACCCTCAGGCACGAGGACTTTGGCTGGGCCGCCGCCCGGTTTGACGACCTGATGAACCTGATCCCGGCCCGCCTCACCGCGCTTTTGCTGGCCGTGGCCCATCTGCGCTTTGACGCCGCCCCGATCATCCTGCGCGATGCGCCGCTGCACCGCTCGCCCAATGCCGGTTGGCCCGAGGCCGCCATGGCCGTCACCCTCGGGCTCTCGCTCTCCGGCCCGCGCAGCTATGAGGGCGAGATGCGCAGCTTCCCCTGGGTCTATCCCGAGGGGCGCCGCGATCCCGGCCCGGCCGAGATCGACGCCGCCTGCACCGCGCTGTGGCGGGCCTGGGGGCTGATGCTGGGCCTGACCGTGCTGCTGGCGCTGCTCTGACCATGGCGGATTGGTCGATCATCGCCACGGTGAAGGCCCCCGCCGAGCAGGTTCTGGCCTTTGTCGCGCATCACCTGCCCCTCGGCCCTGCGCGCATCCGGCTGTGTTTCGACGATCCCGCCGATCCCGCGATGGCCGCCGTGGCGGGGCTGCCCCGGGTCGAGGCGCTGGCCTGCGACGACGCCTATTGGGCCAGCCACCGCCTGCCGCGCCCCGACAAGCATCAGGCCCGGCAGGCGTTCAACGCCCAGATCCTGTATCGCAGCCAGTCCGAGCCCTGGATGCTGCATCTGGATGTGGACGAATTTCTGACCTCCGACGCCCCTATCCCCGCCCTTCTCGACCGGGTGCCCCGCCATCGCCCGCTGCTGCGCATCGCCCCCTGGGAGGCGCTGCACGATCCCGCCATGGACGATGACATCTTCACCGCCCGCCATTTCCGCGCCGAACTGTCCGGCCCGCATCACGCCGACCACCGCGCGCAGGTGTTCGGCCCCTATGCACCGCTTCTGCCCGCAGGCGTGCTGTCGCATGCCATCGGCAAGTGCTTTTTCCGCACCGGCATTGCCGGGCTGCGCCCCTGGATTCACGGCGCCAATATCCGGGGCGAGCGCGTGCCCCCCGGCGCGCCCGCCCCCGGCATGGCCGTGCTGCATTTTCACGCGCAAGACCCGGTGCGCTGGCGCGCGCAGCTGCCTTTTCGCCTGGCGCGCGGCGCCTATGTTCTCAAGCCCGAATTGCAGGCTTTCCTGCAAGAGGCAACCGAAGCCGCACTGGAGGCGTTTTATCTGCGCGTCCAGACCGCCACGCCCGATGCCCTCGCCCTGCTGCGCCGCGAAGGCCTGCTGCGCGAGGCCAGCCTGACCCTGCGCCCCAAGATTGCCGCCCTGAGGAGCCTGACATGACCGAAGCCCCGATCACCATGGCCGCGCTGATGGCCGCCTTGCCCAAGGTGCTGGCTGCCCCGAAAGACGCGGCAGAGGTGCTGCAACTCTGCTTCCGCCCCGGGTTCAACCAACGCGAGTTCCCCGAACAGCTGACCCTCACCCGCCGGGAGGGCGTGCCGGGCGAGCGTTTCACCTCTGCGCCTTGGCTCAAACTGCCCGATGGCAGCGGCGATCCGCGCATCCAGGTTTCCATCCTGCCCCGCCGCGTCATGGATCTGGTGTGGCGCGACCGCATGGGCACGCCGCATCCCGGCGACACGATCATCGCCGATCTCGACACGTCAGAGGCCAACCTGCCCGTCGGCACGCTGCTGTCCATCGGATCGGCGGTGATCCGGGTCAGCGACGTGTTCAACGATGGTTGCGTGAAATGGAAGGCCCGCTATGGGCGTGACGCAAAAGACTGGATCACAGCCCCCGGTCATCCCGAATTGCGCCTGCGTGGTATCCTGTGTTCGGTCGAGCAAGATGGCGTGATCCGGCGGGGCGACCTGATCCGCAAACAGCCCTGATGTCCTGAAACCTGCCTTTCCCCGCATCCCGCGCGGTCCGGCCAGTTCAGCTGATTCCCGTTAAGAAAGGGTTACATCCCCTCCGCCGGGCGCCGCGCCCGACGCCAGCGGATGAAATGCGCCTCCGCCTCGGCCGCCAGCGCAGCCCATTGCGCCAGATCGCCGAACGGCATCACCAGCGCCGCCTCGCCCGCCATCACCTCCATGCGGGCGCGTCCCATCCGGGCGTTCCATTCGGCCATCGCGGCATCTAGCGGGCGCACATTCCACGGCAGCACCAGCCGCCACCCCGCCTCGCGCGCCTCGGCCCGGAACTCTGGCGCCTGCGCGGCGATGCGCGCGTAAACCACGCCCCCATCCGCCTCAATGCCACAAAATCCGGCTGCCTCCAGCCGGGAAACCACATCATCCAGTGTCATGCCACCAAAGCCTCGGCCTTTTTCAGGTCCACCGAGACCAGCTGACTGACCCCCTGTTCCTGCATGGTTACCCCGAACAGCCGGTCCATCCGCGCCATGGTCACCGCATGGTGCGTGATGATCAGAAAGCGGGTTTCGGTGCGCCGGGTCATCTCGTCCAGCAGATCGCAGAACCGGGTGACGTTCGCGTCATCCAGCGGCGCATCCACCTCGTCCAACACGCAAATCGGTGCCGGATTGGCCAGAAAAACCGCAAAGATCAAGGACATGGCGGTCAGGGTCTGCTCGCCGCCCGACAAAAGGCTCAGCGTCGACAGCTTCTTGCCCGGCGGTTGGCACATGATCTCCAGCCCCGCCTCCAGCGGATCGTCGGATTCCACCAGCACCAGCCGGGCCTCGCCGCCGCCAAACAAATGCGTAAAAAGCGCGCCGAAAGAGCCATTGACCTGCTCGAACGCCGTCAGCAACCTTTCGCGGCCCTCACGATTCAACCCCTGAATGCCTCCGCGCAGCGTCTTGATCGCGGCCTCCAGATCGGTCTTTTCCTGCGCCAGAGTGTCATGCTCGGTCTGCACCGTTTTGGCGTCTTCCTCGGCGCGCAGGTTCACCGCGCCCAAGGCCTCGCGCTGGCGCTTCAAGCGGTTCACCTCGGTATCCAGCACCTCGACCGAGGGCATGCTGTCGGGGTTCACCGCCAAAACCTCCAGCAATTGCGCGGGGTTATGCTCGGTTTCCTCGCGGATCCGCGCCGCAGCCGCCTCGACGGCCTCGCGCGCCGCCGCGGCCCGGGCATCGGCGCGCGCACGGGATTCGCGCGCCTCGCCGGCGAGCCGTTCGGCATCGCGCTCGGCAATCTGCGCCTCGCGCAGCGCGGTTTCGGCAAGGATCAACGCCTGTTGCGCCTTGCCGCGCCGCGCCTCGGCCTCCTCGATCGCCGCCGCCAGATCCTCGCGCTGGATCGCCAACTCCTCGGGCGCCTCGCGCGCCTCGGCCAGCTCCTCCTCGGCCTCGGCCTTGCGCTCCGCCAGCTCGCCGCTGCGCTTTTCCGCCGTTTCCAGCCGGAGGCGCCAACCCGACAGCTCCTTTTGCACCTCCTGGCGCCGCCGCACCCGCGCCTCGCCCTCGCGCCGCACCTCATCCTGACCCGCACGGGCCGACATCATGGTGATGCGCGCGGCTTCGACCGCCATTTTCAGCTGTTCCACCGCCGTGCGCGCCGCGTCCAGATCGGGCAGCGCCACCGCGCCCGCCTCGGCCTCCGCAAGCCGCCCGCGCGCCGCCATCGCCTCATCGTCGAACCGCGTGACCGACAGCCGCGCCGCTTCCAGCCGCCCCGCCGCCAGCGCGCGGTCCGCTTCGGCCTTGGCCAGCGCCCGGCCCGCCTCGGTCAGCCTTTGATCCGCCGCGCGCCGCGCCTCGCGCGCCATCTGGTCGGCGCGGTTCAGCTCTGCGAGCCGCGCCTGCAAGGCCTCATGCGCCTGCGCCGCGCCCGCCGCCCGGGCCGCGACCTCCTCCAGATCGCGCTTGAGCTGCACAAGCCGGTTCAACTGCCGCAGCCGCAGCGCCGCCGCCGAGGGCGCATCCTCCGCCCCGGCGCAAAAGCCATCCCATCGCCACAGATCGCCCTCAAGGCTCACAAGCCTTTGACCGGGCAGCAAATTCACCTGAACGGCCTGCGCCTGTTCGCGCATCACAAGCCCGATCTGCGCCAGCCGCCGCGCCAGAACCGGCGGCGCCGTCACATGCGCGGCCAAGGGCGCCACGCCCGCAGGAAGCGGTTGCTCCACATCATAGCCCGGCAGCAAGGCCCAGCCCGAGCGCGCCGCCCCGCTCAGCTCCGGGCTGCGCAGATCATCGGCCAAGGCCGCGCCAAGCGCCGCCTCATAGCCCGGCTCCACCTGCAAGCGATCCAGCAATTGCGCCCCGGCCAAAGCCTCGCGCTCCACCAGCCGGGCCAAAGCCTGCACCTCGGCGCGCAGCGCATTGGCCTCGCCCTCGGCGCCCGAGCGTGCCGCCCGCGCCTCGGCCTCGCGCAGTTGCGCCGCCGCCCGTGCCTCCTCGGCGCTGGCCAAGGTCTCTTCGGCGGCCATCGCGAGGTCAGCCGCCTCCTCCTGCGCCATCGCCGCCGCTTCCTGCGCCTCGGCCGCCAGATCCTGCGCGTCTGCCGTCGCCTCCACCGCCGCGCGCGCGCGCCCCGCCTCGCCCTCGGCCCGGTCCAGCGTCACCCGCAGCTCCGCCAGCAAGCGCTGCGCCGATTGGTGCCGCGCCGAAAGCCGGGCCGCATCCTCGGTCCGCTCCGACAGCTGCGCCTCGCGCTCGGCCAGAATGGCGCCCGCCTCGCGCGCCACCTCCATGGCCTCGGCCAGCTTGTCGTCATGGCCTTCATGCGCCTTCACAAGCTGCGCCAGCTCCCAATCCAGCCGCGCGATCGTCTCGCCCGCATCGCGATTCAGCCCCGCCTCGCGCTCCATATCCCGCGCCAGCTGCGCGATGCGACCTTGAAGCGTTTCAATGACTTGGCGCGCCCGGGCCTCCGCATCGCCCAAGGCATCGCGCTGCACCACAAGCCGTTGCAGCACCGCGCCCGCGATGGCCTCCTCCTCGCGTTTGGGCGGCAAAACCGCCTCGGCCGCCTCCCGCGCACTGACACCGGCCCGCGCCGCCTTTTCCGCCGCCGCCGCCAGCAGAAGCCGGTCGCGCAAGGCGCCCTCGGCCTCGGCCCGCGCCTGATCGGCCTCGCGCCAGCGTCGCCACAGCCACATGCCCTCGCTGCGCCGCAGCTCCTCGCCGATCTCGCGATAGCGTGCTGCCTGCCGGGCCTGCCGCGCCAGCGTGGCGAGTTGCCCGGCCAGTTGCTCCAGCACGTCATCCACCCGCGCCAGATTGGTCTCGGTCGCGCCCAGCCGCAGCTCTGCCTCGTGGCGCCGCTGATACAGGCCTGAAATCCCTGCCGCTTCCTCCAGAATGCGCCGCCGCGCCTTGGGCTTGGCGTTGATCAGCTCGGCAATCTGGCCCTGCCGCACCAGCGCCGGCGATTGCGACCCGGTGGAGGCATCGGCAAACAGCATCTGCACATCGCGCGCCCGCACGTCGCGGCCATTGGCCTTGTAGGCCGAGCCCGCATCCTTGGTGATCCGCCGCACGATCTCCAGCTGATCGGCGTCATTGAACCCCGAGGGCGCCAGCCGGTCGCCATTGTCGATCACCAGCGCCACTTCGGCGAAATGCCGCGCCCCGCGCGTGGCGGCCCCGGCAAAGATCACGTCCTCCATGCCGCCGCCGCGCATTGCCGTGGGGCGGTTTTCGCCCATGACCCAACGCAGCGCCTCCAGCAGGTTCGATTTGCCGCAGCCATTCGGCCCCACCACGCCGGTCAAGCCGTCATGGATCACCAACTCCGTCGGATCGACGAAGCTCTTGAATCCATTCAGGCGCAGGCGGGTGAACCGCAAGGGAATCTCCGGTCTTTGGGCCGCGCATCGTCGGCCCTCAGCCGCCTTAAGTCAACCAAGCCGCAGCAGATGATCCAGCGACAGCCGCCCCGGTCCCCGCGCCACCAGTGCCAGAAAACAGGCCGCCCAAAGCCCATGCGTGGGCCAGGCCTCCGGGTAGACGAACAGCTGGATCACTGCCGTCATCCCCAGTAAAGCCAGCGCCGAAAGCCGCGTGGCCAGCCCCAGCACCAGCAGAACCGGCAGCGCATGTTCGGCCATCGTGGCCATGACCGCCGCCCAGTCCGAGGGGATCAGCGGCAGCTTGTATTCCTGTTCAAACAGGAACCAGGTGCTGTCCTTGATCTGAAACCCCTCCACCTTGCTGCGCCCCGATTGCCAGAACACCACCGCCGGAAAGACCCGCAGCGCCAGCGCCGGAATGTCCCATCCCAGGCGGTCAAGCAGCGCATTCACCCGTGCCATCATCTGTCGTCTCCCATCGAAAGCCCGACCAGCGCCCCCGCGCGGGCGAGGGTTGTCAAAATCCCGGCGGGCGCATGGTGCGGCTCTGCCGCCAGCCCCTCTGCTGCTGCCTGCAACAACGTCTCACCGCGTTGCAAAGCGGCGATGAAGGCCAGATCGCCCGGCCCGATCTCCTGCACCAGCACCTCGTCGCGTCGGTCGCGCAGGATCAGCGCGGCCTCCGGCTTTTGAGCGGGCAAGGGCGCGGGCGCGCCTCCCGGCTGGTTCATCGCCCAGGCCGTCACCACCGGCCAGCGCGACGCAAGCGCCGTCAGCGAAGGGTGCAAGGCCAGCCGAGCCGCTCCCGCATCGGCCGCCGCCGCCATCAGCGCCTCGGGCAACAGCGGCGCCGCATCCGCCGCGTGATAGGCCGCCCCCCGCGCCAGTTCCAGCCGCGCCACATCGGGCAGCCAGGGCAGGCCCGCCAGCGGCGGGAACCCTTCCAGAAAGGCCGGGAAATCCTGTCCCCATGCCAAAAGCAGCGGGCTTTGCGGTAAGCCCGTCTTCAGAAACACCTGCGCCATGGCGGCAAAGAATTCTGCCCCCACCACGCGCTCCACCACCGGAAAGCGCGCGGCCAGCGCCCGGCTCAAGCCATGCGCCACATTGTTGCGATACACATCAAACCGTCGCCCCACGGCCTCAAGTGTACAGGGTGTTACCCTTGGGCCAGTTTGCGCCGGGAAATGTGTATATTCCGTTACCGTTTCGCCGGTTTTCGACGGCGAAACGGTATAGGCCATG
>NZ_JAEULU010000044.1 GCF_016792925.1 Gemmobacter sp.
TCGGGCTGCGGCTCCGGGGTTGGCTGCGGCGCGGGTGGATGCTCGGCCACGGTTTCCGGCTCTGGCTCTGGCGCTGGCTCCGGCTCTGGCCGCGCTGGTGGCGGCGGCGAGCTGTCGGGCGCAGCGGTGGCGGGCGTTTCCTCGGCCGGCGCCGGGTCCGAGCGGCTGAGCGAGTCCGGGTCGCCCTGGGTGCCAAAAGCCTCGGAGCTGATCACATCCACATCCAGCCCCGCAGGCGGCAAGACCTCGGAGGGCTGGGGCGCAAACAGAAAATCCCCGAACAAAATGAACAGGATCAGCGCAGCATGACCCGCGCCGGAGACAACAAGGCTCCTGTCCATATCGCGCAGCATAAAGCGCCCCTCAGCCTTCGTTCGGCGGGGCCGAAGCCCCACCCTGCGCCCCGCCCAGCGTCGGGCCGTTGGAATCGGTCACCAGACCGATTTCGCGGAAGCCATTGGCGTTCAGCGCGCCCATCAGCTGCGCCACCCGCTCGTAAGGAATGGCGCCATCGGCGCGGATGAACACCTTTTTCGAGGTGCGCTCGCCCGCGACGGCGACCAGTTTCGGGATCAGCTCGGCCTCGGGCACCTCGGCATTCATGATGAACATGCCGCCATCGGCGGAAAGCGAGATCACCAGCGGCTCTTCCTGCTCCGTCGGCAGCGAGGCGGCGGCGGTTTCCGGCAGTTTCAGCGGCACGCCCACATTCATCATGGGCGCGGCCACCATGAAGATGATGAGCAAGACCAGCATCACATCCACGAAGGGCGTGATGTTGATGTCGCCCATGGCGGCGGAATTGCCGCGACGGCGGCCGCGACGGCCACCCCCGCCCGATTTCTTGACGACCCCGGCCCCCATGGATCAGGCGTCCAGCTGGCGCGACAGGATGGTGGCGAATTCGTCGGCGAAAGCGTCATAGCCGCCCAGGATGCGTTCGCTGTCGGCGTTCAGCTTGTTGTAGAACACCACGGCGGGAATGGCGGCGACCAGGCCGATGCCGGTGGCCATCAGCGCCTCGGCGATGCCCGGCGCCACGGTCGCAAGGTCGGTGTTCTTGGTGGCCGCGATCTCGGTGAAGGCGTGCATGATGCCGTAGACGGTGCCGAACAGCCCGATGAAGGGCGAGGTGGAGCCGACGGTGGCCAGGAAGGAGAGGCCGGAATTCAGCTGCTCGCTCTCGCGGGCGATGGCCACATCCATGGCGCGGTCGATGCGCGATTGCGCGCCCGCGATGAGGCCGCCATCGGCGCGGTGGCTGCGGCGCCATTCAATCATGCCGGCGGCAAAGATCTTTTCGCTCTGGCCTTCCGGGGCGGGGCCGATCTTTTCAAACAGCTCGTCCAGCGGCTCGCCCGACCAGAAGGCCTGGTCGAAGACCGCCGCCTCGGCGCGCGCGGCGCGATACATGATGTGTTTGCGAATGATGATGGCCCAGGAATAGAAGGACATCACCAGAAGGCCGATCATCACCAGTTTGACGGTGACGGTTGCCCGCAGAAAAAGGCCCAGCAGGGAAAAATCAATTTCCGGCGCTGCCGCTAAGGTTTCCATGTCTTTACGCCTGCTCGTTTGGTCCGGGTTCGTATCGACCCGCTATTACCAGTGATTCTATCGCGATTTGAGGGGGATTGCCAACACATCCTCGTCATGTGGCCACAATTCGCCCATGCAATTGCCGCAATGCAGCAAGTGCGCCACGGTCACGGGGCCTGCAAAGCGGCGCGCAGGTCATCGGGCAGACGCAGCGCGCGGCCATCGGGGCCGACGCAGACCAGGGTGACAGAGGCGGTGAACAGGGTCTCGGCGCCACGCAGCACGGCTTGCGCAAGGTCGATCCGGGCACCGCCAAGGCTGCGAAGTTCGGTGGTGACGGTCAGCGCATCATCGTAAAGCGCCGGGCGCAGGAAATCGACCTCCATGCGGCGGACGACGATGATGAGGCCCTGTTCGGCCTTCAAGGCGCGCTGGTCAATGCCCAGGCCCCGCACCCATTCCGACCGGGCGCGTTCGCAGAATTTCAGGTAATTGGCATGATAGACAATGCCACCGGCATCGGTGTCTTCGTAATAGACGCGGAGGGGGTGGGTGTGGGTCATGCCATCCGCGCCGCCAGGCGCAGGGCGTGGCTGGGATCGCGGCTCACCGGCGGCAAGGCGGGGCTGTAGGCGGCGGCGATCAGGGCGGAAATTTCGGGGCGCAGGATCACGGTTTCGCCCAGCTTGGCCAGCGGCGAGGTGGTGGCGAAGGCGCGGTCGGACCACAAGAGGATCACCTGCGCGGCCTGCGAGAGGGCGAGGGTTTCGGCCGGCAGCTCGGCCAGGGCCTCATCCATGCGGATGAAGACGAAGGCGGCCTTGATGGCGCCCTCGGCGTCAAAGCGGAAGGCGCGATACTGGTTGGCGCCCTGCGCCTCCAGCCGGTCGCAGAGCGGGCCCAGATCGGGGATCAGGCGATCCAGCCCCGGCACGCGCGGCAGCTCCATCCAGCCGCGAAAGAAAAAGATCATGAGATTGGCGCCCAGCTCGGGGTCGGTCTCGGCCATCTTGTGACCGGCGACCAGAACCACCGCCTCGATGGCACCCTTCACCACCGAAAGCGTGGCATCATCGACGCCAAAAACGATGGGCACGATGGGCCGGCCCCAGCGGGCGCAAAGATAATCGCCCGTGCTGCGCGTGAACATCGCCTCGACCGCCGTTGCGTCCATGCTGGCCCCCTTGCAAGATGGCGGCGGCATAGCGCGATTTAGCGCGAGGCTCAACGGGGAGGCGAAAATGCTGAAGGGAATTGATCCGCGGGTGACGCCGGACCTGATGGATGTGCTGATGCGCATGGGGCATGGCGACGAGCTGCTGGTGGTGGACAGCAATTACCCGGCCTTTTCGGTGCCGACGCGGACAGGGCGGGTGGCCGATCTGCCGGGGCTGGATGTGGTGGCCGGGCTGGCGCTGATCACCGGGCTGATGCCGCTGGACGGCTTTACCGATTACGCCGCGCTGTGGATGGAGCGCGATGGCGCGGGGGCTGCGCCCGACCCGGTGCATGTGGCGGCGCTGGACGTGCTGCGCCCTGCCCTGCCCGAGGGCGCGGCCATCCGCTCGCTGGAGCGGCAGGCCTTCTACGCCCATGCCCCGCGCGCCTTCGCCTGCGTGCGCACGGTCGAGAACCGGGCGTTTGGCTGCTTTATCCTGCGGATGGGGGTGGTGTTCTGAGGGCCGATTGGGGGCTCCCGCCCCCGTCTCCTGCGGAGACTCCCCCGGGGATATTTGAGAACAGAAAATGAAATGGGTATTTTGCCCATTTTCTGTTCAAAAATATCCTCAGGGGGTGAATTGGCCGCGAGGCCAAGAGGGGGCGCGAGCGCCCCCTGCGCGCGCTCAGGCGGCGCTGCGTTCGGGGATGATTTGCTGCGCGATGCCCGCGAAGGTCAGGTAAAGCGAGGTGATGACCAGCCCCCAATGCGCCCAGCTTTCGGGGTGGAAATCCACCCAGGCGGCCCAGCCGGCAATCAGGGTCCAGGCGATCGACATGGGCAGGGTGACTGCGCGCCAGCGCTGGGTGCGGGTCGGATGCACGAATTTCAGGTTGGTGAACATCGTCACCGTCAGCGCGATCACGAAGGCCAGAATGACGCCTTCGGAGGGTTTCAGCGCGAACATGACCAGCACGAACATGTTCCAGCAGGCCGGGAACCCGGCAAAGGACCAGTCTTTCGTCTTCATCCGGGTGTCGACGAAATAGACCACCGAGCCATAGGTGATGACGATGATGGCGAGCCAGCCCGTCCAGCCCGGCAGCAGGTCGGATTTGAACAGGGCGAAGGCCGGGATGAACACATAGGTCAGATAGTCGATGATGAGGTCCATCAGCTCGCCATCATAGGTGGGCCAATTGGTCTTCACATCATATTTGCGGGCCAGCGGCCCATCCAGCCCGTCGACAAACAGCGCGACGACGAGCCAGAGGAACATCATGTCCCATTTCTCTTCGACGGCGGCAAGCATGGCGAGCATGGCCAGCACGGCGCCGGTGGCGGTGAACAGGTGGACGAGCAGGGCTTTGATACGAGGCGTCATGTCCTTGTGCTTGCCCCAAATGCCACCGCAAAGCAATTGCCAGAGTGGCGGCGGCGGCGGGGAATGGCGCGGGTGCCGCCGAATTGGTCCGATTTTGGCGCGCCAGGGTTGAGGGATGGCCGGGGCGCGGGCGGCGGTCCGGCTGTGATGCGGCGCGGCCAGGGCGGCGTGGCAAGGCCGCCGAAGCGGCGCCGGATCGGCAGATGTGGCACCTGTCGCGCTTCCATCGCGGGCCGATTCGGCACTGGAGCCGGGCCAGGGGCAGGGTGGCGAGGTTTCCTGGGCAGGTTCAGGGGTTTTGCACCGGATTTGCCGCGATTTGCGGCCGTCACGCGCGGCGGTGGCTGTCACGATAGACCTGCATCAGCCGGGCGGCATCCACTGCCGTATAGGTCTGGGTGGTGGAGAGCGAGGCGTGGCCCAGCAACTCCTGGATGCTGCGCAGATCGCCGCCTTCGGCCAGAAGATGCGTGGCAAAGCTGTGGCGCAGCGCATGGGGCGTGGCGGTGGCGGGCAGGCCCAGACGGTTGCGCGTGCGCTCCATCGCGGCCGCGATCAGGCGCGGGTTCAGCGGGCCACCGCGCGTGCCGCGAAACAGCGGCGCATCGGGCGCGAGGTCGAAGGGGCAGAGATGCACATAGGCCGCCACCGCCTCGCGCGCGGCGGGCAGGACGGGGACGAGGCGTTCCTTGCCGCCCTTGCCCCTGATGCGCAAGACCTGCGGCAGCGGATTTTCGGCGCCGGTGAGACCAAGCGCCTCGGAAATCCGCAAGCCGCAGCCGTAAAGCAGGGTGACCACGGCTGTATCGCGGGCGGCAACCCAAGGGGTGCGGGCATCGTCGCCCACGCTGTCCAGCACCTCGGCGGCGGCATCGACCGACAGCGGGCGCGGCAGTTTCTTCTGAAAGCGCGGGGCGCGGGTTTGCAGAACGGCGGTGGCATCGCCGCCGTGACGGTCGGCCAGCCAGGCGGTGAAGCCCTTCACCGCCGACAGCGCCCGCGCGATGGAGCGGGGGGCCACGCCGCGCGTGCGCTCATGCGCCATCCAGGCGCGCAGATCGCTGACCGGCACGTCGATCAACCCGGCCAGCCCCTCGGTGCCGCCGCGATGCTGGGCCAGAAAGCCCAGCCAGCCGCGCAGATCGGCCCCATAGGCGGCCACGGTTTTCTCCGCCCGGCCATCAAGGGCACGCAGATGGGTGAGCCACGCCTCCAGCGCGTCGCGCGCCGCGGGGGAGATGGCGAGGGTCACGACAGCCAGCGGCGCATGGTGCGCTCGAACACGCCCGCGAAAAAGGCAAGCAAATCAGTGCCATGGGTGGGCTTGAAGTGATGCGGGTCTTCGCAGCCCATGACCAGCAGGCCCGGCAGGCGGCCCTTGCCGAAATCGAGACGCATCAGGGCCTCGGACCGGATCCAGCCGGCGGTCTCACCATAGATCAGGTTCGAGGAGGGGATGGTCTGGCGCAGGGTGACCGGGCGCAGCGAGATATTGCGCCCGCCCGAGACATAATCGGCGATGAAACCCGGCCCGGCCACGAACAGCACATCGCCCAGACGGCGCAGCGCGGGGTCTTCGGCCTCTTGCACCGATTCCAGCACCAGACGGATGCAATCGACGCGCAGGGTTTGCGCCACCTCGCTGGCCAGACTTTTGAGGAAATCCTCGAAGGTCAGCGGGTCCAGCATTTGCAGGATGGCGCGATGCACCTGATTGGTGCCTGCGAGGTTTTCATAGGCGGCGGCGATGACGGTGCGATGGGTGTCTTCCAGACGCTCCAGCCGGTTTTCCAGCCGCTCCATCGCGATGCCGCGCAGATCGACCACATTGCTGCCCATGGCGCGATCATTCGCGGCGATCAGGGCGCGCATCAGGTCGCGGTCTTCGAGAATGGTTTCCGGCTTTTCCAGAATCCGGTCGCGGAGGTCCGGTTCGATCATCACGTCATGCTGCCCGTTTGTTTGATTTTGGCAGAGACTATCAAAATCCGGGCGGGTTTGTCGCGGGGAAATGTTCGGTTCCAGCGGGGGATCGGCGGGAAATGCCGCGGCTCCGGCGTGATGTATACATGTATACATTCAGAGAAAGCGGCGCCCCCGGCCGGTGAACCGGGGGCGCGGCGGCAGATTACAGGATCTTCTGACCGGTCTTGGCCCAGTCTTTTTCAAACTGCTCCAGCCCCTTGTCGGTCAGCACATGATTGGCCAGCGCCTTGATGACGGCGGGCGGCGCGGTCATCACATCGGCGCCGACCAGCGCGCATTGCGCCACATGGTTGGCCGAGCGCACCGAAGCCGCGAGGATCTGGGTCTCGAAGCCATAATTGTCATAGACCTGGCGGATGTCGGAGATCAGCTCCATGCCATCCAGGTTGATGTCATCCAGACGCCCGATGAAGGGCGAGATGAAGGTGGCGCCGGCCTTGGCGGCGATCAGCGCCTGATTGACGCTGAAACACAGCGTCACGTTCACCATCTTGCCCTCGCCCGACAGCACCTTGCAGGCCTTCAGGCCATCCCAGGTCAGCGGCACTTTGACGGTGATGTTTTCCGCGATTTCAGCCAGTTTGCGGCCCTCGGCGATCATCGCCTCGGCATTCATCGAGACCACTTCGGCGGAAACCGGGCCGGAGGTGATCGAGCAGATCTCGCGCGTGACTTCCATGATGTCACGGCCGGATTTCAGGATGATCGAGGGGTTGGTGGTGACACCATCGACCATGCCAAGGTCGTTCAGCTCGCGGATGGCATCCACATCGGCGGTATCGACGAAGAATTTCATGGGGGCAGTCCTTCCGGGGTTGCAGGCGCTCTCGGCGGCGTATTAGCCCAATGGGGCGGAATGGGAAAGGAAGGATTGCGGGTGGAGCGGGTCTTTGCACCGGGCGAGCGGGTCGGCGTCATGCTGACCGAAACGCTGGGGCGCAGCCTGACCGGCTGTCTGGACTATCGCGCGCCGGAGGGCGGCTGCGGGGTGGGCGATTTCGTGGAAGTGCCGCTGGGGCCGCGCAAGATGCTGGGCGTGGTCTGGGGCGCGGGCGATGGCACGTTTGACGCGGCGAAGCTGCGGGCGATTTCCCGCGTGCTGGAGGCGCGCCCGATGCGGGCGGAGCTGCGGCAGTTTCTGGCCCGCGCCGCCGATTACACGCTGACCCCCCTGCCCGCCATGCTGCGGCTGGCGACCCGCGCGCCGGGTTTGGGCGAGCCGCCGGGGATGCGGCGGCTGTATCGCCTGGGCGGGCCGGTGCCGAACAAGCTGACCGATGCGCGGCTGCGGGTGATCGAGGCTTTGCGTGATTTCGCAGGCGCGGCGGTGACCTTGGGCGAATTGTGCGAGGCGGCGGCCTGTTCCTCCTCGGTGGTGAAGGGGCTGGTGAGCGCGGGGGTGCTGGTGGAGACCGACGCGCCGCGCGACCTGCCCTTCCCCGATCTGATCGCCCGCGCCGGGGCGGAATTGCAGGGCGATCAGGTGGCGGCGGCGGATGCCTTGGTGGCAGCGTTAGCGCAGGGCGGCTATGGCACGACGCTGTTGAAGGGCGTGACGGGCTCGGGCAAGACGGAAGTGTATCTGGAGGCGGTGGCAGAGTGTCTGCGGCAGGGGCGGCAGGCGCTGGTGCTGCTGCCCGAGATTGCGCTGACCTCGGAGTTTCTGACCCGGGTGGAGGCGCGCTTTGGCGCCCGGCCTGCGGAGTGGCATTCCGGCGTGACCCAGACTGAGCGGCGGCGGGTCTGGCGCATGGTCAGCGAGGGGCAGGCGCAGATGGTGGTGGGCGCGCGGTCGGCGCTTTTCTTGCCATTTCAACAGCTTGGGCTGGTGGTGGTGGATGAGGAACACGACACCTCCTACAAGCAGGATGAGGGCGTGCATTACAATGCGCGCGATATGGCGGTGCTGCGGGCGGCGATTTGCGGGGCGCAGGTGGTGCTGGCCTCGGCCACGCCCAGCCTTGAAAGCTGGGTGAATGCCGATCAGGGCAAGTATCTGCGGCTGGATCTGGGCAGCCGGTTCGGGGCGGCGGAATTGCCCGACATGCGCGCCATCGACATGCGCAACGAGAAGCTGGCGGCGAACCGCTGGATTTCGGAGGGCCTCGCGGCAGCGGTGATGGCGCGGCGGGCCAAGGGCGAGCAATCGCTGCTGTTTCTGAACCGCCGTGGCTATGCCCCGGTGACGGTGTGCCGGGCTTGCGGGCATCAGGTGGGCTGTGACGCCTGCGATGCGCGGATGGTGGAGCATCGGTTTCTGGGCCGCCTGGTCTGCCATCAATGCGGGGCGACGAAGCCGGTGCCGGTGGCCTGCCCGTCTTGCAATGTGGAAGGCCGGATGGCGCCGGTGGGTCCGGGGGTGGAGCGGCTGGCCGAGGAGGTGGCGGAGCGGTTTCCCGAGGCGAAGCTGGCGATCCTGAGTTCGGACCTGTTCGGCTCGGCCCGTGCGCTCAAGGCCAAGATCGAGGAGATCGCGCGCGGCGAGGCCGAGATCATCATCGGCACGCAGATCGTGGCGAAGGGGCATAACTTTCCGCTGCTGACGCTGGTGGGGGTGATTGATGCGGACCTTGGCTTGCAGGGGTCGGACCTGCGGGCGGCAGAGCGCACGTTTCAGCTGATGCGGCAGGTGGCGGGGCGCGCCGGGCGGGCGGGCGACCGCAAGGGGCTGGCGCTGCTGCAAACCCACCAGCCCGAGCATCCGGTGATCCGCGCCATTCTGGGCGGCGATGAGGAGGCGTTCTGGCGGGCCGAGGCGGCGGAGCGGCGGGCCTCGGGCGTGCCGCCTTACGGGCGGATGGCGGGGATTGTGCTGTCGGGCACAGATGTGGCGCAGGTGTTTGATTTCGGGGCGGAACTGGCGCGGCGCGATGGGCCGTTGCAGCGGATCGGGGCGCAGTTGTTCGGCCCGGCGCCGGCGCCGATTGCCCGGGTGCGCGGGCGGCATCGGGTGCGGCTCTTGATCAAGGCCGAGAAGACCGCGCCGATCCAGGGCGCGATTGCGGCCTGGCTTTCGCAGCTGAAACCGCCGGGCGATGTGCGCGTGGCGGTGGATATTGATCCGCAGAGCTTTTTCTGAGGGGGATGGTCTTTCAGGGATTGGCCGAGGCCATTGCCGAGGTCATGTGGAAGCGTGGGCGAGTTTGGGCCGGTGGCCCAAAGCCACCGGCCAGCGCCCGCCCTGCGGGGGGCGGGTGCT
>NZ_JAEULU010000055.1 GCF_016792925.1 Gemmobacter sp.
TGATGCCTTTGAACATAGCGACATGCTCTATCGCTTCCTGCCGAAAGAGCTGATCCGCAACATGGTGCAAACCAAGCGGCAAGAGCTGCATTACATCGCAGAACTGACCCCGGAGGAGCGGGTGGAACTCTATCTCGATACGGTGTGAGGCCGCCAGAGCGCGGATCAGGAAACGGTCCGGTGGACCGTTTCGCCGCGCGATTGGCGCAGGCGGCAGCCTGCGACAAGGGGCCCTCCGCCGCGCGCGGCTTGGGCACGGGTCGCACCCGCCCCGGTGGGCGCATCGCGCCCGCCGCCCGGGGGGCGGGCGCGGCCCGTGCGTCAGGCGCACGGGCGGGCTTGCGGCCCCGTCCCGCACGGATCGCGCAACAATGGTTGCGCGCCCCTCCCGGCGATAGCCCGCGCTCTAACCCTCTTGCCGCCCGCCCTCGCTCCTTGCTACTCTCGACCGCACAACCAGAAACGGACCCCATGCTGATCGGCATCCTGCAAACCGGCGAAGCGCCCGCCAATCTGGCCCCGACCTCGGGCGATTACCCCGATATGTTCCAGCAATTGCTGGCCGATCAGGGCTTTACCTTCCGAACCTGGCGCGTGCTGGACAATCAGTTCCCCGCCAGCGTCACCGAATGCGATGGCTGGCTGCTGACCGGCTCGCGCTTCGGCGCCTATGAGGATCACCCGTTCATCCCGCCGCTGGAGGCCTTCATCCGCGAGGCCTATGCCGCCGCCATTCCCATGGTCGGCATCTGCTTTGGCCATCAGATCATCGCCCAAGCCCTTGGCGGCAAAGTGGAAAAGTTCAGCAAGGGCTGGTCGGTCGGCCCCACCGACTATGATTTCAACGGCGAGACCCTGCGCCTGAACGCCTGGCATCAGGATCAGGTCACACGCCGCCCCGAGACTGCCACCGTCGCCGCCTGCTCCGACTTCTGCGAAAACGCGGCGCTGGTCTATGGCGACCGCATCTTCACCGTGCAGGCCCATCCCGAGTTTCAATCCGATTTCGTCGATGGCCTCATGGCCACCCGCGGCAAGGGCGTGGTGCCCGATGCGCTGATGGAGGCCGCGCGCGCGCGCCTCGACCAGCCGGTCGATGCCCCGATCCTCGCCCGCCGCATCGCTGATTTCTTCAAGGCCCCCCGTTCCTGAAAGCTCCCCGCGTCAAGGCCATACGTCAGATCGCCTGACGCCAACCCGAAAGAGCCTCCCATGTCCGACTGGACAAGCAAACTGCCCCCGGCAGCCCTCAGCTACATCGCCGACCGCCGCATTGACGAAGTGGAATGCATCATCGGCGACATTGCCGGCGTGGCGCGCGGCAAGGCCATGCCCGCCGCGAAATTCGCCCATCAAACCAACTACTTCCTGCCCAATTCCATCTTCCTGCAAACCATCACCGGCGATTGGGCCGACAATCCTTTCGATGCTTTCACCGAACCGGACATGATCCTGGAGCCCGACTGGTCCACCGCCACCGCCGCACCCTGGACCGCCGACATCACGCTGCAAGTGATCCATGATGCCAAGGATCAGGCGGGCAATCTGGTCAGCTTCAGCCCGCGCAACGTGCTGCGCCGCATCGTGGCCCTTTACGAAGCCCAGGGCTGGCGCCCCGTGGTGGCACCCGAGATGGAGTTCTTCCTCACCGCCCGCAACCTCGACCCCAACCAGCCGGTCATCCCGCCCATGGGCCGCTCGGGCCGCCGCGCCGCCGGGAAACAGGCCTACAGCCTGTCCGCCATCGACGAATATGGCAAGGTGATCGACGACATCTATGATTTCGCCGAGGCGCAGGGCCTTGAAATCGACGGCATCCTGCAGGAGGGCGGCGCCGGCCAGATTGAACTCAACCTCGCCCATGGCGACCCCGTGCGCCTGGCCGATGACGTGTTCTTCTTCAAGCGCCTGATCCGCGAGGCGGCGCTGCGCCACGATTGCTTTGCCACCTTCATGGCCAAACCCATCGCAGGCGAGCCGGGTTCGGCCATGCATATCCACACCTCGGTCGTGGATGTGAAAACCGGCAAGAACATCTTCTCCGCCGAGGATGGCAGCGAGACCGAGGCCTTCGGCCATTTCATCGGTGGCTTGCAGAAACATCTCGGCGCCGGTGTCGCGCTGTTTGCGCCCTATGTGAACAGCTATCGCCGCTACGTCCCCGATTTCGCCGCGCCCATCAACCTCGAATGGGGCCGCGACAACCGCACCACCGGCCTGCGCGTGCCGATCTCCGGCCCCGCCGCGCGCCGCATCGAAAACCGCCTGCCCGGCATGGATTGCAACCCCTATCTCGGCATCGCGGCCACCCTCGCCTGCGGCTATCTCGGCCTGATCAACAAGGTGGCCCCGCGCCCCGAATTTCAGGGCAATGCCTATATTGACAGCGACGAGATCCCCACCACCCTGGGCGAGGCGCTCGACCTTCTGGAGGAGGACGCCGCCCTGACCGAGATCATGGGCCCGGATTTCTGCAAGGTCTATGACAGCGTGAAACGCAACGAATACAAAGAGTTCCAGCAGGTCATCAGCCCGTGGGAGCGCGAACACCTTCTTCTGAACGTGTGACGCCATGAACCTTTTGTTTGCCAATGACCGGCCGGGCGAATACCCGGCCAGCTTCTACGCGGCCACCCGCACCCCCTTCACCCCCTGCGCCCCTCTGCGCGGCCAAACCCGCGCCGATGTCTGCATCGTGGGCGCCGGTTACACCGGCCTCTCCGCCGCGCTGCATCTGGCGCAGGCGGGCCTCAAGGTCACCGTGCTGGAGGCGCATCGCGTCGGTTTCGGCGCCTCGGGCCGCAATGGCGGGCAAGTGGGCAGCGGCCAGCGCCTCGACCAGATCGAGATGGAACGCATCGCAGGCCGAGAAAACGCCCGCCGCTATTGGCAACTGGCCGAAGACGCCAAGGCACTGGTGAAATCGCTCATCTCCACCCATGCCATGCCCGTCACCTTCCATCCCGGCGTCGCCCATGCCTGCTGGCATGACCGCGAGGTCCGCGACACCCATGCTTATGCCGAGAAACTTCAGCGCGATTACGGCTATGACCAGATCGAGCCACTGGACCGCTTAGGCATCGAAACCCTCATCGGATCAAAGGCTTACAAGGGCGGCGAGATCGACCATGGCGCGGGCCACCTGCACCCGCTGAACTTCGCCATCGGCCTTGCGCAGGCCGCCCAAGCCGCAGGCGTGACCATCCATGAAATGAGCCACGTCCACCGCATCGACCATGGCCCGCGCGTCACCGTCGCCACCGGCCATGGACGGGTGGAGGCCGATCATGTGATCCTCGCCTGCAACGGATACCTTGGCAATCTGGCGCCGCAGGTCGCCGCCCGCGTCATGCCGATCAACAATTTCATCGTCGCGACCGAGCCTCTGGCCGATCCCGCCGCGATCCTGTCGCGCCCCGTGGCGGTGGCGGATACGAAATTCGTGGTGAATTACTGGCGCCTCTCCGAGGATCACCGCCTGCTGTTCGGCGGCGGCGAAAGCTATGGCTGGAAATTCCCCGACATCGTGAAAACCGTGTCAAAGCCGATGCTGGAGGTCTATCCCCAGCTCAAGGGCGTGAAGATCGACCATGCCTGGGGCGGCACGCTGGCCATCACCATGAACCGCCTGCCCTGCTTTGCGCGGGTGGCGCCCAATGTGCTGTCGGCCTCGGGCTATTCCGGCCACGGGGTTGCCATGGCAACGCTGGCGGGCAAGCTGATGGCCGAGGCCGTGCAGGGTCAGGCCGCGGGCTTTGATCTGATGGCCGCCCTGCCCAAGCCCCGCTTCCCCGGCGGCGTGGGCTTGCGCTGGCCGCTTCTGGTGCTGGCAATGACCTGGTATTCGCTGCGCGACCGGCTCGGGCGCTAGGCGCCCCCGATTTTTCGTCGAAAAATCGCCGCCCCCCGGCAGGCGGATTTTCTCCGGCAAGCCGGTTTGTCAGAAACTTGTTGCTGGAAAAAGCGGCAGGGCGGGATTACAGCTTTCCTGAACACCATATTCAGGAAAGCTGACAATGGCTGCCGATGGCGCTGCGCTTGCCCCCAATGTTTACGACTCCGAGCCGATCCCCGAGGCCGCGCGGGCCGAGATCGACCGCCTGCTCGCCTCCGGCGATCTGTTCCGCTACACCGCGCCCGAAGGCGCGCCGGTCGCGCTCTTGGAGGCCGAATTTGCCGCCCTGCTGGGCAGCCGCTATGCGCTGGCGGTCTCCTCCTGCTCGGCCGCGCTGTTCCTGTCGCTGAAAGCGCTGGACCTGCCGCGCGGCGCGCGCGTGCTGATCCCCGCTTTTACCTTCGCCGCCGTGCCCTCCGCCGTGGTCCATGCCGAATGCGAGGCCGTGCTGGTCGAGGTCGGCGCCAATTACCGCGTCGATATGGCGGATTTTGCCGCCAAACTGCCCGGCGCGGCCTGTGTGCTGATCAGCCATATGCGCGGCCATACCTCCGATATGGACGCCATCATGGCGCTGTGCGATGCGGCGGGTGTGCCGGTGGTCGAGGATGCCGCCCATAGCCTTGGCACCGTCTGGAACGGGCGCAACATTGGCACCCTTGGCAAGATCGGCTGTTTCAGCTTCCAGTCTTACAAAATGATCAATGCGGGCGAAGGCGGCATTCTGGTGACCGACGACCCGGAGCTGGCGGCCCGCGCCGTCATCATGTCGGGCGCTTACGAGCAGAACTGGAAAAAGCATCCCGGCCTGCAAAACAGCTATATGTTGTGGCAGAACAAGCTGCCTCTCTACAATATGCGGATGCAGAACCTCTCTGCCGCCGTGATCCGCCCGCAACTGCCGGAACTCGCGCGCCGGGTGGAACAGGGCCGCTTCAACCATGATCACGTCGCGGACCAGCTGAACGCCTGCGCCCATTTCGACGTGCCGCCGCCGCTGGGGCCGGAATCGCGCGCCCCCGATTCGATCCAGTTCAATCTGGTGGGGTTTGACACCGATGCCGAGGCGCGTGCCTTTCAAGCGCAGGCCAAGACGCGCGGCGTCTCGGTGCAGGTCTTCGGCCTGTCCGAGGATAACGCCCGCGCCTTCTGGAACTGGCAATTCCTTGGGGATCAGCCCGATCTGCCGCAGACCCGCGCCATGCTGATGCGTGCCTGCGACGTGCGCCTGCCCACGCGCCTGACCCGGGACGAGCTGGATTTCATTGCCGAGGCGCTGATCGCTGCCGCCGATCAGGTCAAGGCCGGGTAAGGATCAGGGCAGCCTCAGGCTGCCCTGCAACCACGGCCAGTCGGCCAGCATCGGCGCCACCACCTGTGCCGCGATCAGCTCGCGCAGGCGCGCGGCGACCATGGCCGGGATGCCCTGCAACTGGCCGGCGCGGGCGCTCAGGCTGATGCGGCGCTCCAGCGCGCCAAAGGGCATGGGCTGCACCTCCACCGCGTTGCGGAACCGCGCCACATGATGCAGCGCCAGCGGCGTCAGGATCGACCAGCCCTGCCCCGCCGCCACCATCGCCAGAATCGCGTGATAGCTGTCCAGCTCGAACCGGCTGCTCAGGCCCGCCTTCTGCGCCGCCAGATGCGCCGCGATCTGCCGCCCCATGACATGCCGCGCCGAATAGCGGATGAAGGGCAGCCGCCCGATCTCCCCCCCGCCCATGTTGAAACCGCGCGGCAGCACCGCCACGAAGGGATCGGTCAGCAGCGCATGCACCTCCAGCCCCTCATCGGCGGGCTGCAACACCCCGGGATCGGCGGCCACCACCAGATCCAGCGCCCGCGCCTCCAGCTGGTCGCGCAGGCGGTGGCTCGGCCCGGTTTCCAGCAGAAAGCGGCAGGTCCGCAGATCCTCGGCAAGGCCCGTCAGCAGATGCGGCGTCACATCGGCATCCAGATCCTCGATCACCCCCAGCCGCAACTGCGTGAGGCCCGCCAGATCGGCCATGGCCAGTTCGGCCTGCGCGGCCTCGGCGGCATTCACGATGGTCTGGGCATGGCGCCGCAGGATCACCCCGGCGGGCGTCAGCGCCACCGGCCGGCTGCCGCGATCCACCAGCACCGCGCCCAGCACCGCCTCCAGCCCGGCAAGCTGCTGGCTCACCGCCGCATTGCTGACCCCCAGCCGCCGCGCCGCCGCAGAGATCGACCGCTCTTCCGCGATCGCCAGAAAGACCTCGATCCCCCACAGGGTCACGCGGCCAGCCGAATGCCCCATGTTTACAGCTTCGACAGCTTCGCCTGAAGCTCGGCCAGCTGCTTCTTGATCGCGTCCAGCTCGCCCTGACCGCCGCGCCCCTCGGCCTTCTCGCCCTCCTCCGGCTCTGGCCCGCTCGACCCCGCAGGCCAGCCCGGCATGCCGCCCATCATGGATTTCATGAAGGCTTCCTGCTGCTTGCGCATCGCCTCGAAGCCCGGCATCGAGGCCATCGGATTGGGCAGATGCGACAGGTTTTCCATCATCTTGGATTGGCCGTCGCGCAGCATGTCAAAGGATGCCGCCAGAAACTGCGGCACCACCGATTGCATGCCGGTGGTATAGCTGCGCACCAGATCGTTCAGCACATTCACCGGCAGGACGCTTTCGCCCTTACTCTCATGTTCGGCCACGATTTGCAGCAGATATTGCCGCGTCAGGTCATCGCCCGATTTCAGATCGACAATCTGCACCTCGAGCCCGGCGCGGCTGAAGCCTGCAATATCCTCCAGCGTCACATAATCGCTGGTCTCGGTGTTATAAAGCCTCCGGCTGGCATAGCGTTTGATCAGCAACGGCTTGTCGGTGTTTGCCATGACGGCCCCTCCCCGGATTCTTCGGCGCAGTTTCTTATGCGCTTGCAGAGAAGCCTAAGACAGGGTGCAGCAATAATGCAATCAAAAGAAAGGGGCGCGCCAATGGCGCGCCCCGCGGCAATCCCGATCAGGGAGGAGGAGGTCAGGAGCGCCGCTCAACCTTCAGCAGCATCCGCCGCTCACTTGGCAGCGGTGGCCTTTTTCACGGCAGCGGTGGCTTCCGTGGTGGCTTTCTTCACCACGGCCTGGGCTTCTTCCGAAGCGTCCTTGCCAGCGGCCAGCATCAGCTCGACAGTTTCCATCTGCACTTTTTTCGCCACTTCGGCGAAGGCAGCCATGTTCTCGGCGGCCAGTTCAGCGGTGGCCGAAGCGAAATCGCTCATGGCTTTGGTGTAATCCGACGGCTCGGTCTTGGCTTTGGCAGCCTCGCCCACCTTGGCCAGGGTGTCCTTGGCCCATTTCGACGAGATCTCGGTCGATTTCTCGGCGGCTTCCAGCGCAACCTTGGTCAGCTTCTCGCCGACAGCGGCCTGGGTCTTGAACGCGTTCTGGAACGCGGTGGCATCCACCGGGAATGCCGCCAGAACGTCCTGGAAGGCTTTGGTGAAGTCCGGGGTCTTGGTGGTCATCTGAAGTCTCCACAGCTCGGGCGCCCAGCGCCTGCAATCGTTTCCTGTGGTCAATATAGATGCTGCACCGCAGCAATTCAAGTGAAATTTCTGCGACGCGGCAAACTCTATGGTTGTACCGCGCCGCCAAGGCCAAGCCTTTGAACCGTCACGCTTTTGGAATGGCCGTAACGTAATGCCCCGGTGCCGGGCCCAGGACCGGCTGACCATTGGCGCCGGGCATCCGGGCCGGAACCTGCCCGCCCGAGCGACTCGCCAGCCAGTCGCGCCAGCGCGGCCACCAGCTTCCGGGGTGGAATGTGGCACTCTCCCACCAGGCCTCCGGGGTCTCCATCGCGGCCTCATTGGTGTAATGGCCATATTTGCCCTTGGAGGGCGGATTGACGATCCCGGCGATATGGCCGCTTTGCGACACGATGAAGGTCTTGTCCTTCGATCCCATCTGCTTCACGCCGTTGAAACTGCCCTTCCAGGCGGCGATGTGGTCGGTCTCGCAGGCGATGGCGCAAAGCGGCACCTTCACATCCCGCAGGCTGACCTTCTCGCCCATCACCTCGAATGTGCCTTGGGCGAACTGGTCGCGCTGGCACAGCCCGCGCAGATATTCCACTGCCATGCGCGCCGGCAGATTGGTGCCATCGCCATTCCAGTACAGCAGGTCAAAGGCCGGGGGCGCCTCGCCCATCATATAGCTCTTGATCGCGGGCTGATAGATCAGGTCATTGGAGCGCAGAAAGCTGAAGGTGCGCGACATGAAGAACTTGTCCAGCACCCCATCCACCGCCACCTGACGCTCGATCCCGTCCACGAAATCGTCATCGAGGAACACACCCACCTCGCCGGGGTCGCTGAAATCGGTCAGCGTGGTGAACAGCGTGGCGGATTTCACCGACTTGTCGCCCTGCTGCTGAAGATGCGCCATGGTCAGGCTCAGCGTGGTGCCCGCGATGCAATAGCCCACCGCATTGACCTGCTTCTCGCCGGTCAGCCGCTTTACCTCGGCCAGCGCCGCCAGATAGCCGTCACGGATATAGTCATCCAGCCCCACATCGGCATAGCTGGCATCGGGGTTCACCCAGCTGACCACGAACAGGGTAAAGCCCTGATCGACGATCCACTTGATCAGGCTGTTGGCCGGTTTCAGGTCGAGGATATAGAATTTGTTGATCCAGGGCGGAAAGATCACGATCGGGGTTTTATGCACCGTGTCCGTGGTCGGCGCATATTGGATCAGCTCCAGCATCCGGTTGCGAAACACCACCGAGCCCGGCGTGGTGGCGATGTTCTCGCCCACATGAAAGGCCTCCTTGTCCGCCAGCGTCACCAGCAGATCGCCCCGGTTCGACTCGATGTCGCGCACAAGGTTTTCCAGCCCCTGCACCAGGCTCTCGCCATCGGTCGCCACCGCCTTTTCCAGCGCATCGGGATTGGTGCCGAGGAAATTGGTGGGCGACATCAGATCGACGATCTGGCGGGTGAAGTACTCCACCCGCTTGCGGTCATGATCCTCCATCCGTTCCAGACCGGAAACAGCGCCGGTGATCGCCTCGGCATTGAACAGGTATTGCTGCTTGAGGAAATTGAACAGCGGGTGGCTGTCCCACAGCGGATTGGCGAATCGACGATCTTTTGGGCCGGGATTTTCCGGGGCGCGCAATTCGCCCTTGGCAAGGGCCTGCTGCGCCTCCACATAGTGTTTCAGGGTCTTTCCCCAGTAGCCGATCTGCTGCTCGATGATTTTCGACGGATTCTGCATCATTTCCGCCACATAGGCAGCTGCGGCCTTCATATAGACCTCTTGCGACGGCCCTTGCAGCGCCGGATCGGCGTTTTTGCGCAATGTTAGCGCCGCCGTCAGCCGTTTCGACAAATCCTCGACCTTGGCGATATTGGCATTCAGCCGGTGCAGGCGGGCGTCTTCGTCCTTGGTCTCGGTTGTCATATTAATATTTCCCCCCTACAGTTTCTTTCGCACTTGCAGCAATTTCGTCTCCTTCCTCCGCGCCCACGGGGATCGAGGCCAAGCCACGGCCCATCGGGCAAGGAGACGCAGATGAAGTATATGGCGACTTATGACCTGATGGAAACAGCCCGCAACACGAATGAGTGGCTGGGCGCCACCGCGCGGGCCATGGCCTCCTATCCGGTCTTCGCGCTGTCTGCCAATCCGCTGTTCCAGCTGACCGCCGCCTGGGGCGAGGTGACCGAGCGCACCTTCTCCCGCATGGTCACCAAGCCCGACTGGGGCATCCGCTCCATCGTGGGGGCCGATGGCACCGACCATCTGGTCGACATCACCCCGGTGGTGGAAAAGGATTTCGGCAATCTGATCAAGTTCTCGGTCCGCCGCCGCGAGAAGATGGCGCGCCAGATCCTCGTCGTGACGCCGATGTCGGGCCATTACGCCACGCTGCTGCGCCCCACCGTCGCCTCGCTGCTGCCCGATGCCGATGTCTATGTCACCGACTGGCACAATGCCCGTGACATTCCGGTGTCGGCGGGCAAGTTCGACGTGGAGGATTACGTTCTCTACCTCGTCGATTTCATGCGCCATCTCGGCCCCGACACCCATGTCGTCGCCGTCTGCCAGCCGGTGCCGCTGACGCTGGCCGCCACCGCCTATCTCGCCGCCGAAGACCCCGAGGCGCAGCCGCGCTCGCTCACCCTGATGGGCGGGCCGGTCGATCCCGATGCCGCCGCCACCGAGGTCACCGATTTCGGCCGCCGCGTCACCATGGGCCAGCTGGAACACATGGCCATCCAGCGCGTCGGCTTCAAATACAAGGGCGCCGGGCGGCTGGTCTATCCGGGCCTGCTGCAACTGGCGGGCTTCATGTCGATGAATGCCGAGCGTCATGGCAAGGCCTTCCAGGAACAGGTGATGCGCGCCGCCCGCGGCGAGGCCAGCGACCATGATGCCCATAACCGCTTCTATGACGAATACCTCGCCGTGATGGACATGACGGCCGAGTTCTACCTGTCGACGGTCGAGCGCATCTTCAAGAACCGCGAGATCGCGCGGAACGAATTTGTGGTGGCGGGCAAGAAGGTCGATCTGGGCGCCATCACCCGCGTGGCGGTGAAGATCGTCGAGGGCGAGAAGGACGACATCTCGGCCCCCGGCCAATGCCTCGCCGCGCTGCGCCTGCTGACCAACCTGCCCGAGGACAAGAAGGCCAGCCATCTGGAACCCGGCGCCGGTCACTACGGCATCTTCGCAGGCAAGAGCTGGCGCCTGAACATCCGCCCGCTGGTCCTGGCCTTCATCGACGCCAATTCCGGCAAACCGGCGAAAAGCCCGGTGAAACTGGCGGCGTCGCAGTAAGCGGCCTCATTGGCCGAGGCCATCGCCTCGGTCAAGTTGAAACCTTGGCCACGTTTGGGCCGGTGGCCCAAAGCCACCGGCCAGCGCCCGCCCTCCGGGCGGCGGGCGCTATCGCGCCCACCGGGCGGGCGATGGCCTCTCGGTCATGGGCGGAAGCGGTCTTGCTGAACCGCTCCCACAGGGCCGGGAAAACGCTGTGCGTTTTCTGACCCGGCCCCAATTGACCGAGGCCATCGCCTCGGTCATGCGGCACCGTTCCCACATCGGGCCGGTGGCCCGAAGCCACCGGCCAGCGCCCGCCCTGCCGGGGGCGGGTGCTATCGCACCCGCCGGGCGGGCGACGGCCTCTCGGTCTTGGGTTGATCCGGTTTTGCCGCGAGGTTCCCACAGGGCCGGGGAAACGCGGTGCGTTTCCTTTTTCCGGCCCGTTTGACCGAGGTCATGTTGACAGGTTCCGCGTTTGAGCCGGTGGCCCGAAGCCACCGGTCATGGGTTGAGACGGTCTTGCTCCACTGCTTTCATAGGGCCGGAGAAACGCGCTGCGTTTCCTGTTTCCGGCCCCTGAGGGGCGAAGCCTGCGCCTTTCAGCGGGGCAGGCTGGCGGCGAGGCGCATGAGGTTCACGGCCTCGATACGGTAGCCGAAGCGGTCGTCTCCGCGTGCGCCTTCTGCCAAGGCGATGGCCTCTGCCCAGCCCCAGTCCCTCAGATAGGGCGCGCCCGTCAGCAATTGGCCGAAACCGGCGATGGCGGCGGCGAAGCGCGCCTCCGCGTCGGGTTCAGACAGGGATACCGGGATCGGGGCCTCGATCAGGGCGCTTTCAGCAGCCCCCGGCGCCTTCCAGCGCAGGCGCAGAAAGCCCAGCTCGCCCTTTTCGCCGCCTGGCTCCGCGCCATAGCGCAGCGGATCGGTGAGACGGGCCGCGCTGCCCACCGGCGTCACCTCATACAGCGCGGTGACTTGCAGGCCCGCGCCGATCTCGCCCGCATCCACCCGATCATTGTTGAAATCCTCGCGCGCCAGCGCCCGGGTTTCATAGCCGATGAGCCGATATTCCGCGACCTCGGCCGGGTTCCATTCCACCTGCACCTTCACATCATCGGCCAGCGGGAACAACGCACCGGAAAGCTGATCCACCAGCACCTTGCGCGCCTCTTGCAGCGTGTCGATATAGCCCGCCATGCCATTGCCGTTCTGCGCCAGCGCCTGCATCGTGGCATCATCCAGATTGCCGCGCCCAAAGCCCAGCACCGAAAGATAGGTGCCGGATTTGCGCTTTTCGGCCACGAATTCTTTCAAGGCCTCGGGGTCCGACAGGCCCAGATTGAAATCGCCATCGGTGGCGAGCAGCACGCGGCTCACCTCGCCCGTCGCCTGCATCTGCGCGGCCAGCGCATAGGCCTCAGACAGCCCGGCCTCGCCCGCCGTGCCGCCGCCGGAGGTCAGGCCCTCCAGCGCGGCGGTGATCTTGGCGGTCTCGGTCGCCTTGGTGGGCGGCAGCACCACGCCCGCCGAACCGGCATAGGCCACGATCGCCACCTGATCGGCGTCGCTAAGTTGCGGCAGCACAAGGCGCAGCGCCTGTTGCAGCAGCGGCAGTTTGCGCGGGTCATCCATGCTGCCCGAGGTATCGACCAGGAAGACGAGGTTCAGGGGCGGGCGCGCCGCCATCTCGGCGCTGCGGCCCTGCAAGCCGATGCGCACCAGTTGCGTGCCGGGGTTCCACGGCGTTTCAAACACGGTCACATCGGGGCGGAACGGCGCGCCCCCCTCGGGCTGCGGATAGGCATAGGGGAAATAGTTCAGCATTTCCTCGATGCGCACGGCCTCTTTGGGGGGCAGCTGCCCGGCCTCGAGGCTTTGGCGGACAACGGCGTAAGAGGCGGTGTCAACATCGACCGAAAAGGTCGAGACCGGCGCCTCATCCACCGCCTTCACCGGGTTGGCATCGGCATGGGCGAAGGATTCGGTCTCCGGCAGGGGGGCGGGGGCGCTCTCCATATCGGGGACAAAGCCGCCGGAGGCCGTGGGCGCGGCAAAGCCGGTGGCCTTGCGGCTGCGTGCCAGCGGGGCGGGTGCGGCAAGCGGGGGCGCGGCCAGCGGCGCAACCGAAGGGGCGGCTTCCGGCATGTCAGAAGGCATGTCGGGGGACATGACGGGGGGCGGCACGGGCGCGGCCATCCCGGCGGCGGGGGCTTCGACCTGCGCCATTTCGGCGCGAGGTTCGGCCACAGGCTCCGAGGTCGGGGCTTCTGCAAGGGCTTCTGCGGGGGCCGCTGCGGGGCGCGGATCGGGGGCGGGCGCAGCCTTGGGCTCAGCGGTGGCCCCGGTTCCGGGCCGGGGGGCCAGCCTGTCTGCGGCTGCCTCGTCCCTGCCCGTAGTCTCGACCACCATCGGCCCGTTCGGCGGGCCTTCGCGCAGCTGCGGGCCAAGGGCGATCACGGCCAGCGCAACGGCCGCCAAGGCGGTGGAACCCGCCAGCGCGCCCTTCAGCGCCGGGGCGGGAGAGAAGGTTTTCAGCATGTCCAGAACTCCGCTCAGCCAGCCCGAACGCTTCGGGCGGTCAGGGTTAGGACGCGGCAGTTCGGCGGTTTCTTGGGGCTTGGGCGAAAATTCTGCATCTCCGGCCCCGGCGCTTGCGGCGCGGCGGTCAAAGCTGGCCAGCGCGGCGGCCAGGGCGGCGGCGCGGGCCTCGGGATCGGGCAAGGGCGGCGTGGCGCGCAGATGCGCTTGCAGCCGGTTCAGATCGTCATCTTCGGTCATTCTGCCTCCTCCGCCGCGAGGCTGCGCAGCCGTTTCTTCACCTCTGACATGCGCCAGGCGACCGTGCCCTCCGAGATCCCCAGCACGGCACCGGCCTCGGCCTGGGTCAGCTCCTCGCCCAGCACGAGGGCGGCGGTGTCGCGCAGCTCCACGCTCAGCGTGGCCATCGCGCCTTCCAGCCAAAGCCGGGCGGCGCGGGCCTCGGCCATCTCGGCCTGCCGCGCGATTTCCCAGTCGCCCCAGCCATCGGCGGCGCGGGCGCGGGTCATCTGGCGGCGGCGCAGATCGGCCACGGCATTGACCACCACCCGGTAGAGCCAGGTGGTGAAGCGGGCTTCATGGCGGAAGCCCGCCAGCTTGGCCGGGAGGGCGGCGCAGATGTCCTGCGCGAGATCCTGCGCATCCGCCGCCGAGCCGGTGAGCCGCCAGCCCAGCCCGTAAATCCGGTCGTAATGCCGGGTGACCAGCGCCGCAAAGGCGCTGCGGTCGCCGTTTTGCGCGGCCAGAGCAAGGGTTTCGTCGGGGGTATCCATCAGCATCACGGTAATCGGACGCGCGGCGGGGGGCAATCCTTGGCGGGGCGGCGGAATTTTTGTGGGGAGCAATGCGGGGGCGGCGCGCGCTCTTTGGGCGCACGGCCGTGCGGCAGGTCAGAACCGCGCGACGGGGCCGAGGCCCTGGGCCACCGGCCCAAACGCGGAACCCTGTCAACATGACCTCGGCCAACTGGGCCGGAAGCAGGAAACGCAGCACGTTTCCCCGGCCCTGTGGGAACGGTGACGCAAGACCTGTCCCGCAAGCATCACGGAGGCCATCGCCCGCCCGGCAGGTGTGAAGCACCGTTCGGCAGGGCGGGCGGCTTTCCCGGCGGCTTCGTGCCACCGGCGCAAACGCGGAACCTGTCAACATGACCTCGGTCAAACGGGCCGGAAACAGGAAACGCAGCGCGTTTCCCCGGCCCTGTGGGAACATAACAGCAAGACCTGTCCCGCAAGCATCCCGGAGGCCATCGCCCGCCCGGCGGGTGCAAAGCGCCCGCCGCCCGGAGGGCGGGCGGCTCACCCGGTGGCTTCGGGCCACCGGCCCGATGTGGAAACGGTACCGCATGGCCTCGGCAATGGCCTCGGCCAAGTGCAACGGCGGATCAGAGAGACCAAACCCCGCCCCGGCCCTTCCCTGCACGGCTTCTGCACAAGCCCTGCCCCGCGTCTGCGCCAGCCCCGGCGCATCCTGACGCACAGCCACCCCAAAGGCAGAAGCCCCATGCCCCCGATCACCGATCTTGAACACCGCCTCGGTCGCGCCGCCCAAGTCCGCCTCGGCCCGCACGCTCTGGGCGCGGATCTCGCGCTTTTCGTGCTGAAACAGGGCTGGGCCTGCCTGTTCGGCGGGCTGTTGCTGGCGGGCATCCTGGCCAGCAGCAGCCTCTGGCAGGCCGACTGGTCCCTGGCCCGCTATGACGCGCTGTTCCTCTATGCCCTTGCGCTGCAAGCGATCTTCCTCGCCACCGGCCTGGAAACCCGCGACGAGGCCCGCGTGATCCTGGCCTTTCACCTGACAGGCACGGCGATGGAATGGTTCAAGGTCAGCGCAGGCTCATGGGCCTATCCCGAACCCGGCCTGTTCAAACTCTACGACGTGCCGCTGTTTTCCGGCTTCATGTATGCCAGTGTCGGCAGCTATATCGCCCGGGTGATCCGCATCTTCGACATGCGCTTTGCGCCCATGCCACCCCGCCTTGCCGCACTGGCACTGGCCGTCGCGATCTATGTGAACTTCTTCGCGCATCACTTTCTGCCCGACATCCGGCTGATGCTGTTCGCCGCCACCCTGCTGCTTTATGGCCGCTGCCGCATCCATTTCCGCATGCGCCGCAGCGCGCACGCCCGCTGGTGGTGGATGCCCCTGCCCCTCGCCGCCCTGCTGTCCGCGGGCGCGCTCTGGCTGGCCGAGAATATCGGCACCCTGACGGGAACATGGCTTTATGCCGGCCAACGCGCCCATGATCCGGTCAGCTTTGCCAAGCTCGGTTCCTGGTATCTGCTGCTTTACGTGGCCTTCACCACCGTCACGCTGGTCAGCCGCCCCGAGGCCTCACCCCCGCAGCTTCGCCACAACGATCACCAGCGCCACCACCACGATCAGCCCGAAAGCCACCTGCGCCACGACGGATGACACGAAATTCCGCCGCCGCATGCCGGCCCCCATGGGCGCCAGATGGCGCAGGCAAATGTCATAGGCCTCGGCCACCGCGCCCTCATCCAGCGTCAGCAACAGCTTGGGGTTCTGCGAGCGATGCGCGGCCTCTGCGAGGGCTTCTGCCGCCAGCCGCACCCGGCGCGGCAGGCGCCGCCCGCCCCGGCGCAGCTTTTCAGCCAGCCCCGCGCCACGAATGCGCAACCGCTCCTCCATCAGCCCCGCCACCCGGTCGGCCATCTGCTGAATGGTGATCGCGCTCATGCCCTGCCCTTTTTGCCTTTGCCGCCGCCAGCTTACGCAGCCAAACCGGGCGGCGCAACGGCGCTGCCACGGCATTTGCGCGGCAACCCCGCCGCAAAGCCGCTTTCCGCCCCGGCCCGCCCATGCTAGGCAAAAGCCATGAAAACCTTGCCCTCTCTCGATCAGATCCGCCAGTGGATCACCGAAAACCCGACCCTCTCCTCGAAACGCGACATTGCCAAGGCCTTTGGCATCAAGGGCGGGCCGGAGCGGATCGAGCTGAAACGCCTGCTCAAGGAGCTGGAGGCCGAGGGCGGGATCGAGCGCCGCAAGCGCAGCTACCGCGAGGCGGGCGCGCTGCCCCCCGTCTCCATCCTGCGGGTGCTGGCGCCCGACAGCATGGGCGAGATCTGGGCCGTGCCGAATGAATGGGCGGGCGAGGATGCGCCGCGCATCCATATGCCCCATCGCAAGGGCGACCTGCCGCTGGCGGCGGGCGACCGCCTGCTGGCCCGGCTGGAGAAAACCGCCGAAGGCTATACCGGCCGCCTGATCCGCAAGCTGGGCACCTCGGCCATTCATGTTCTGGGCATCTTCCGCAGCCATCATCAGGGCGGGCGCATCGTCGCCATCGACAAGGGCAGCGATAAGGAATGGCATGTGCCCCATGGCCTCACGCTCGAGGCCGAGGATGGCGAGCTGGTCGAGGCCGAGCAGACCGGCCCCAAACGCATGGGCCTGCCCACCGCGCGCATCACCGCCCGGCTGGGCGACCCGGCCGGCCCCCGCGCCGTCAGCCTGATCGCCATCCACCAGCATGGCATCCCCGATCAATTCCCCTCGGATGTGCTGGCGCAGGCCGACCGCGCCACCCCCGCCCCCTTGGGCGACCGCGAAGACCTACGGCACCTCGACCTCGTGACCATCGACCCGGTGGATGCCCGCGACCGCGACGATGCCGTGCTGGCGATCCCCGACACCGCGCCGGACAATCCGGGCGGCTTCACGCTTTGGGTGGCGATTGCCGATGTCGCGCATTACGTCACGCCCAATTCGCCGCTGGACCGCGAGGCGCGCAAGCGCGGCAACTCCACCTATTTCCCCGATCGCGTCGTGCCGATGCTGCCGGATGTGCTGTCGGGCGATCTGTGTTCGCTGCATGAGGGGGTGGACCGCGCCTGTATGGCGGTGGCCATTCGCATCGACGCCGAGGGGCACAAGCTCTCGCACCGCTTCACCCGCGGCCTCATGCGCTCGCGCGGGTCGCTGCATTACGGGCAGGTGCAGGCCGCCATGGATGGCGCCGTGGAACCCAAGGTGGTACCGCTGCTCGATCCCGTGATCCGCCCGCTTTACGCGGCCTATGAGGCGCTGAAACGCGCCCGCGCCGTGCGGCAGCCGCTGGAGCTGGACCTGCCCGAGCGCAAGATCATCCTCTCGGACGAGGGCAAGGTGCTGTCGGTCGCCTTCTATGAGCGTTTCGACGCCCATAAGCTGATCGAGGAATGTATGGTGCTGGCCAATGTCTGCGCCGCCGAAGAGCTGATCCGCCTCAAGCGCCCGCTCTTGTTCCGTGTGCATGAGGAACCCAGCCCTGAGAAGCTGGAGGCGCTGCGCGAGGTGGCCGAGGCCTCGGGTCTCACGCTCGCCAAGGGGCAGGTGCTGAAAACCATGCACCTGAACCGCTTGCTGGCGCAGGCGCAGGGCACCGATCAGGATGAGCTGATCAATATCACCACCCTGCGTTCCATGACGCAGGCCTATTATTCCTCGCAGAATTTCGGGCATTTCGGGCTGGCCTTGCGCAATTACGCGCATTTCACCTCGCCCATCCGCCGCTATTCCGACCTGATCGTGCATCGCGCGCTGATCGCGGGCCATGGCTGGGGCCCGGATGGGCTGAGCGCCTGGGATGTCGAGAATCTCGACGAGACCGCCAAGCAGATTTCCGATTCCGAGCGGCGCTCGATGGCGGCCGAGCGCGACACCATCGACCGCTATCTGGCGGCTTACCTGTCGGACCGGGTGGGGCAGACCTTCACGGGCCGGGTGTCGGGCGTGCAGAAATTCGGGCTGTTCGTGAAGCTCGATGAAACCGGCGCCGATGGTCTGGTGCCGATCCGCGAGGTCGGGCGCGAGTTCTTCTATTACGATGCCGATGCGCAGACCCTCACCGGGTCGGAGACCGGCATGGTGATCGGCGCGGGCGCGCGTGTCTCCGTGCGGCTGGCCGAGGCGATCCCGGTGACCGGCGGGCTGACGCTGGAGCTGATCGAGATCGAGGGCGGCGCACTCCCCGGCCCGAAAGGGCGCGGGAAAGGCGGCAAATACAGCCCCCGCAAACCCGTCCGCGCTGCGATTGCCAAACGCAAGGTGGTGCGGAAACGCCGGTAGGGGCGGCGCGCGCCATCCTCCCGATGGCTTCGGCCAACGGGGGCCGGAACCCGGAAACGCATCGCGTTTCCCCGGCCCAATTGGCCGAGGCCATCGCCGAGGTCATGTGGAAACGTGGGCGAGTTTGGGCCGGTGACCCAAAGCCACCGGCCAGCGCCCGCCCCGCCATTGGCGGGCGCTTCGCACCCGCCGGGGCAGGCACTGGCCGCTGTGATTTTGGCTGTCCCGGTCTTGCTTCACCCTCCCCACAGGGCCGGGAAAACGCGGTGCGTTTTCTGATCCGGCCCCAGTTGGCCGAGGCCATGCGGCACCGTTCCCACATCGGGCCGTTGGCTAGATGCCAACGGGTGAGCCGCCGCCGCCGCAGGGGCAGGCACTGGCCTCTGTGATTTTGGCTGACCCGGTCTTGCGGACCCGCTCCTACAGGGCCGGGAAAACCCGTTGTGTTTTCTGCCTCCGGCCCAATTGGCCGAGGCCATCGCCGAGG
The DNA here is from genome assembly GCF_016792925.1 of Gemmobacter sp. GTDB lineage: Bacteria > Pseudomonadota > Alphaproteobacteria > Rhodobacterales > Rhodobacteraceae > Gemmobacter. Next base: position 18,785 of record NZ_JAEULU010000055.1, read on the forward strand.
TCATGTGGAAACGTGGGCGAGTTTGGGCCGGTGGCCCAAAGCCACCGGGTGAGCCGCCCGCCCTGCCGGGGGCGGGTGCTTCACACCCGCCGGGCGGGCGCCAGCCTCTCGGTCTCGCGCTGCCCCGGCCTTGCGGACCCGCTCCTACAGGGCCGGGAAAACGCGATGCGTTTTCTGATCCCGCCGATCCCCCCGTCACGCATTCTTTATGCCGCCCCCGCTGGCCCCCGCGCGCGTCCTCCTCTATCCTGCCGCCGACAGGAGCCTTGATGACAGACCCAAGCCCCCCCGAAGAACCGCCGCGCTGGTCCCGCAAGGGGCGGCGGATGCGTGGCTTCGAGGCCGCCTCGGGCCTGCTCAAGGACCGCATCCGCACCGCAGGCGAAAGCCGCGGCTTTGCCGTCACGCGGCTCCTCACCCATTGGCCCGATGTGGTGGGCGCCGATCTCGCCCGCGTGACCCGCCCGGTGAAGGTGGGCTATGCCAAGGGCGCCTTCGGGGCCACCCTCACCCTTCTGGTGAAACCGACCGATGCCCCGATGATCCAGATGCAACTGCCGCGCATCAAGGACCGGGTGAATGCCTGCTATGGCTATGCCGCCATTGGCCGGATCATCCTGACCCAGACCGCCGCCATGGGCTTTGCCGAGGGGCAGGCGCAATTCGCCCCCGCCCCCATCGCCACCAAACCACCCCCGCCGCCCGAGGTGATCGCCCAAGCCCGCGATACCGCCGAAGGCGTGCAGGACGAAGGGCTGCGCAAGGCGCTTGAAACCCTCGCCCAGAACATCTTAACTCGCCGCAAAGTCTGAGAGGCATGACATGAGCATTTCCAACGGGCGCCTTGCCCTGGGTCTGGCCGCCGTGGTGGCCGCCGCCGCTGCCGGGGGCTATGCCCTGCTGAACGGCGACAAAGCCGAAACCGTCGCGGAAACCCCGGCGCCTGCCAGCACTCCGGCCCCCGCCAGCACCCCGGCGCCTGCCAGCACCCCGGCGCCTGCCAGCACCCCGGCCCCGGCCAGCACGCCCGCGCCCGCCCAGACCGCCGCCCCCGCGACCAATACCACCCCCGAGGCCGCCACCCCGGCCCCAGGCGCCGAGGCCGCCGCCATCCAGGTGCCGGACATGGTGCTGGGCAACCCCGACGCCAAGGTCACGCTCAAGGAATACGCCTCCTACACCTGCCCGCATTGCGCGCGCTTCCATGCCGATGTGTTCAAACAGCTGAAGGCCGATTACATCGACACCGGCAAGGTGAAATTCGTCTTCCGCGAAGTCTATTTCGACCGCTACGGCCTCTGGGCCGCCGTCATCGCCCGCTGCGGCGGCGAGATGCGCTATTTCGGCATCAACTCCATCCTGTTCGACAAGCAACGCGAATGGGCCGCCTCGGAAGACCCGGCCGTGGTGGTGGAAAACCTGAAAACCATCGGTCGCAGCGCGGGCCTCTCGAACGAGGCCCTGGACACCTGCCTCAAGGACGAGAAATTCGTCGAGGCCATGATCGCCAAGTTCCAGACCACCATGGCGGAAGACGGGGTGGAGGCCACGCCGACGCTGTTCCTCAATGACACCAAACACTCCAATATGAGCTATGCCGAACTCAAGGCGCTCATCGACGCCGAACTGGCGAAATAACCCGACAGGCGCAAGACCATGACCCAACTGCCCCGCCCGCTCGAAGGCATCCGCGTGATCGAACTGGCCCGCATCCTTGCCGGGCCCTGGGCGGGGCAGACCCTGGCCGACCTTGGCGCCGATGTGATCAAGGTCGAGGCCCCGGAGGGCGACGACACCCGCCGCTGGGGCCCGCCCTTCCTGACCCATGAGGGCGAGGAAACCGCGGCCTATTTCCATGCCACCAATCGCGGCAAGCGCGGCATCACCTGCGATTTCCGCACCCCCGAGGGGCAGGAAACCGTCCGCCGCCTGATCGCAACCGCCGATGTGGTGATCGAGAATTTCAAGCTGGGAGGCCTTGCGAAATACGGGCTTGATTACGAAAGCCTGCGCAAGGTGAACCCGCGCCTCGTCTATTGCTCGATCACGGGCTTTGGCCAGACCGGGCCTTATGCCCCCCGCGCGGGCTATGATTTCATCATTCAGGGCATGGCCGGGCTGATGAGCGTGACCGGCGAGCCCGACGGCCAGCCGCAGAAAGTGGGCGTGGCCGTTACCGATGTGTTCACCGGCATTTATGCCGCCACCGCGATTCTCGCCGCCATCGTGCAGCGCGGCCGCACGGGCGAGGGCCAGCATATCGACATGGCGTTGATGGATGTCGCCACCGCGATCATGGCCAACCAGTCGATGAATTACCTCGCCACCGGCACCGCCCCGCAAAAGATGGGCAATGCCCATCCCAACCTCGCGCCCTATGCGGTGTTCGATTGCGCCGATGGCTGGCTGATCCTCGCCACCGGCAATGACGGGCAATACCGCAAGCTTTGCGGCATTCTGGGGCTGGAAGAGATGGCCGAGGCGCCCGAGTTCCTGACCAACGCCGCCCGCGTGGCGAACCGCGCCGAGATGACGCGGCGCCTGACCGAGGCGACCCGCCGCTTCACCAAGGCCGATCTTCTGGCCGCTTGCGAAGGGGCAGGCGTGCCCGCAGGCCCGATCAATGACATGGCCGAGGTCTTTGCCGACCCGCAGGTGGTGGCCCGCCAGATGCAGATCGCCCCCGAAGGCCTCCCCGGCGTTCGCGCCCCCTTCACCTTCTCCGGCGCCGAACTGGCGCTGGACCGCCCCGCCCCGCGCCTGGGCCAGCATCAGGACGAGGTGCTGGGCAAAATCTGACGCCCAATTGGCCGAGGCCATCGCCGAGGTCATGTGGAAACGTGGGCTACGCTCGGGCCGGGGGCCGAAAGCCAGCGGGCAAGCCGCCCGCCCCGCCATCGGCGGGCGCTTCGCCCCCGCCGGGGCAGGCTCTGGCCTCTCAATCACACGCTGAAACGGCCTTGCTGCACCCTTCCCACAGGGCCGGGAAAACGCGCGGCGTTTCTGATCCGGCCCCAATTGGCCGAGGCCATCGCCGAGGTCACGCGGAGACGTTTCCGCGTTTGGGCCGGTGGCCCAAAGCCACCGGCCAGCGCCCGCCCTGCGGGGGGCGGGTGCTTCACACCCGCCGGGCGGGCACTGGCCTCTCGGTCATGGGTTGCGGCGGTCTTGCGGGGCGGTTTTCACAGGGCCGGGGAAACGCAATGCGTTTCCTGGTTCCGGCCCCTTGAGCAAGGCCATCGCCGAGGTCACGCGGCGACGTTTCCGCGTTTGGGCCGGTGGCCCAAAGCCACCGGCCAGCGCCCGCCCTGCGGGGGGCGGGTGCTTCACACCCGCCGGCGGGCACTGGCCTCTCGTTCGCAGGCGGTGACGGTCTTGCGTCAAGGTTTCCACACGGGCGGGAAAACGCGCTGCGTTTTCTGATCCGCCCGTTCTCTGGGCGACGGTGCAGGAGCATGCGGAACCCTTCCGTCAGGGTTGGCGGACAGGCGGTTCTCTTTCGGCCTCCGGCCCTTCAGATGGCCGAGGCCAACGCCTCCGTCAGGCGGCGCCGTTCCTCTATCGGGCCAGTGGCCCAAAGCCAGCGGGTAAGCCACCCCACCCCCACCCAATTGACCGAGGGCATCGCCGAGGTCACGCGGAGACGTTTCCGCGTTTGGGCCGGTGGCCCAAAGCCACCGGCCAGCGCCCGCCCTGCGGGGGGCGGGTGCTTCACACCCGCCGGGCGGGCACTGGCCTCT
>NZ_JAEULU010000118.1 GCF_016792925.1 Gemmobacter sp.
CCACGACAAACAGGTGATCGCCGCGATTGGCGAACATCAGGTCATCCAGAATGCCGCCCGTTTCATTGGTGAAGAGGCCGTAGCGCTGCCGCCCCTCCGGGACGCCCAGCACATCCACCGGCATCAGGCGCTCAAAATCCAGCGCGGTGGCCTCATAGCTGCCCTTCGGGCGCAGGATCACCTGCCCCATATGGCTGACATCAAAAAGCCCTGCTGCGGCGCGGGTGTGAAGATGTTCCTTCATCACGCCAAGCCCGTATTGCACGGCCATCTCATAGCCCGCAAAGGGAACGATCTTGCCCCCAAGCGCCACATGCAGATCATGCAGCGGCAATCGTTTCAGGTCGCTCATCAGCGCCCTCCGTCTTGGCCAGGGATTCCCGGCACCGAATGCACAGGCCAACCCCTGCGCTGCGGTGCCCCCTCTGTCCTTACCCCGTTTCAGGGCGCCTGAGATCGTTATCCCTTCGGCGGGCGCAGATGCGCCACTCTCCAGAGTTTTGCTGCCAGAACGGTCCGTTCGCCTGAGAGTTTACCGGGGCGGTTGCTCCTTCGGCACCGGCTCCGAGGGTTGACACCCCCCGCCGGATTCTCCCGATCCTGACGAGATCGGGGTAGCACAGGCGCGGGGGGGCTTGTCCAGCACAAAATGCGAATCCGACGCATCAAGTGCGGAATGCGACACTCAGATGGTCGCAGACCGACGCCGGATCACCCGCAAGGCCAGCACCACGGCCAGCAAACCGAACAGGATGCCGCCCGCCGCCTGCCCTGCCAGCACGCCCTGCGCGCCCCAATGCTGTGCGCCCCACAGCGCGAAAGGCAGGGTGCCAAGCGTATGGCGGCCCCAGTTCACCAGCGTCGACTGGAAGGCCGCGCCCAGATTGTTGCAGGTGGCATTGGCCACGAAAATCAGACCGTTGAAGAAGAACAGCAGGCTCAGCGGGCCGCAGAACAGATAGACCAGATCGCGGGCCAGACCCTCGGCATGGAACAGATCGGCAATCGGCGCGCGCAAGGCGAACAGCAGCGCCGACATGACCCCGATCACCAGCGCGGTGAACAGGACCGCATCCCAGAACACCCGGCGCACCCGGTCCATCCGGCCCGCGCCAAGGTTCTGCCCCATGATCGGGCCAATGGCGCCGGACAGCGCAAAGATCATGCCAAAGGCCACCGGGGTCAGCCGCCCCGCAATCGCCATGCCCGCCACCGCCTGCTCGCCATAGCCCGCCACCATGCGGGTGACGATGGCCTGCCCCACGGGCGTGGCGAGCTGCGTGAGGATCGCCGGGCCCGAGATGGTGAACAGGGGCGCCGCACTGTCGCGCAGGCTGCGCAGCGAGACGGGCACAAAGCCGCCAAGGCTGCGCCAGATCGGCCAAAGCGCCATGACACACATCGCCAGCCGCGAGCCCCAGCCCGCCAGCGCCGCCCCGGTCAGGCCCATATCCAGCCAGAGGATGAACACCGGGTCCAGCGCCGCCAAGACCACCGCGCCCCAGACCGTCACCATCATGGAGGACCGCGCCGCCCCATGGGCGCGCTGGATCGCCGCCCCCACCATGCCGATCATCAGCAAGGGCTGGCCGGGGGTCACAAGGCGCAGGAACCACAGGGTTTCCTCGGCCACCCGCCCCGTCGCGCCCAGTGCCGCCACGATCTGCGGCAGAAACAGCCAGACCAGACTTGAGAACAGAATGCCAAACCCCGCGCTCAACACCAGCCCCTCGGTCGCGCGCTGCCGGGCAAGCGCCAGATCGCGCGCCCCCACGGCCCGGGCCACAATGGCCGCCACGCCCACCGAGAGCCCGATGCCAAAGGCGGTGGTGAAGAACAGCACCGCCCCGCCATAGCCGATGGCCGCCGTCAGGACCTCGTCCTGCAACCAGCTGATATACATCATGTTGATGAGATCGACGAGGAAGATGGCCATCAGCCCCACCGAGGCCGTCAGCGACATCACCGCCACATGGGCAAAGAGATTGCCCGTCACAAACTTTGCCTGACCCTGCGTCATCGGCCGCCCTCTCGAAACGCCAAAAGGGGCGCGCAACGCCCCTTCCTCATTTTCTGTTCCCAAATATCCCGCGGGGGGAGGCTTTGAAAAAGCCGGGGGGCGCGAAGCCCCCCGTCCGCGCTCACAGCCCGCGCACCTTTTGCAGCAGGGGCATCACATCGGCCATTTCCGGCCCATGTGCCTGCCCCGTCAAGGCCTTGCGCAGCGGCATGAACAGGCCCTTGCCCTTGCGGCCCGTGGCCTCTTTCACTGCTGCCGTCCATTGGCCCCAGGTCTCGCCCGTCCAGGGCTGCGCGGGCAGCAGGGCCAAGGCCTCTGCCACGAATGCGCGGTCCTCGTCATCGACCATCGGCTCGGCGCCGTTCACGAACAGATCCCACCAGCCGGCCAGATCGTCCAGCACGGTGATATTGTCCTTGGCCACGCGCCAGAAGCCCTCGGCCTTCTCTGCCGGCACGCCCAGCGCCGCGAGGCGATCGGCCACTGCCGACAGCGGCAGCGCCTGCACATGGGCGCGGGTCAGCGGGAACAGATCTTCGGCGTCGAATTTGGTGGGGGCGGTGCCGAAGCTGCCCACGTCAAAGCCCTCGGCGATCTCGTCCAGCGAGCCTGCCAGCACGACGGGTTTCGAGGACCCCAGACGCGCCATCAGGCTCAGAAGCGCCATCGGCTCCACGCCGCGCGCGCGCAGGTCGCGCAAGGACAGGGTGCCAAGCCGCTTCGACAGCTCCTCGCCGCCCGCGCCTGTCAGAAGCGAGTGGTGGGCAAAGCTGGGCGGCGTGCCGCCCATGGCTTCCATGATCTGAATCTGCGTCGCGGTATTGGTGACGTGATCGGCGCCGCGCACGATATGGGTGACGCCCATGTCGATGTCATCGACCGAGGAGGCAAAGGTATACAGCACCTGCCCGTCGGCGCGGATCAGCACCGGGTCCGACACCGAGGCCGCATCAATCGACACCGGCCCGATGATGCCATCGGCCCATTCGATGCGGGTCTGGTTCAGCAGGAAGCGCCAATAGCCCTCGCGCCCTTCGGCGCGGGCCTTCGCCTTGTCCTCCTCCGACAGCTTGTAGGAGGCGCGGTCATAGACCGGCGGCTTGCCCATGTTCAGCAATTTCTTGCGCTTCAGGTCCAGCTCGGTCGGGCTTTCAAAGCATTCGTAGAAGCGACCCTTGGCCTTCAGGCTTTCGGCCTCGGCGCGGTAGCGCTCGAGGCGCAGCGATTGCTTCTCCAACCGGTCCCAATGCAGGCCCAGCCATTCCAGATCGCGCATGATGCCATCGGCATATTCCTGCTTCGAGCGTTCCTGATCGGTATCGTCAAGCCGCAGGATGAACTGGCCGCCGGTCTTGCGGGCGATCAGATAATTCATCAAGGCGGTGCGCAGATTGCCGACATGGATATAGCCGGTGGGCGAAGGCGCGAAGCGGGTAACGGTGGTCATGATTGGCTCTCCTGAACCCGCGCACCCATGGCATGTGCGGGGCGTTTTGTCCATATCGCGCGCCCTGTGCCGGCGGCGCCCGATTTTTCGTCGAAAAATCGTGGGGGGCGCGCTAGGGTGGGGGCATGACCCATGCCAGCCCGCAGACCCTTGCGCCCGACCTCGCCCTCATCGAGCAATTCGCCCATGAGGCGGTGGCCACCCTGCCCGAGCCCTGGCGGGAGGCTGCGACCCGGCTCCGGCTGCGGATCGAGGATTTTCCGCCCGATGACATTCTGGAGGCGATGGAAATCGACGATCCGTTCGAGCTGACCGGCCTGTATGACGGGGTGCCCCTGACCGAGAAATCGGTGATGGATCAGCCGCTTGGCCCCGATGTGATCTGGATCTTCCGCCGCCCGGTGCTGGAGGAATGGATCGAGCGGGGCAATGTCTCGCTGGGGGAATTGGTCACTCATATTCTGGTGCATGAGCTGGCGCATCATTTCGGCTGGTCGGATGCCGAGATCGCGGCGATTGACCCGTGGTGGGAGTGAACCTGCCGCCTGACGCAGCCGTGACCGGATCGTGACTGGCCGGGGGCGCGATCTGCGCTAGGCTTTGGGCAGTCCACCCCAAAGGAGAGTGCCATGCCCACCCCCAGCCTGACACCCGGTTCCCTGACACGCCGCAGCGCCCTGATGGCGGCTGCCGCCCTCCCCCTTGCAACCGCCCTGCCCCTTGCGACCGCCCTGCCCCGCCCGGCGCGGGCAGCGGCCGAGAAGATGGGGCCGAGCTTGCCGACCCATCACCGCTTCACCCTGGGCGGGTTCGAGGTGGTGACGCTGCTGGCCGGCAGCCGGGTGAGCGACAAGCCGCAGGAGACCTTTGGCCTCAATGCCAGCCCCGAGGATTTCGCAGCTCTGGCCGAGGCGAATTTCCTGCCCGCCGACCAGACCCGCAATTTCTTTACCCCCACGCTGATCAATACCGGATCAGAGCTGGTGCTGTTTGACACCGGCCTTGCGCCGGAGGGGATCACGGCAGCCTTGACGGCGGCGGGCTATAGCCCGGATCAGGTGGATGTGGTGGTGCTGACCCATATGCATGGCGACCATATCGGCGGCCTGGCCAATGACAGCGGCGCGCGCAGCTTTGCCAAGGCGCGCTATGTCACCGGCGCGGCAGAGTTCGACCATTGGGCCAAGGCCGGGAATGAGGGCTTTGACACCAAGGTGAAGCCCCTCGCTGCCGAGACCACGATGCTGGCAGAGGGCGGCACGGTTGCCAGTGGCATCACCGCGCTGGCGGCCTTTGGTCACAGCCCGGGCCATATGGCTTACCGGATCGAGAGCGAGGGCAAGGCGCTGATCCTCACCGCCGACACGGTGAATCACTATGTCTTTTCGCTGCAACGCCCGGATTGGGAGGTGCGCTTTGACATGGACAAGGCGCAGGCCGCCGCGACGCGCAAGAGCCTGCTGGGCATGATCGCCGCCGACCGGCTGCCCTTCATCGGCTATCACATGCCCTTCCCGGCCCTCGGCTATCTTGAGGCGCAAGGCGAAGGGTTCCGGCTGGTGCCTGCCAGCTATCAGATGACGCTGTAAGACTGGCGGCGCAAGGCGGATGCCGGGTGCTAGGCTGGCCCCCGGCCCTGTTGCGAATTTTCGACGAAAATTCGGGGTCAGGCCGCCAGTTTGGCCGCGATCTCCACCAGGCGCGTCACCTGATGGCTGATGGCGGCGCGCTCGTTCTCGCCGAAATCCTTGCCCTGGGTGTGGCTGTAGCCATAGGGATTGCCGCCCGTGGCAAAGATCGAGCCATCGGTGAAGCCCGGCGCCGCGATGATCGCGCCCCAATGCAGGAAGGTGGTGTAAAGGCCCAGAATGGTGGCCTCCTGCCCGCCATGCACATTCTGCGCCGAGGTCATGGCCGAGACGGGTTTGTTCGCCAGCTTGCCCTGAAACCAGACCCCGCCCAGCGTGTCGATGAAGGCACGCATCTGCGCGGCGGCCTGACCGAAACGGGTGGGCGAGGAGAACAGATAGGCATTGGCCCATTCCATATCGGCGGGCGTGGCGACCGGAATATCGGCCATGCTGTCGAGGGTTTTCTTCCAGGCCTCCTGCCCCGCCACCACGGCCTCGGGCGCGGTTTCGGCCACGCGCAGCAGGCGCAGCTCGGCCCCGGCGGCGCGGGCGGCCTCGGCCGCGATCTGCGCCATTTGCAGATTGGTGGAATAGCTGGAGTAAAAGACGATGGCGAGTTTGACCGGGCTCTTTTCAGTGGTTTGGGGGGCGGGGGTTTGCGGCTGGTCTGACATCTGCGGCTCCTCTGGCTGCATGGGTTGGGATCAGTGTAGCGGGTTCGGGCCTTGAGGAAATTCGCCAAGACCGAAGGGGTTCCGTGCATGGGCGCACAGAATGCAGCTGCGGCGTGAGCGCTGACATTGCAGCCCCCCGCCCGCCATGGCAGCATCGGGCGCGTTGAACAGGTGCGACCATGACCCCTTTGCCGATCCTCACCCTGACCCTCAATCCGGCGCTGGATGTCGCCACCTCGGCGCCGCAGGTGGTGGCGGGGCCAAAGCTGCGCTGCACGGCCCCCCGCGTGGACCCCGGCGGCGGCGGTATCAATGTGGCGCGGGCGGTGCGGCGGCTGGGGGGCGAGGCGCTGGCGCTGGTGGCGCTTGGCGGGGCGACAGGCGCACGGCTGGCCGAGGCGCTGCGGGCGGAGGGGGTGCGCTACAGCGCCTTTGACGCACCGGGCGAGACGCGGCAAAGCCTTGCGGTGACCGAGGAGGCGAGCGGGGCGCAATACCGCTTTGTGCTGCCCGGCCCGGTTTGGGCGGCGGCGGATGCGGCGCGGGCCTTGGCGCGGTTGCGCGCGATCACGCCGGAGGGCGCGCTGGTCGTGCTGTCGGGCAGCCAGCCGCCGGGCCTGCCCGACCGCTTTGCCGC
>NZ_JAEULU010000094.1 GCF_016792925.1 Gemmobacter sp.
CATAACGAAGACGACGCCTTTGTGCGCGACGCCATCGCGGCGGTCGAGGCGGCGGGCATCACCGACTGGCGCGCGCATGGCCTGTCGCGCCCGCCGATGACAGAGCTTTTGGCGCTGTTGCAGATCTATGAGACCGGCGCCGCCACCGGTTGCCCGGCGCATGTGGTGCATTGCTCGCTGGGGCGCGGTTATGAGATCGCGCGGCGCTACCGCGACGAGGGCCATGCCGCAACCATCGAGGCCTGCATCCACTATCTGACGCTGGACGAGGAAAACGATGTGGCCCGGCTGGGCGGCAAGGCCAAGATCAACCCGCCGATCCGCCGCCGTGCCGAGGTGGAAACCCTGTGGCGGCATGTGGCGGCGGGGAATGTGTCGATGGTGTCGACCGATCACGTCAGCTGGTCGGAGGATCGCAAGACCAACCCGGATATGCTGAAAAACGCCTCTGGCGTGCCGGGGCTGGAGGTGATGGTGCCGCTGTTCATCAAGGGTGCGCTGGCGCGGGGCATCCCGCTGACCTGGGCCGCGCGGTTGATGGCGGAAAACCCGGCGCGGCATTTCCGGCTGGATCACGCCAAGGGCGGCATTCAGGTCGGGCGCGATGCCGACCTTTGCGTGCTGGAGCCGGTGGCGCGGGTCTATGATGCCAAGGCCAGCCGTCATTCCGTGGCGGGCTGGTCGCCCTATCACGGGATGGAGCTGCCCTGGACCGTGGCGGACACCTGGTTGCGCGGGCAGCAGGTGTTCGACGGCGCGGAGGTCGCGGCCCCCGGCACAGGGCGGTTTGTGCGCCCGCTGCGGCCTTTGGGCCAGCGCGCGGGGCTGCACGCATGAGAAACCTGCGCGTCAATGCCGACCGCATCGCCGCCGATCTGGCGGCGCTGGCGGCGATCACCGATCCGGGGCGGCCCTGGACCCGCCGCGCCTTCTCGCCCCGGTTTGACGAAGGCCGGGCTTGGCTGGCCATGCGTTTTGCCGAGGCCGGGTTGAGTGTGCGCACCGATGCGGGCGGCAATCTGCTGGGGCGGCGCGCGGGCAGGGCGGGGCTGGGCACCATCCTGCTGGGCAGCCATTCCGACACCGTGCCGGATGGCGGGCGCTTTGATGGGGTGGCGGGGGTTGTGGTGGCGCTGGAGGTGGCGCGGATGCTGGCCGAGCGCGGGCACCAGTTGCGCCATGACCTGTGCGTGGCGGATTTTCTGGCCGAGGAGGTCTCGGTTTTCGGCGTCTCCTGCATCGGGTCGCGCGCCATGGCCGGGGTGCGGCCCGAGGGCTGGCTGGCGCTGGAGCATGAGGGGCGCAGCCTTGCGCAGGCGATCCGGGATGTCGGCGGCGATCCGGGCGCGAGTGCCAAGGCCGAGGATATTCGCGCCTTCTTTGAATTGCATATCGAACAGGGGCCGGTGCTGGAAACCAGCCGCACCGATCTGGGGCTGGTGACGGCGATTGCGGGCATCACCCGGGTGGAGATCCATGTGACGGGCCGCCCCGATCACGCCGGCACCGCACCCATGGGCCTGCGCGCCGATGCGCTGGTGGCGGCGGCGGGGCTGGTGACCCGGATCGAGGCCGAGGCCACGCGGCTTTCGGCGCTTGGCAGCCATTTCACCGCCACGGTCGGCGAATTTTCCATCACCCCGGGTGCCGCC
>NZ_JAEULU010000134.1 GCF_016792925.1 Gemmobacter sp.
CGTTTCACATCTGCCTGAACCCGCCCGACCGCCGCCTGTCTCTCGGCGTGCCTGTCGTTGGAAGGCCCTGACAGAACGCCACGTCGCCTGCGATCACGCCATTGTGCGGATGTTTAAAAGCATACCCCCGGAGGCTGGCGCGCGGCAGACTCCGGGGGCTAAACTTTCGTTTATGAAGAAAAGCTGAAGGCTTTTCCTAGACTTTCATGTCGAAACCCAGGTGTTTGGCGACGGTGAAGATGTCCTTGTCGCCGCGCCCGCACATGTTCATCACCAGGATATGATCCTTGGGCAGGGTGGGGGCCAGCTTGATCACATGGCCAAGCGCGTGGCTCGGCTCCAGCGCCGGGATGATTCCCTCCAGCTTGCAGCACAGCTGAAACGCCTCCAGCGCCTCGGCATCGGTGATGCTGACATATTCGGCGCGGCCCGTGTCATGCAGCCAGGCGTGTTCCGGCCCGATGCCGGGATAATCCAGCCCCGCGCTGATCGAGAACCCTTCCAGAATCTGCCCGTCCGGGTCTTGCAGCAGATAGGTGCGGTTGCCATGCAGCACGCCGGGGCGCCCGCCGGTCAGGCTGGCGCAATGCTGCATCCGGTCATCCACGCCCTTGCCACCGGCCTCGACGCCGATGATTCGCACCGAAGGATCATCGAGGAAGGGGAAGAACAGCCCCATCGCATTCGACCCGCCGCCAATCGCCGCGATCACCGTATCGGGCAGGCGGCCCTCGCCTTCTTGCTCGGCCAGCTGCCAGCGCACTTCCTTGCCGATGATCGACTGGAAATCGCGCACCATCGCCGGATAGGGATGCGGCCCCGCCACCGTGCCGATGCAATAGAAAGTGTCGCGCACATTGGTCACCCAATCGCGCAGCGCGTCATTCATCGCATCCTTCAGCGTGCCGCGACCACTGGTCACCGGCACCACCTCGGCCCCCAGAAGCCGCATGCGGAAGACGTTGGGCGCCTGCCGCTCCACATCATGCGCGCCCATATAAACCACGCATTTCAGCCCGAACTTGGCGCAAACCGTCGCCGTCGCCACGCCATGCTGGCCTGCGCCGGTCTCTGCGATGATCCGGGTCTTGCCCATGCGCCGCGCCAGGATGATCTGGCCCAGCACATTGTTGATCTTGTGCGCGCCGGTATGGTTCAGCTCGTCGCGCTTCATATAGATCTTGGCGCCGCCCAGATGCTCGGTCAGACGCGGCGCGAAATACAGGGGCGAGGGGCGCCCGACATAATGCTTCCACAGATCGTCCATCTCGGCCCAGAAGCTCGGGTCCGTCTTGGCGAAATCATATTGCGCCTGCAATTCGAGGATCAGCGGCATCAGCGTCTCGGACACGAAGCGCCCGCCGAAAATGCCAAAGCGGCCCTGCTCGTCCGGCCCGGTCATGAAGCTGTTGATCCCGTCTTCGGCCATGGTTTCCCCCTGAAAATCTTGACTTCCGATGTAGCGCGGATGGGGGGCGGGGGAAAGGGGGGCTGTCTGCCCCCCCACTCTCCTGCGGAGAGTTCCCCCCGAGGATATTTTTGAACAGATGAATGAGCTACCGGCGCTCGTTCCTTCATCTGTTCAAAAATATCCTCGGGGGTGAATTTGCGCAGCAAAGAGGGGGCGCGAGCGCCCCCTTCAACCCTTCGCAGGAGGGTTGCATGCCTCAGACCCCGCGCAAAAAGCGCCGCAACACCCGTTCCAGCTTGGCCGCGCCCAAGGGGGCCATGGCTTTGGTATGCTCGTGGCTGATCTTCTCGTCCGACATGCCTTGCGCCATATTGGTGATGGTCGAGATCGCCGCCACCCGCAGCCCGAGGAACCGCGCGAGGATCACCTCCGGCACGGTGGACATGCCGACCGCATCGCCGCCCAGGATTTTGATGGCGCGAATTTCGGCCGGAGTCTCGAAACTCGGGCCGGAATACCAGGTGTAAACCCCTTCGGGCAGCGCCACGCCCTCGGCCTCTGCCGCCGCGCGCAGGGCCGCGCGCAGGGCGGGGTCATGCGCATCGCCCATCGGCACGAAACGCGCATCGGTTTTCTCGCCGATCAGCGGGTTCAGGCCCGAGAAATTCAGGTGATCCGACAGCAGCATCAGCTCGCCCGGCGGAATATCAGGCCGCAGGCTGCCCGCCGCATTGGTGGCGATCAGCGCCTCGGCGCCAAGCGCCTTCAGCAGCTCCAGCGCCGGGCGCATCGCGGCGGGATTGCCGTTCTCATAGTAATGCTCGCGCGCGCCGAACACCGCGACGCGCACCCCCTCCAGATCCCCGATCACGAGGTTGGGGTTATGCCCCGACACGCCGACATGCGGAAAACCCGGCAGGTCGGCATAGGGGATCGCAACCCCCTGCACCGCCGCCGCCAGATGGCCAAGGCCAGAGCCCAGGATCAGGCCCAGCCGCACCGGCGCCGCGCCCGCGCGGGCCTGCACAAGGGAAAGCAGATCAGACATTCAGCGTTCTTTCACATAGGGTTCGCCACCGGCGCGCGGCGGCACGGCCTTGCCGATCAGGCCCGCCAGCACCACCACCGTCAGCACATAGGGCAGGGCATCCAGCGCGGGCACCGGCACTTTCAGGCCCATTGCCTCCAGCACATCGGGCCGCAGCGCGAGCGACTGGAAAAAGCCGAACAGCAGGCAGGCCCCAAGCGCCTGCCATGGCCGCCATTTGGCGAAAATCAGCGCCGCCAGCGCGATATAGCCGCGCCCCGCCGTCATCTCGCGCCCGAAACCGGCTTGCAATCCCGTGGCCATATAGGCCCCCGCCAGCCCGCACAGCACGCCCGCAATCAGCACCGCCGCAAAGCGCAAGCGTGCCACTGAGACCCCCGCCGTATCGACCGAGGCCGGGTTTTCCCCCACTGCGCGCAGCCGCAGGCCAAAGCGGGTGCGATAGAGCAGCCACCAGGTTGCCGGCACCAGCGCAAAGCCGAAATAGACGATCAGCGGATGGCCCGAGATCACATCTGCATAAAGCGGCCCCAAGAGCGGCACACCGCGCAGCGCCTCGGTCAGCGGCAGGGTGATCTCGCTCATCCGCGCCGCCCCTTCCAGCGCAGGCGTGCGCCCGCCCTGGTCAAACAGCGCCAGCGCCACCAGCACCGTGATCCCCGAGGCCACGAAGTTCAGCGCCACGCCGGAAATCAGCTGATTGCCGCGGAAGGTGATCGAGGCGAT
>NZ_JAEULU010000156.1 GCF_016792925.1 Gemmobacter sp.
GTGGCGCCCGAGGTGATGACCTTTGCCCGCACCGAATATGCCAAGGTCCATGAGATCGAGGCGCTGGCGAAGCATTTCGAGGACCGGCTGGATCAGGCCGGGTTCTTCTTCCCCGAGGCCAAAGCGCCGGGGATGAAAGTATCCCTGCGCAACATGTGGTCACGCCTGCCGCTGACCAGCGCCGAGGTGCGCACCTTCCACGGCATGTTGCGCCAGATCGCCTACAAGCTGGGCACCAGCCGTCACGACCCCGAGGCCTGAACCAGATCGGCCACCAGATCGGCGCGGGTTTCGCGCGGGGCGACGGCTGAGAAACCGAATCGCACCAGTTCAGCCGCGCCCCGCCCCAACTCCCCCTGCCCTGCCGCGCTGCAAGAGGCATGAAGCTCGGGGAAGGCCGCGAACAGCGGGGCATTGGCGGCGCTGATCCCCGATCCCGGCAAAATGCCGATGCGCCCCGCCGCCTGTGCCTGCAAGGCCTGCAAGCGCGCCAGCCCCTCCGCCGCCCGCAACGCCCCGCCCGAGGTCAACACGCGGTGAAAGCCCAGCTCGATGGCGGTTTCCAGCGCCATCGCCGGATCGGGCACCAGATCGAAACAGCGATGCAGCGTCATCTGCATGCCGGATGCGGCTGCGGTCATCCGCGCCAGCGCCGCGCGGTCCAGCCGCCCATCCGGCAGGCTCGCGCCCAGCACCACCCCGGCCAGACCGGCGGCCCGCGCCGCCGCGATGTCGTCGCAGATGGCCGCCTGCTCGGCCGCAGACCAGACAAAGCCCCCGGCGCGCGGGCGCATCATCGCCAGCACCGGCAGGCCACAGCCCGCCGCCGCCCGCATCAGCCCGGCAGAGGGGGTCAAGCCGCCCAGATCCAGCGCGGCGCAAAGCTCGATCCGCCCGGCGCCCCCGGCCAAAGCGGCCTCAAGTCCGGCCAGCGTATCGACACAGACCTCGATCACGGCTTGGCCTCGATCATGGCTTGGTCTCAATCATGGGTGGGCCTCGATCATGGGCGGCTGCCGCTCAGCATTTCGGCCAGTTCAGGGCGGTCCAACCGGCATGGCTGGCGCCGATCAGCCCCGGCTCGCCGCCCAGCTGCGCGGGCACCACCACCGGATGCGGCGCGCGCCACAGCCGCCGCTCGGCCACGGCGGCATCCAGCGCGGCGACCAGCGGCAGCGCCCGGCCCAGCCCGCCGCCCACCGGCACCACGCTGGCCCCCACCACATTCAGCACCATGGCCAGCGGCCCGGCCACCACCTCCAGCCAGACGGCGACGGTTTCGCAGGCCTCGGCATCCTCGGCCTGCCAATCGGCCATGATCGCCTCGGCCTTCAGGCTGCGGCCATGCAGATGGGCATGCAACCGCTCGATCCCCCGGGCCGAGCCGATGGCATCAAGACAGCCCACCTGCCCGCAGCCACAATCCAGACGCGGCACCTCGCGGCCCAGCGGGCGGCTGTCCTGCACCGGACCATGGCCCCATTCCCCGGCAAAGCCCCCGGCCCCGGTCACCAGCCGCCCGTCGATCACCAGCCCGCCGCCGACCCCGGTGCCGAGAATCACCCCGAACACCGTGCGATGCCCGCGCCCGGCGCCGCTGCCCGCCTCGGCCAAGGCAAAGCAATCGGCGTCATTGCCGATCCAGACCGGCAGCGCCAGCGCCGCCTGCAAATCCGCCGCCACCATGCGGCCATCGAGACAGGGGATATTGGCAATCTTCATGCGGCCCGTCGTCGGGTCGATACAGCCCGCGATCGAGATCGCCACCCCCTGCACCCCCTCGGCCATGGCCCGCAACACGGCGCAGAACCCGGCAAAATCGCCGGTCGGGGTCGGCGCCTCGGTCTCGCGCTCCACCACACCCGGCGCGGGAGAGCGGGCACCCCGGATGCGGGTGCCGCCTATGTCGAAAACCGCCAGCATGCTGCTCTCCCCCAAATGCCGCTGCCTCATGGCCCACCCTAGCACCGGCTTCGCGGCTTGACAGCCGGGCAATCGCAGCCCAAACCGCTGCGCGACATGCAAAAGGAGCGCGAAAATGTCCGATGACCGCCTGATCGTTGCGCTGGACGTGCCGAATGTGGTGCAGGGGCTGGCTCTGGCAGACCGCATCGGCGACGCGGCCCGCTTTTACAAGATCGGGCTGGGCATGCTGACCGGCGGCGGCTTCGCACTGGCGAACGAGCTGAAACACGAGCGCGGCAAGCGGGTGTTTCTGGACATGAAGCTGTTCGACATCGGCGCCACGGTCGAGGCGGCGGTGCGCGGCATCGCCCAGCATGGCTTGGATTTCCTCACTGTGCATGGCGACCCGCAGGTGGTGCGGGCGGCAGCGCAGGGGCGGGCGGGCACCGAGACGAAAATCCTTGCCGTAACGGTGCTGACCTCGCTGGATCGTGCCGATCTGGATGCAAACCTGATCAAGCCCGGTGATATTCACGAGATCACGCTGGAACGCGCCGCCCGCGCGCTGGAGGCAGGCGCCGATGGCGTGATCGCCAGCCCGCAAGAGGCCGCGCTGATCCGCGCCCTGCCGCAAGCCAAGGGCCGCCTGATCGTCACTCCCGGCGTGCGCCCGGCAGGCGCCGCCCTGGGCGACCAGAAACGCGTGGCGACCCCGCATCAGGCGATTGCCGATGGCGCCGATCATATCGTGGTGGGCCGCCCGATCTGGCAAGAGGCCGACCCCGCCGCCGCCGCCCGCGCGGTGATCGCCGAATTGCCGCCGCGCCGCTGACAGCGCGGA
>NZ_JAEULU010000183.1 GCF_016792925.1 Gemmobacter sp.
AGCAGATGGCCGACATGATGAAGAAAATGGGCAAGGGCGGCATGATGAAGCAGGTTGCCAAGGCCATGATGGGCAAGGGCGCCGGGATGCCCGACCTCAAGAACATGGACCCGGCGCAGCTGGAACAGGCCGCCCGCGCGATGAAATCCGGCATGCCCGGCCTTGGTGGCGGCGGCTTCCCCGGCATGGGCGGCGGTCTGCCCTCGGGCCTCTCGGGGATGTTCAAAAAGAAATGACGCTGACGCCCGCCCCCTCGCTGTCTGGCGTGCCGGTCCTTGAGACCGACCGCCTGATCCTGCGCGCGCCGCAGGGGGGCGACTGGCCGCATTTCAACGCCATGCTGCAATCGGATCGCGGCCAGATGATCCGCACCGGCGATTACGACCTGTCGAACACCTGGCGCGGCTTCAACCATCTGATCGGCCACTGGGTCACGCGCGGTTTCGGCATGTTCGTCTGGCAGGCCAAGGGCGACACCACCCCCTTGGGCATGTGCGGCCCGTGGTTCCCCGAAACCTGGCCCGAGCGCGAGATCGGCTGGTCGGTCTGGGCGCCCGCCGCCGAGGGCAAGGGGCTGGCCTTCGAGGCCGCCACCGCCGCCCGCCGCTTTGCCTATACCGTGCTGGGCTGGACCACCGCCGTCTCCTATATCGCGCAGGGCAATGACCGCTCTGCCCGGCTGGCCACCCGCCTTGGCGCCACGCTTGATACCACCGCGCCGACCCTGGGCACGCCCCCGGTCCGCGTTTTCCGCCATCCCGGCCCGGAGGCTTTGCAATGACCGACGCTGTCACCCGCGCCGCCGCGATCCTGCGCGAGCATCGCCAGTCCATCGACCGGCTGGATGCGATTCTGGTCTATACCCTCGCCGAGCGGTTCAAGCACACGCAGGCCGTGGGGCGGCTGAAAGCCGAACACGAGCTTCCCCCGTCCGATCCGGCCCGCGAGGCGCGCCAGATCGAACGGCTGGAGAAACTGGCGCAAGAAGCGGATCTCGATCCCGATTTCGCCAAGAAATTCCTGACCTTCATCATTTCCGAAGTCATCAGGCATCACGAGAAACTGCAAAAATAAGGGCCTCGCGCCCCTCACAGGACACCGAAGGAGATACCCCATGTCCATGAAAATCCGTCTGGCCCGTGGCGGCTCGAAAAAGCGCCCGTTCTACGCCATCGTCGCCACCGACTCGCGCATGCCGCGCGATGGCCGCTTCCTCGAAAAGCTGGGCGTCTATAACCCGCTGCTCGCCAAAGACAGCGAAGACCGCGTGAAACTGAACGCCGAGCGCGTGCAATACTGGCTGAGCCAGGGCGCCCAGCCCACCGACCGCGTGGCGCGTTTCCTGGAAAACGCCGGCCTGAAAGCCAAGACCGTGCGCAACAACCCCAAAGCCGCCGTGCCGGGCAAAGCCATGGCCGAGCGCGCCGCCAAGAAAGCCGCCCGCGCGGCTGCGCCCGCCGAAGAGTAATCTTCGCCGCCTTCAGGCGACAGGAAAGGCAGCGGCATCGCCCGCTGCCTTTTCGTTTGCGCGCGATCTTGCTATCACCACCCCAAAGCAAAGGGACATGGGCATGAGCAACGACCGGATCTGCGTGGGCGCCATTGCGGGCGCCTTTGGCGTCCAAGGCGAGGTGCGGCTGAAAAGCTTCTGCGCCGAACCCACCGCCGTGGCCGATTACGGCCCGCTTTACACCGAGGATGGCAGCCGCAGCTTCAAGGTGAAACTCACCCGCCCGCTGGCCGGGGGCCTCGGCGCGCGCCTGTCGGGCATCGCCACCAAGGAAGAGGCCGACGCGCTGAAAGGCGTGAACCTTTACGCCGACCGCGACCGCCTGCCCAAACTGCCCGATGACGAATATTACTACACCGACCTGATCGGGCTGGAGGTCCGGGACACCGGCGGCGCGCCCCTTGGCAAGGTGCTGGCCGTCCACAATCACGGCGCGGGCGACATTCTGGAAATCAGCACAGCTCCCGGTGGAAAAGGCCCGCTTCTGCTGCCTTTTACCCTGGTGAATGTGCCATTGGTGGACATTTCGGCGGGCATTCTGGTGGCCGACCTGCCGGAAGGTCTGGACTAAGCGCGCCGCAAACGTCACTCTGTCCACGCAAGAATGGCATCAAGCCATCAAAGGGGCAGAGCATGGGTATCCGACTGCGCGTGTTGCAGATTGCAACGGCCTGTTTGTATTTGGGTCCGCTTCTCGCGGGTCTGGGCGGCTATGGCTGGCGGGTGGTGCCGGTCTTTGCCGCGATCTTCCTGCTCTGGCTTGTCGCGCTACGCCCGCAGGAATGGCCGCAAAGCCGCGCCGACTGGATGCAGCCTGACAGCTGGCTTGCCATGGCCGCCCGCGCCGTGGTGCAACTGCTGCTGGTCGTGCTGTGCTTTGGCATCGGGCGCGGGCTGGCGGGGGTGGCGGGGCTTGACCTGCACCTGCCCTTCATGGGGCCAATCCTCCTGTCCTTCCTGGCCGTGCCGATCGCCCGCATCGCCTGGCCGCCGCAGCGCGCGCAAGAGCTGGACAGCTTTCTCGATGAGGCCATCGCCAGCGTCGAGGCCTCCACCCCGCCCGCCGAAACCGCCGAGCGTCTGGCCGAGCTGCGCCTGTTCGCCGCCCGCCTGACCGAGCCGCTGGCCGATCTGCGCGACGACACCCGCCCCGATGTGATCGAGGCGCATCTGCACGCGCTGCAAACCCATCTGCCGCCCGCCACCCTGCTGGATGCGCTGCATGACCGCCTGGCCAGCCCGCGCAATGGCCGCGTCATGCGCCGCGCCTTCATCCTGCAAGCCACCGATCCGCTGCTGGCCGAGGCCTGCCGGGGCCGCGCCGCGCCGGTCACCGCCTTGCAGGTGGCGGGGGTCGATGCCGATCTGCTCGACCTGTTCGCCCGCCGCTGCACGGCGCTGCTGGATGCCGATGCCGATGCCTGGGGCGATTGCCCGAACGAGGCCGCGCTGACCGAGGCCGCCCTGCCGCCCGAGGCCGAGCCCGCGCGCCCGGCCCTCGCCGCCCTTGCCGCCCGCAATCGGGCGCTGGCGCCGCTGTCGGCCTGAGCCTGCCATG
>NZ_JAEULU010000185.1 GCF_016792925.1 Gemmobacter sp.
CCGGGCGTCTTTCGGCGGGCCTCGCCCGCGCCATCCGGCGCCATGGCGCGCCCTGGCATGTGGTGCGGGTGGGCGCGCGGGTGGAGTTCATCTGCGCCCCCGGCCCGCTGAAAAACGGCGCCGAGGCCGCAGGCGCACATCAACCACAGGTAGAGGCCGCCCTTCATACCGCGCTGCTCAATCGCGGCTGCCTGATCGCGCCTTTCCACAATATGATGCTGGTCAGCCCCGCCACCACCAAGCGCCAGATCGACCGCCTGATCGCCGCTTTCGACGCAATCCTTGACGAATTGTTCTGATCCATGACCGACATAACCAGCCCCTCCGGCTCTTCCCTCGCCGAGGCCGAAGCCTTTCTGACTGCCCATCCCGAGATCGAGGCCTTTGACATCGTCTTGCACGATGCGAACGGAATTGGCCGGGGAAAGATCATCCGCAGCCATGAGCTTTTGTCTTTTTACAAGAATGGCCGCCATTTGCCGATCTCGATCCTCGGGCTCGACATCTGCGGCGAGGATGTGCATGAAACCGGGCTGATCTGGGATCAGGGCGATGGCGACCTGCGGGCCTGGCCCATCCCCGGCACGCTGAAACCCTTGCACAACACCCAGCCGCCGCGCGGCGAGGTGTTCATGTCGATGTATGATCTGGAGGGGCAGAAGATGACCTCCGATCCGCGCCACGCGCTGCAACGGCAGGTTGATCTGCTGGCCGATATGAGCCTGAAACCGGCGGGCGCTTTCGAGCTGGAATTCTTCCTGCTGGCGAATGAGCGCGACGCGCGCGGCAAGATGGTGCCCGCGCGGGACGTGCTGGATGGCCGCCCCTCGACCAAGACCGAAGTCTATTCGGTGGATCACCTGCATGGCATGTTGCCTTTGTTTTCAAATATTTACGCGGCGGCGGAAAAATCTGGCATCAAGGCCGAAACGATGATCAGCGAATATGCCCCCGGCCAGTATGAGCTGACGCTGCATTACCGCGAGGATGTGATGCTGGCCGCCGATGATCTGATGCGGCTGAAGCGCATCGTGCGGGCGCAGGCGCGGGCGCATGGGGTAACGGCCTGTTTCATGGCCAAGCCGAATGAGGATTATGCCGGGTCGGGCATGCATTTTCATGTGTCGATGCAAGACCTTGAGGGCCACAACACCTTCATCGAGGCGGTGGAGGGCCAATGGTCCGATACGATCCTGCATGCGCTTGGCGGCTTGCGCGCCACCATGGGCGAAAGCATGCTGGTTTTTGCCCCGCATGCGAACAGCTGGCGGCGGTTCTCGTCGCAATCCTACGCCCCGGTCAGCCCGACCTGGGGGGTCAACAACCGCTCGGTCGCGCTGCGCATTCCCGCAGGTGACATCCGCGCGCGCCGGATCGAGCATCGCCCGGCCGGTGTGGATGCCAACCCCTATCTGGTGGCCGCGACCGTGCTGGCCGGCATTCGCAAGGGCTTGATCGAAAAGATCAATCCCGGGCCAGAGACCACCGGCAACGGCTATGATGCGGGCCAAGACGCGCCGCCGATCCCCGCCGACTGGCGCTCGGCCATCGTGGCGGCGCAGGGCTCGGCCTTCCTGAAAGACGCGCTTGGCGCGGACATGCACCGCACCTTCACCGCCATCAAGGCGGCGGAATATGCGCGGGTGGCGCGCACCGTGTCGGAGGTGGATTTCGACCTTTACCTCCACACGGTTTGACGCCCCGCCCCCCGCCATGGCAAAAGGCGCCAAAACGGGGGGAACCATGGCGCTTTTGCTGATCCATAGTGGCGGAACCATTGGCATGGGGCCGGGGCCGGAGGGCCTCGTGCCAGTGCCGGGCAAGCTGGAGGCGGCGCTGGCCGCGCGGCTGCCGGGGCTGCCATTCGCGACCCATGCCTTTGACCCGCTGCTGGACAGTGCCGAAGTGGGCCCGGCAGAGTGGAACCTGTTTCTCGATCTGATCGCGGCGCATCCGGGCGCGGATGTGCTGCTGACCCATGGCACCGATACCATGGCCTTCACCGGCGCCGCGCTGGCGCAGGCGCTGGCGGGCAGCGGACGGCGCGTGGTCATGTGCGGCTCGATGGTGCCTTTGGGCATGGGCGGCGATGCCGAGGCGAACCTCGATCTGGCGCTGAAGGCGCTGGAGACGGCGGCGCCGGGGGTCTGGCTGGCCTTTGCCGGGCGGCTGGTGGCGGCGGGGGGCCTTGTGAAGGCCGACAGCCACGCCGATGACGCCTTTGCCAGCGTGCCGCAGACCGACCCTGTGCCGCGCAGCAATCCGCGCTTTGGCACGGCCCGCGTGGCGATCCTCAGCCTGACGCCCGGCCTGCCGGTGCCGGCCCTCGCCGCCGCGCTGGAGCATCTGGACGGCGCGGTGCTGCGCGTGTTCGGCGCGGGCACGGCGATGAGCGACCCTGATGTGGCCGGGGCGCTGCGCCGCGCCGTGGCCCGGGGCTGCCGCATTCGCGCGGTCAGCCAGTGCTTGCAGGGCGGGCTGACCCCCGGCGCCTATGCGGCGGGGGCGGGCCTCTGGGCAGCCGGAGTCGAAAACGGCGGGTTTGAAACGCCCGAGGCCGCGCTGGTGCGGCTGATGCTGGATCTGGGAAACACGGGGTCGTGATGTAACGCCGCTTGCCCTTTGGCCGAACTGCCCCAGAACTAGGGTTGGAACAGGGAGAAAGCCATGGCCGCGCGGAACTCAGATGTAAACCTTGGCCTGACGCGGGCCGATGTGACGCCCAAAAGCCTGTGGCTGAACCGCCGTGCGCTGCTGGCGGGCGCAGGCGCGCTGTCGCTGGCGGGGGCCCTGCCCGCCCGTGCGGCGGCGGAGCTCACTCCCAACTCGTTGGAAGAAATCACCAGTTACAACAATTTCTATGAATTCGGCTTCGACAAGGAAGACCCTGCCCGCCATGCAGGCGCCCTGACCACCTCGCCCTGGTCGGTCGAGATCGACGGGCTGGTGGATCGTCCCGGATCTTACGCGCTGGAGGATTTGCTGGCGGGCCTGAAGGTGGAGGAGCGCATCTACCGCTTCCGCTGCGTCGAGGCCTGGTCGATGGTGATTCCGTGGAACGGTGTGCCGCTGGCGGCACTGCTGGAGAAGGTGGGCGTGCAATCCGGCGCCAAGTATGTGCGGTTTGAAAGCCTCGCGCGGGCCGAGGAAATGCCGGGTGTGGCGGCGGGGCTGCTGGATTTCCCCTACCGCGAGGGGCTGCGGCTCGATGAGGCGATGCACCCGCTGACCTTGCTGGCGACCGGGATTTACGGCGAGCCGATGCCCAAGCAGAACGGCGCGCCGATCCGGTTGGTGGCGCCATGGAAATACGGTTTCAAATCCGCGAAATCGCTGGTGAAAATCAGCCTGACCGATACCCAGCCCGAAACCACCTGGCAAAAGCTGCAACCGCGCGAATATGGTTTTTATGCCAATGTGAACCCGAATGTGGATCATCCGCGCTGGTCGCAGGCCTCGGAGCGGGTGATCGGCGGCGGGCTGTTTGCCAAGCGGGTCGATACGCTGATGTTCAACGGCTATGAGGATCAGGTGGCGGGCCTTTACAAGGGGCAGGATCTGGCGGCGGATTACTGATGGAGGCGATCCATCGCGCGCTGCGCCCCGTGAGGCCATGGATGGTTTACGCCTTGGGGGCGGTGCCTGCGGCCTTGCTCATCTGGCAGGTATTCTCCGGCGATCTGGGGGTGGACCCGGTGAAAACCATCGAACACCGGCTGGGCGAGGTGGCCCTGCAATTGCTGGTGGCGGGGCTGTGCGTCACGCCCTTGCGGCGCTTTGCCGGGCTGAACCTGATCCGCTTTCGCCGACAGATCGGCGTGCTGGCCTTTA
>NZ_JAEULU010000204.1 GCF_016792925.1 Gemmobacter sp.
TGTCGGATGCGGCGGCGGCGGGGGTGACCCATGCGGCGATGGAGGCCTCCTCGCATGGGCTGGACCAGTTCCGCATGGATGGCGTGCGGCTGCGCGCCGGGGGCTTCACCAATTTCACCCAAGACCATCTGGATTATCACGGCACCTTCGAGGCCTATTTCGCCGCCAAGGCCGGGCTGTTTGACAGGGTTCTGCCGCCCGAAGCCTCGGCTGTCATCAACATGAATGACGCCAAGGGCCCCGAAATGGCCCGCCGCGCCCGCGAGGCCGGGCAGCGCGTGATCACGGTGGGCAGCGATCCGACCTGCGATCTGTCCATCGCGGCGCAGCGCTTCGATGCGACGGGGCAGGAGGTGCGCTATGTCTGGCAGGGCTCGCCCTCTCAGGTGCGGCTGAACCTGATCGGCGGCTTTCAGGCCGAGAATGTGGCGCTGGCCGCCGGGCTGGTCATCGGGGCGGGCGAAAGCCCGCGCGATGTGTTCCGGGTGTTGCCGGGCCTTGCGGGCGTGCGCGGGCGCATGCAGCTCGCGGCCACGCGCAGCAATGGCGCAGGTGTCTATGTCGATTACGCCCATACGCCCGATGCGCTGCAAACCGCTTTGCGCGCGCTGCGCCCACATGTGATGGGGCGGTTGGTGGTCGTGTTCGGCGCGGGCGGGGACCGCGACCGCACCAAGCGCCCGCTGATGGGCGCCGCCGCCGAGGCCCATGCCGATGTGGTCTTCGTCACCGATGACAACCCGCGCAGCGAAGACCCGGCCTCGATCCGCGCCGCGATTCTGGCGGCCTGCCCCGAGGCCACCGAGGTGGGCGACCGGGCCGAGGCCATCCTGCGGGGTGTCGATGCCTTGCAGCCGGGCGATGCCCTGCTGATCGCGGGCAAGGGGCACGAGACCGGGCAGGTGATCAAGGGCGATATTTTCCCCTTTGACGATGTGGAACAGGCCTCTATCGCGGTCGCGGCATTGGATGGGGTGATCTGAGATGGCGCTGTGGACATCAGCCGAGGCCGTGGCGGCCACGGGCGGGCAAACGCCGGTGGCCTGGGCGGCGCAGGGCGTCTCGATCGACACGCGCAGCCTGAAGCCGGGCGATCTGTTCGTGGCGCTGAAAGACCTGCGCGACGGGCATGATTTCGTGGCGCAGGCCTTGGCGGCGGGGGCTGCGGCCGCACTGGTCTCGCGCATCCCCGAGGGCGTTGCGGCGGATGCCCCGCTGTTGCTGGTGCCCGATGTGCTGCAAGGGCTGGAGGCTTTGGGCCGCGCCGCCCGCGCCCGCACGCAAGCGCGGGTGATCGGGGTCACCGGGTCTGTCGGCAAGACCTCCACCAAGGAGATGCTGCGCGCCATGCTGGCGGGGCAGGGCCGCGTCCATGCCGCCGAGGCCAGCTATAACAACCATTGGGGCGTGCCGCTGACGCTGGCGCGAATGCCTATTGAGACCGATTTCGCGGTGATCGAGATCGGCATGAACCATCCGGGCGAGATCGCGCCGCTGGCCCGCATGGCCGATCTGGATGTGGCGGTGATCACCACCGTCGCGCCCGCCCATCTGTTTGCCTTTGAAAACCTTGAAGGAATCGCCGTGGAAAAGGCCGCCATTCTGGACGGCCTGCGCCCCGGTGGCGTGGCGGTGCTGCCTGAAGGTCTGGGCGTCTCGCCCATCCTGCTGGCCAAGGCCACCGAGACTGGCGCGCAAGCCGTGACCTTCGCCGCCAAAGACGCCGATTGGCAGATTGCCAGCGCGCAATGGGGCGAGGAGGCCAGCACCGTGCAGGCCGCCACCCCCAAGGGCCGCCGCCTGTTCCGCGTGCAATCGCCCGGCCAGCATTTCGCGGTGAACGCCTTGGCCGTTCTGGCGGTGGCCGAGGCGCTGCATCTGGACCCGGCCTTGTCGGCGCAAGGGCTTGGCCGCTGGCTACCCCCCGCCGGGCGTGGCCAGCGCGAGCGTATCATCACCGACCCGGTAGAGGAGATCGGGTTCGACCTGATCGACGATGCCTTCAACGCCAATCCGGCCTCGATGACCGCCAGCCTTGATGTGCTGTCGATCCTGCAACCCACGGATAACATTGGCCGCGTCGCCAAGGGCCGCCGCATTGCCATTCTGGGCGACATGCTGGAACTGGGCGAGACCGAGCTGGCGCTGCATGCCGCGATTGCCACGCATCCCGCCATGGCGCAGATCGCCTTGGTGCATTGCGTCGGCCCCCGAATGAAGGCGTTGCACGCCGTGTTGCCAAGCCCCAAGCGTGGCGAATGGGTGGAAACCGCCGCCGAGCTGCTGCCGCGCGTGCGCAGCCTTGTGGATGCAGGCGATGTGGTGCTGGTCAAGGGGTCCAAGGGTATCAAGGTCAGCCTGCTGGTCGAGGCGATCCGCAAATTGGGCCAACCGCAAGCTGTTGAAAAACAAGACGTCAAAGACGCAAAAGGGGCAGAGTAATGCTGTATATCCTCACCCAGTTCTCCGATGGCGGGGATTTCTTCAACCTGTTCCGCTACATCACCTTCCGGGCGGGGGCGGCGTTCTTCACGGCGCTGATCTTCGGCTTCCTGTTCGGGCGGCCGCTGATCAATTTCCTGCGCCGCAAGCAGGGCAAGGGCCAGCCGATCCGCGATGACGGCCCGGCCTCGCATTTCTCCAAGGCGGGCACGCCGACCATGGGCGGCCTGCTGATCCTGTCGGCGCTGGTGGTCTCGACCCTGCTTTGGGCGCGGCTCGATACGCCCTATGTGTGGATCGTGCTGCTGGTGACGCTGGGCTTTGGCCTGATCGGCTTTGCCGATGATTACGCCAAGGTGACCAAACAGAACACCAAGGGCGTCTCGGGCCGGGTGCGCATGGCGCTTGGGCTGCTGATTGCGGCGCTGGCCTCTTACGCCGCCGCGCAATTCCATCCCGGCCCTCTGACCAACCAATTGGCGCTGCCGCTGTTCAAGGATGCGCTGGTCAATCTGGGCTGGTTCTTCGTGCCCTTCGGTATGATCGTGGTGGTGGGGGCTGCCAATGCGGTGAACCTGACCGACGGTCTGGATGGCCTCGCCATCGGCCCGGTGATGATCGCGGCGGGCACCTTTGGCGCCATTGCCTATGTGGTGGGCAACGCCAATTTCGCCGATTATCTGGGCGTGCATTCGGTGCCGGGCACCGGCGAACTCCTGATCTTCACGGCCGCGCTGATCGGCGGCGGGCTTGGCTTCCTGTGGTATAATGCCCCCCCGGCGGCGGTGTTCATGGGCGATACCGGCAGCCTCGCCCTGGGCGGGGCGCTTGGCGCCATCGCTGTCTGCACCAAGCACGAGATCGTGCTGTCGATCGTCGGTGGCCTGTTCGTGGTCGAGGCGCTGTCAGTCATCATTCAGGTCGCTTACTTCAAGCGCACCGGGCGCCGGGTCTTCCTGATGGCACCGATCCACCACCATTTCGAGAAGAAAGGCTGGGCCGAGCCGCAGATCGTGATCCGCTTCTGGATCATCGCGCTGATCCTGGCGCTGATCGGTCTGGCCACGCTGAAAGTGCGCTGAATGGCAGCGCGGCGCGAGGCCGATCTCTATGCCCCGGTGAAGGCCTTTCTGGAAGGGCAGGGCTATGAGGTGAAGGCCGAGATCGGCGCCTGCGATGTGATGGCGCTGCGGGGCGATGAGCCCCCGATTGTGGTGGAACTGAAAACCGGCTTCACCCTTGCCCTTGTGATGCAGGGGGTGCAGCGGCAGACAATGTTTGAAAACGTCTATCTGGCGGTGCCCGCTCCCGGCCAGAAGGGCTGGGCCAGCCGCTATCGCGACATGATCGCGCTCTGTCGCCGCCTTGGCCTTGGCCTTCTGGTGGTGGGCGCTACGGTCGAGGCGCATCTGGACCCCGGCCCCTATCAACCCCGCCCACAAACCGCCCGCGCCACCCGCCTCCTGCGCGAGTTTCAGCGCCGCGTGGGCGACCCGAACACCGGCGGCACCGCTGGCATCCAGCGTATGACGGCTTACCGGCAAGAGGCGCTGCGCCTCGCGCAGGCCCTGCAACCCGGCCCCGCCGCGCCGCGCATCCTTGCCGCCGCCACCGGGGTGACCAAGGCCGCCGTGATGCTGCGCGCCGATCACTATGGCTGGTTTGAACGCGTGGAGAAGGGCATCTATGCCCTCACCCCCAAGGGCCACGCCGCGCTGACCGAAAGCGCGTAACCCCCTTCCCCCTTCATCTGTTCTCAAATATCCCGGGGGTGCGGGGGCTGGCCCCCGCTGTTACGGTTAGTGCGGGGGGCTGGCCCCCGCTTTTCCATGGGGGCAGGGATGATCGCGGT
>NZ_JAEULU010000215.1 GCF_016792925.1 Gemmobacter sp.
ACCCCCAGGATATTTTTGCCAAGATGAAAGAGGGCGCGATGGACGCTGTGGCGATGGAAGATGTGGGCGAGCTGATGCGCGGGATCGGGGCTGCTGCCCGGGCGGCGGCGGCGGAGCTGGCTTTCGCGCCACCTGAGGCCAAGCGGGCGGCCTTGTTGGCGGCGGCCGATGCCGTGGAGGCGGGGGTGCCCGCCATTCTGGCCGCCAATGCCAAGGATATGGCCTTTGGGGCTGACAAGGGCTTGTCGGCGGCGATGCTGGATCGGTTGAAGCTGGATGAGGGGCGGATTGCCGGGATCGTGGGCGCCCTGCGCGCCATTGCCGAGCAGCCCGACCCGGTGGGGCGGGTGCTGGCGGAATGGGACCGGCCCAATGGCTTGCATATTCAGCGCGTGTCCACGCCTTTGGGGGTGGTGGGCGTCATTTATGAAAGCCGCCCCAATGTGACGGCGGATGCGGGCGCGCTGTGCCTGAAGGCGGGGAATGCGGTCATCCTGCGCGGTGGATCGGAGAGTTTTCATTCCTCGGGCGCGATCCATGCCTGCATGGTGGCGGGGTTGCGCACGGCGGGGCTGCCGGAGGCGGCGATCCAGCTGGTGCCGACGCGCGACCGGGCGGCGGTCTCGGCCATGTTGCAGGCGGTGGAGCATATTGACGTGATCGTGCCGCGCGGCGGCAAGGGCCTCGTGAGCCTTGTGCAGCGCGAGGCGCGGGTGCCGGTTTTCGCGCATCTGGAGGGCATTTGCCACGTCTATGCCGATCGCGATGCCGATCTGGAAAAGGCGCGGCGGGTGGTCTTGAACGCGAAGACCCGGCGCACGGGGATTTGCGGCTCGGCGGAATGTTTGCTGATGGATTGGGCCTTTTACACCAATCACGGCGCGGTGCTGATCGAGGATCTGCTGGCCGCCGGGGTCGAGGTGCGCGCCGAGGGCGAGCTGGCCAAGATCCCCGGCACGGTGAAGGCCAAGCCCGATGATTTCGGGCGCGAGTTCCTCGACATGATCATCGCGGTGAAGCTGGTGGATGGGGTGGATGGCGCGATCCAGCACATCCGGCGCTATGGGTCGAGCCATACCGAAAGCATCCTGACTGAGAGTGACGCCACGGCTGCGCGCTTCTTCCAGCGGCTCGACAGTGCCATTCTGATGCGCAATGCCTCGACCCAGTTTGCCGATGGCGGCGAGTTTGGCTTGGGTGGCGAGATCGGCATTGCCACCGGCAAGATGCATGCGCGCGGGCCGGTGGGGGCAGAGCAATTGACCAGTTTCAAATATCTGGTCACTGGCGACGGCACTTGTCGGGTTTAAGGCGGGCCGGGTTTAAGGCGGGCCGGGTTTAAGGCGGGTTGGGCCTAAACTTCAGGCGGTCAGCCCGCCGAGGAGGTCTTGCACCAGCTGCGGGATCGCCTCGGGCGGGGGCAGGCTGTCGGTCAGCAGCTGGAACCACAGCAGTGCGATGATGCGCCGCTCGGCATGGCCGGGCGAGAGGGCGGGGTTCAGCTCGCCCCGCGCCTGCGCCCGCGCCACCATATCGTCGATATGATGCCAGCGGCTTTGCCGTTCTTCCTGCATGGCGGCGCCGACGGCGGGATCGAGCTGCGCCTCGGCGATCAGCAGGCGCAGCAGGGGGCCGAGGGCGGGTGTGTCGCCCTCGCCCTGCCATTGCGCCAGCATGGCGGAGAGATAGGCCGTCATATCCCCCGCGAGGCTGCCGGTATCGGGGCTGGGCAGGCCGGATTTGGCCCGGGAATAAAGCGCGAGCAGCAGATGCCCGCGCGAGGGCCACCAGCGATAGACCGTGGCCTTGCCCGCGCGGGCGCGGCGCGCCACGGCCTCCATGGTCAGGCGGGCAAAGCCGTCTTCGGCGATGATGGCGGCGGCGGCCTCCAGCACGGCGGCCTCGGTCTCCGGGTTGCGGCGGGCGCCAATGGAGGCGCGCGGTTCTGTGGCTTCAGATGGCATGCGATTTCCCCGCTTGCGAAACGATACGTTCCGTTCTATAAGATCTAGACGTTTCGTTTCGATACGCAGGAGAGGTTTGCCATGTCTGTTGCCGCCGCACAAGCCAGCCCGCGCCCGCCCAGCCGGTTGCGCTTTGCCTTTTTCGTGTTTCTGGGGGTTTATCCGCTGGTCACCGGGTTGATGCTGGTGATTGCGCCGCTGACCGAGGGCTGGCCGCTGCCCGCGCGCACGCTGGTCATGGTGCCGATGATCGTGATCTGCATGGTCTGGGGGGTGATCCCCTTCATCCAGACCCGGTTGCGGCGGTTCTTGTGAGGGGAGGGGCCGCGCGGGCGGCCCCGGCCCAAAGTTACAGCAGGAAGGCGCCCGCGCTCAGCGTGGCGGTGCCGTTCAG
>NZ_JAEULU010000221.1 GCF_016792925.1 Gemmobacter sp.
GGCGCCCGGGGGGGGGGCGCCCGGGACCTTGGGGGGGTGGGGGGGGGGGGGGGGTGGGGGGGGTGCCGCCCCCCCACGCCTCCCTGCGGGAGGCTCCCCCCGAGGATATTTTTGAACAGAAAATGCAGGGGCAGCGGGTGGTTTGGGGTTACACCGCCGCTTCGATGGCGGCGACCATGGCGTTCACTTCGGCGTTCAGCAGGTCTTCATCCTCGCATTCGGCCATGACCCGGATCAGGGGTTCGGTGCCGGATTTGCGGATGAGGACGCGGCCCTTGCCCTTCAGGCGGGCCTCGGCCTCGGCGATGCGGGATTTCACCGATTCCACGGAAAGGGGTTGTTTGTCAGCGCCATAGCGGACGTTCTTCAGAAGCTGCGGCACGGTGGCGAAACTTTGCACCAGCTCGGAGGCCGGTTTCTCGGTGCGCGCCATTTCCGACAGGAATTGCAACCCCGCCACCAGACCATCGCCGGTGGTGGCGTAATCGGTCATGACGATATGGCCCGATTGCTCGCCGCCCAGATTGTAACCGCCGCGCCGCATCGCCTCGACCACATAGCGGTCGCCCACGGCGGTGCGTTCCAGCCGCAGACCGCGCGCGTTCAGGAATTTCTCCAGCCCGAGGTTCGACATGACGGTGGCGACCAGCGTATTGCCGCGCAGCCGCCCCTCCTCGGCCCAGCGGGCGGCCAGAAGCGCCATGATCTGATCGCCATCGGCCACCCGGCCATTCTGGTCGAGGATCATCACCCGGTCCGCATCGCCATCCAAGCTGATGCCGACATGGGCACCATGCGCCACCACGGCCTCCGCGGCCGTCTGGGTATGGGTCGAGCCGCAGCGGTCATTGATATTGGTGCCATTGGGGGTGACGCCCACCGGGATCACCTCGGCGCCCAGCTCCCACAGCACTTCGGGCGCGGCCTTGTAGGCGGCGCCATTGGCGCAATCAATCACCACTTTCAGCCCGTCGAGCCGCAGCCCCGCCGGGAACGTGGTTTTCACGAATTCCTGATAGCGCCCGCGCCCGTCGTCGATCCGTTTGGCGCGGCCAATGTTCTGCGGCTGGGCGGGCAAGATCTCGCCCGCCACGATCGCCTCGATCTCGGCCTCGGCCTCATCCGACAGTTTGAACCCGTCGGGGCCGAAGAACTTGATGCCATTGTCCTGATGCGGATTGTGGCTGGCCGAGATCATCACGCCCAGATCGGCCCGCATCGACCGGGTGAGGAAGCCCACCGCCGGCGTCGGCACCGGGCCCAAGAGCAGCACATTCATGCCGGTGGAGGTGAGACCCGCCGTCAGCGCGTTTTCGATCATATAGCCGGACAGCCGGGTATCCTTGCCGATCACCACCCGATGCGCCGAACTGCCATCGCGGCGGAAGAACCGCCCGGCAGCGGCCCCAAGGCGCAGCGCCATTTCGGCGGTCATCGGATAGGTATTGGCGCGGCCCCGAACCCCGTCGGTGCCAAACAGCTTGCGGCTCATGCTTTACATCCCCACCGTCACGGACCGCCAGAGGCTGAGCGCCTGACGGGTTTCCCACACATCATGCACGCGCAAGACCTGCGCGCCCTGCGCCACACCCGCCAGCGCCACGGCGACCGAGCCGGGGGCGCGGCGCGCGGCATCCTGCTCGCCCCCGATGGTGCCGATGAATTTCTTGCGGCTGACGCCCAGCAGGATCGGGCAGCCAAGCCCGTGGAACAGCGACAGGCCCCGGATCAGCGTCAGGTTATGCTCCAGCGTCTTGCCAAAGCCGATGCCGGGATCAACCATGATCCGCTCGCGGGGGATGCCCGCCGCCTCGGCCTCGGCAAGTTTTTCGGCCAGAAAGTCATAGACATCCAGCAGCACATCCTCATAGCGCGGATCGGCCTGCATGGTTTGCGGCGTGCCCTGGGCGTGCATCAGGCAGATCGGGGCGCCAGCACCCGCCACCACCGGCTTCAACCCGGCATCAAAGGTGAAGGCCGACACGTCATTGACGAAGCTCGCACCTGCATTCAGCGCGGCTTCGGCCACAGCGGCCTTGCGGGTGTCGATGGAAATGGCGGTCTCGATCCCGCCTGCCCGCAAGGCGGCGATCACCGGGGCGGTGCGGGCGATCTCCTCGCCCTCGGGCACCAGCACGGCACCGGGACGGGTGCTTTCACCGCCCACGTCGATGATCTCGGCCCCCGCCCCCGCCATCTCGCGGCCCTGGCGCAGCGCGGCCTCGGGCGCGAGGAACTGGCCGCCATCGCTGAAACTGTCGGGCGTCACGTTCAGAATGCCCATCAGGCGCGGGCGATCCATCGCAAGGCCTGCGAAAGCGCCGCGCGGCGCAGACAGGCGCTCGGCCACATCGGGGGGCAGATCGGCGGCGGCGATCAGGGCGGGGGCCGCGCCCCGGCGCAGCACCTCCACCCGGTCGAACCACAGCCAGCCCCCCGCCAGCGGCAGGGCGCCCGCAGGCCGGGCGGCATCATGGCAGGGAATGGGGCGATAATAGGTCATGCACAGGCATTAGGCCGATGCGGCGCGCGGCACAAGTGCGGGCCTCAGGCCCGCTCCACGCTCACGCGGCTTCCCGCCGGAACTGTTACATCGCCGTGAACGATGAAGCCCTCGGCGGCGGTCAGCTCGGCCAGCCACAGGGCCAGCGCCACCGGCTCGCGCGAATGCGGGCCATCGACGGCATCCAGCACCAGTTTCGAGGGCGCCCAGACGATCGTCTTGCCGTTCTTCATCGCCCAGTCGATCTCGGTGCGGGTCGCCACCACCACGCAGCGGTCATCGCGGGCCGCCAGCGTCCAGGCGTTTTGCTCGATGGCCAGCAGGTCGATGCGGCGCTGCGTCGGCTTGTGGCCGGTCTCTGCGCGCGGCAGGTCGGGCAGGCCCACGGTGAGGATCAGCGGCAGGCCCCGCGCCTGCCAGCCATCCAGCCGCGCCGCCAGATCGGGGGCGGCAATCGTCGCATTGTCCAGAAAGACCACCAGCGGGTGCAGCGATTGCAGCGCGCCCGAGGCATCGACCGCGCGCAAGGGCGCCTCGGCGCGGCTCCGCACGATCTCCACCCCCAGCGCGCCGGGGCCGCGATCCAGCTTTTCCACCCGCACGAAAACCCGCATGGCCTGCGGTTCTTCCAGCACCCGCTCCGCCACCCGGGCGGCGAGGGTTTCCAGAAGGTTCAGCCGCTCCGCCGCCAGCTCGGCCGCGATGGATTCGGTGATGCGGTCATAAGAGAGGATGCGATCCACATCATCCTCCAGCGGCGTGGGCGCCGGGCGCACCTCGACCACCACATTGAAGCGCAGCCGCTGTTTCAGCCCGCGTTCCTGCTGGAAGGCGCCAATATCGGCCTCCACCACATGATCGCGCAAGGAAATGCGGTCGCGCGGATCGGCGCTGGCCGAGGCCAGGCTGCGTTCCTCGGGATGGGCAAAGGCAAGGCGGATATCGCTGGTCATCATGCCCTCCGAAGGCGTCGAACTGGCGCGACCCTAGCCGCGCCCGGCCCTCATGCCCTGCCCCAGCGCGGCAAGCAAGCGCCTCTGCGCGACATTATTGCCGATAAAAGAGGTGCGCGCCAATGCTGGCCGTGCGGTCAAAGCGCCGCGCCCAGCCGGGGCGGACATTGACCGTGTGGAAATGCGTGGCCCCGGCGGTCAGCACGCGCGGCGCGCCATCCAGCATGCTGCGCGCGATCTTGCCCGCCCGCGCCCAGGCCGCGCGGTCGCTGATGCGATCCGACCGGCCGTCACAGGTGAAGGAAAACTGGCAGCCGCCATTGCCGCCCTGCTGCACCACCCCGCAAACCGTGCGCGGATAGGCCGGGCTGTCGACGCGGTTCAGGATCACCTCGGCCACGGCGATCTGGCCCTTGACCGACTCGCCCCGCGCCTCGTGATAAAGCGCGGTGGCCAGGCATTGCCATTGCGCATCGCCGCTGGCCTGCGGCAGCGCGTCGATCTGCGCCGGGTCACTGCCCAGCACGCCCGGCAGCTTCACCTGTCCCGGCTTGACCCGGGCCGGTTTGCTGGCGGACCGCGGCGCCGCCGCCGCACGCGGCATCGCCACGCCATCGGCAATCGCCGCCATCTTGGCCGGGGCCACCTGCCCCAGAGCGGATTTCTCGACCCCGAGCAGCGAGGTCATCCGGCCATTGAGGCCGGCAGCGGGGTCGTTCGACTGGCTCACCGTCACATCGGCGAAGGCCGCGCCATGAAGGACGAAGACCCCCAGAAGGGCCGCCGTCCAGACTGTCGCAAAGCGCATGGGCTCGTGTTCCCGGTCCTGTTTCACGCCGCTGTCCGGGGCCTGCAAGCGGCGTTCCGAACGGCAACAGGGGCGGCGCTTACCCTGATTTTGCCGCCGCTGTCCAGTCTTGTGGCAAAAATGACACATGATTTCAGCGGAATTCCGCCAGACTGCGTTTTGGGCCTTGCCAGAAAATGCAAGAGGAAAAGCAGGGTTTTTCCTGCCATTTTCACGCCTTAACCCTGATTGCGGCGCGCCTTCAGGGGCGCGGATCGGTCAGCGCCAGATGCGCCGCCGCCAGCCGCGCCTGCGGCACCCGATAGGGCGAGCAACTGACATAATCAAAGCCCGCCTTGCGGCAAAAGGCGATTGATTCGGGGTTGCCGCCATGCTCGCCGCAGATCGAAAGCGTCAGGTCGCCGCGGGTGCGCCGCCCGCGCTCGGCACCGATATGCAAAAGCTCTCCCACCCCGTCCACATCAAGGATATGGAACGGGTCTTCGGGAAAGACGCCCTCCTGCACATAGGTGTTCATGAACCGCCCGGCATCGTCGCGTGACAGGCCATAGGTCATCTGTGTCAGGTCATTGGTGCCGAAAGACAGGAAGGCGGCGTGCTGGGCAATCTCGCCCGCCCGCAGCGCCGCGCGCGGGGTTTCCACCATCACCCCCAGCCGGTAGTCAAAGGCCACCCCCGTGCGCGACCGCACCGCCGCCGCCACCTGATCGACCCGGGTTTTCACCAGCTCCACCTCGCGCCGGGCCGAAACCAGCGGGATCATGATTTCCGGCACCACCGGCGTGCCCGCGCGCACCGTCTCCACCGTCGCCTCAAAGATGGCGCGGGCCTGCATGTCATAGATCTCGGGCAGCACCACCCCCAGCCGCACGCCGCGCATGCCCAGCATCGGATTGAACTCGGCCAGCGCCTCGGCGCGCCGCGTCACCTCCGAGAGCGGGCGGTCCAGCGCCTCGGCCAGCTCGCGCAAGCCCTCGCGCGAATGCGGCAGGAACTCATGCAAGGGCGGATCGAACAGCCGGATGCACACCGGCAATCCCTGCATGATGTCAAAGAGTTGCCCGAAATCCGCCCGCTGCATGGGAAGCAGCCGCGCCAGCGCCGCCGCCCGGTCCTGCGGGCTGTCGGCAAAGATCATCTCGCGCATGACGACCAGACGATCCTCGTCAAAGAACATATGTTCGGTGCGGCACAGGCCAATGCCTTCGGCGCGGAAATCCCGCGCGGTCTGGGCATCGGCGGGCGTGTCGGCATTGGCGCGGATGCCGATGTCGCGCAGCTCGTCGGCCCAGTGCAACAATTGGCGGAAGGCATCGTCCTGCGCGGGCGGCAGCATTTCGGCGGCGCCCACCAAAGCCTCGCCCGTGGTGCCGTCTATGGTGATCAGATCGCCCTCGCGGAACACCCTCCCATCGCGGGCAATCAGCTTTTTGTCCTTGGAATCCAGACGCATATCCGATGCGCCCACGATACAGGGCAGGCCCAGCCCGCGCCCGATCACCGCCGCGTGGCTGGTCATGCCGCCGCGCTCGGTCAGCACGCCCACCGCCGAATGCATGCCGCGAATATCCTCGGGCGCGGTTTCGCGCCGCACCAGAATGCACGGCTCCCCGCGCGAGGCCGAGGCCTGCGCCGCCTGCGAGGAGAACACGATGCGCCCCACCGCCGCGCCGGGACTGGCGGCAATGCCGCGCACGAACACGTCGCGCGGCCCGCGCGGATCGACCTGCGGATGCAGCAGCTCCGACAGCGCGCGCGGCTCCACCCGCAAGACGGCATCGGCCTGACTGATCACCCCGTCGCGCGCCAGCGCCACGGCGATCTTCAGCCCGGCCCGCGAATTGCGCTGCACCTTCACCGCATCAAGGACCGACAGCTTGCCATCCTCGATGGTGAATTCGATCTGCATCTCCTCGCGCAGCCGCTGACGGCAGATCGCCCCGTGGCGCAGCAGATCGGCAAAGACCTCGGGCGCCAGATCCTCCAGCGAAGGGCCGCGCTTGTCGCGCGTAAGATACAGCGCCTCGCCCTTGGTCAAGGCGTCGCGGCCCTGACTTTGGCCGAGATACCGCCCCTTCACCTGCGGATCGCCCGAGACCGGATCGACGAACTGGATGACCCCCGAGCCGGAAATCCCCTGCCCGATGCCCTGCGCCATCTGTTGCACCACCAGCCCCAAAGCCGCCTCGGCCGGCGCGCCCTTGGCCTGACGCAGCAGCCGCGCCGTCGTGCCCTCCCAGGCCCGCGCCATCGAGCGCAACACCTCGGCCAATTGACGCGCGGGGTCTTCGGGGAAGGGCTCGTCCATTTCCATCTGATAGCTGCGCAAGGCGTCGCGCAGACTGGCCGCACCCGGCTCCAGCCCCTCGAACATATCCGGGTCCAGCCGCGCCACATGCACGGCATAGCCTTGCACGAAGCGCAGATAGAGCGCATCCGCCGCCGCCTGCCCATGCGTCTCCACCAGCCGGGCATGGCGCGCGGCATTGAACCCGATGTTGAGAATGGTGGCAGGCCCGCCCCAATCGGGGTTCTCGGGCGAGGGCCGGACCGAGATCAGGGGCGCCTCGCCGAACTGCTCCAGAATGGCGCGGCAATCCACCATCTGCCCCGCCGCAATCCCACGCACCGTCCCCGCCGGCAAGGCCACCGTGGCCGGCACCGGCAGCTCCAGCCGCACCAGCCGCTGCAAACATTTGGCCCGCCAGCCATGCTGCGGCGTGCCGATCTGCGCCGTGGGCGTGATGACGGTGAAATCGGTGAGGAACTCGGTTTTCTGCACTGCGGCACCCTTTGTGTTGCAGGCAGGATAAACGGAACCGGGGCCAGCGCAAGCTGCGTTGCAGCAAAGAGGGGGCCGCAAAAGAAAAGGGGGCGCTCGCGCCCCCTCGGCCTTCGGCCTCACCCCCTGAGGATATTT
>NZ_JAEULU010000230.1 GCF_016792925.1 Gemmobacter sp.
CAAGGGTCTCGTGATTGCCAATGGCGTGCTGGAATTCCTCGCGCATCGCATCACCACCAATGTGCGCGTGCTGGAAGGCGCGCTGACCCGGCTGTTCGCCTTTGCCAGCCTTGTGGGGCGCGAGATCACGCTGGATCTGACGCAGGATTGCCTTGCAGACATCCTGCGCGCCTCGGATCGCAAGGTGACGATCGAGGAAATCCAGCGCAAGGTGGCCGAGCATTACAATATCCGCCTGTCGGATATGATCGGGCCGAAACGGCTGCGCAACATCGCGCGGCCCCGGCAGATCGCCATGTATCTGGCCAAACAGCTGACCCCGCGCAGCCTGCCCGAGATCGGGCGCCGCTTTGGTGGGCGCGATCACACCACCATCATGCATGGCGTGCGCAAGATCGAAGAGCTGATGGCGACCGACAGCCAGCTGGCCGATGATCTGCAAATGCTCAAGCGGCTGTTGCAGGCCTGACAGGCCGATTTGCTGCAATCGGGTCACGCTTGGCCGCAACCGGCGGCCAAGTGCTTGACGGCCCCCGAAATCCGGCGGAATGTCGCCAAAACGGCTTGAGAACCGGCGGAAACCGGGTCTATTTTGTCGGCCCGCAACTAACGGCCGCAAGAAAAGGGTGACAGGGATGAAGATCAGCATTGAACGCGGCACGCTGCTGAAGGCCGTGGGTCAGGCGCAATCGGTGGTCGAGCGTCGCAACACGATCCCGATTCTGGCCAATGTGCTGATCGAGGCCGAGGGCAGCACCGTCAGCTTCCGCGCCACCGATCTGGATATCGAGGTCGTTGACCGCGCCCCCGCCATGGTGGAACGCGCTGGCGCCACCACGGTTTCGGCAGTGATGCTGCATGAAATCGTGCGCAAACTGCCCGATGGCGCGCTGGTCACGCTGAGCGAGGATGCCGCCGCGGGCCGTCTGACCGTGATGGCGGGCAAATCCACCTTCAATCTGGCAACCCTGCCGAAGGAAGATTTCCCGGTCATGGCCTCGTCGGAATATGCCACCAATTTCGGCGCCCAGGCCCCGGTGCTGCGCCGTCTGTTCGACAAGGCGAAGTTTGCAATCTCGACCGAAGAAACGCGCTATTACTTGAACGGCGTCTATATGCATGTCGCAACCGGCGAAGATGGCCCGGTGCTGCGCTGCGTGGCGACCGACGGTCATCGTCTGGCGCGCATTGATGCGGGCCTGCCCGAAGGGGCGCAGGGCATGCCGGGCGTGATCGTGCCGCGCAAGACGGTGAACGAGCTGCGTAAATTGCTGGATGATGACGAGGCGCAGATCGCGGTTTCGGTCTCGGAAACCAAGGTGCGCTTTGCGACCCCCTCGATCACGCTGACCTCCAAGGTGATCGACGGCACCTTCCCCGATTACACCCGCGTCATTCCGATGAACAACACTCGGCGTCTGGAGGTGGATGCCACCGATTTCGCCAAGGCGGTGGACCGCGTGGCGACCGTATCGTCGGAGCGTTCGCGCGCCGTGAAGCTGAGCCTTGATGAGGATCGGCTGGTGCTTTCGGTGAACGCCCCGGACAGCGGCGCCGCCGAGGAAGAGCTGGCCGTGGCCTATGGCGATGAGCGGCTGGAAATTGGCTTCAACGCCAAATACCTGCTGGAAATCGCCAGTCAGGTGGACCGCGAGAATGCGGTGTTCCTGTTCAACTCCTCGGGTGATCCGACGCTGATGCGCGAAGGCAATGACACCAGCGCGGTCTATGTCGTGATGCCGATGCGCGTGTGACAGGGCGCGCCGGGGGTTTCACACCCCCCGACCCCCGTGGGATATTTTGAACAGATGAAAAGGGTTGAGGCGTGAGCGGGTTAGCGATCCTTGCGCTTCAGCTTTCGCATTTCCGGAGCCATCGCGCCGCGCGGCTGGTGTTTGATGGGCGGCCTGTGGCACTGGTGGGGGCAAACGGGGCAGGCAAGACCAATATCCTGGAGGCGGTCTCGCTGCTGTCGCCGGGGCGCGGTTTGCGCCGGGCCGGGGCGGAGGAGATCGCGCGGCGGCCCGAGGCGATTGGCTGGAAGGTGATCGCCGAGGTGGCCGGGCTGAACGCGGCACATCAGCTGGAGACCTGGGCCGAGGGTGGCGCCACGCGGATGGTGCGGATCGACGGCAAGCCTGCGCCACAGGTCGCCTTGGCGCGGATCTTGCGCATGGTCTGGCTGGTGCCCAGCATGGATCGGCTCTGGACCGAGGCGGCAGAGGGACGGCGGCGCTTTCTGGATCGGTTGACGCTCAGCTTTGCGCCCGACCATGCCGAGGCGGTCTTGGCCTATGAAAAGGCGATGCGCGACCGCAACCGCCTTTTGAAGGATGAGGTCTCTGACCCGCATTGGTATGGTGCGCTGGAAGCGCAGATGGCGCAATCCGGCGCGGTGATCGAGGCGAACCGGGCCGCCACCGTGACACGCTTGCTGGCGGCGCAGGAGGGGGCGGAGACGGCTTTCCCCAAGGCGGCGCTGGCAGTGGTGAACCCCGAGGGTGCGGCGGCCGATCTGGCGCAGGCGCTGGCTGAGGGGCGGCGGCGCGACATGGCGGCGGGGCGCACGCTGGTTGGCCCGCATCGCGCCGATCTGGCGGCGGTGTTCACGGCCAAGGGCGTTGCGGCGGATCAATGTTCGACCGGCGAGCAGAAGGCGTTGCTGATCAGCCTGATCCTGGCCAATGCCCGCGCTTTGGCCGCTGATCTGGGCCGCCCGCCGATCCTGCTGCTGGATGAGGTGGCGGCGCATCTGGATGCCGGTCGGCGCGCCGCGCTTTATGACGAATTATGCGCCACCGGGGCGCAGGCGATCATGACCGGCACCGAGCCGGGCCTGTTTGACAGTCTGGGCGCGCGGGGCCAGACCTTTGAAATCACGGATGCCGAGGGGCAATCCATCATCACCGAGGTGCCAGCATGACCCCGCCCCGTATGACTTCGCAACGTGTGACGTTGATTACGCTTGGTGTGGCTGATCTGGTGGCCTCGAAGGCGTTTTACGCCCGGTTGGGCTGGCAGGAGCATGGCGCGCATGAGGGGGTGGCGTTTTACCAGATCAACGGTCTGGCGCTGGCCCTGTTTGGCCGTGCTGACCTCGCCGCCGATCAGGGCCGCGCCGGGGCCAAGCTTGGCACGGGGGCCGTGACCTTGGCGCAGAATTTCGCCACCGAGGCCGAGGTGGATGCCGCTTTCACCGCCGCCCTCGCCGCCGGGGCGACAGCGCTGAAGCGGCCGGAAAAGGTATTCTGGGGTGGATATTCCGGCTATTGGGCCGATCTCGATGGCCATGTTTGGGAGGTTGCGATGAACCCGTTCTGGCCGCTGGAGGCCGATGGCAGCCTGAAGCTTCCGGCATGAGCCCGGTTTCGCCCGCCATGCAGAGCCTGATCCGCGACGAGATCGCGCGGATTGCCGCCGAGGAAGGCGTGACGGTGCTGCTGGCCGTCGAGTCCGGGTCGCGGGCTTGGGGGTTTCACTCACGCGACAGCGATTATGATGTGCGCTTTGTCTATGCCCGCCCGGCTGACTGGTTTCTGCGTCTGGACCCGACCCGTGATGTGATCGAGCGTCCGATTTCCGGTGAACTGGACATCTCGGGCTGGGAACTGGGCAAGGCTTTGACGCTGGCGGCGAAATCCAATGCGGTATTGCCGGAATGGCTGCAATCACCGATCCGCTATGTCGATATTCCCGAGGCCCGCGAGGCGCTATCCGGATTTTGCCGCAACGCGCTGACCCGGCGGCCAGTGACATGGCACTATCTGGCCTTGGCGGATCGTCAAAGCGAACGGCAGGTGACCGAGCAGGGCATCCGGCTGAAGCGCTATTTTTACACTCTGCGCCCGGCGATGGCCCTGCGCTGGATGCGGTTGCATGATGCCGCCATGCCACCGATGAACCTTTGGGATCTGGTGGCCGCCGTCGATCTGCCGCCGGAGGTGGAGGCCTGGTTGCGACAGCTTGTTGCGCGCAAGCTGGAGGCAGGAGAAATGGGCTATGCCGAGGTGACGGACCCGGCGGTGGATGCCTTGATTGCCAGTGAATTGCAGGCGGCGCGTGACTGGCTTGCCGCCCCGAAGGCATCGCAGTATCCCGACCATTGGGCCGAGGCGAACCGGCTGCATCTTGATTTGACGAGGCGCTTTGGATGACCGTGACCTTCTGGCAATTGCTGACCTATGCCGGTGCCATGCTGGGCCTGTGGCTGGTGCCCGGCCCGGTTTGGGTGGCGCTGCTGGCGCGGGCGCTTTCGGGCGGGTTTCGCGCGGCCTGGCCTTTGGCTGTGGGCGTGGCGATTGGTGATCTGATGTGGCCCTTGGCCGCGATCCTGGGCCTTTCATGGATCGTGACGCAATATGGCGAGGTGTTGAGCCTGTTGCGATGGGTCGCGGCGGCGGTGTTCTTCATCATGGGGGTGATGCTCATGCGGGCGCCCGCCAAGGCGCCGGGCAGCGACAGCCGCCTGACGCGGCCCGGCGTGATGGCGGGCTTTACGGTCGGCCTTGCCGCCGTGATCGGCAACCCCAAGGCGATCCTGTTCTATATGGGTGCGCTGCCCGGTTTCTTTGACCTGTCGCGCCTGACATGGCCTGATATTCTGGCGATCATCTGCATCTCGGGCTTTCTGCCGATGTGCTGCAACCTGCTTTTGTCCAAGTTCCTGGACCGCGCGCGCGACCTGCTTTCCAGCCCCGAAAACCTGCGCCGGCTGAACTTGACGGCGGGCGGGCTGCTGATTGCGGTGGCCTGCGTCATCCCCTTCCTCTGACCCCAAATCTTGTGTCCAAGGGGTGACATTGCCTGCCCCAGCCGGTATAACTCGCGGGTAATTCGAGGGATGCAGGATACATGACCGAAGCCGCGAAGAAGGCCGCTGAATATGGCGCCGATTCCATCAAGGTTCTCAAGGGGTTGGAGGCGGTGCGCAAGCGCCCCGGCATGTATATCGGCGATACCGATGATGGCTCTGGCCTGCATCACATGGTCTATGAGGTCGTGGATAACGGCATTGACGAGGCGCTGGCCGGTCATGCCGATTATGTGCAGGTGAAAATCCACGCCGATGACAGCGTTTCGGTGCGCGACAATGGCCGCGGCATCCCGGTGGATATTCACGCCGAGGAGGGCGTTTCCGCCGCCGAGGTCATCATGACCCAGCTGCATGCGGGCGGTAAATTCAACAACACCGATGAGGGTGGCAACGCCTATAAGGTGTCGGGCGGC
The DNA here is from genome assembly GCF_016792925.1 of Gemmobacter sp. Classification (GTDB taxonomy): domain Bacteria; phylum Pseudomonadota; class Alphaproteobacteria; order Rhodobacterales; family Rhodobacteraceae; genus Gemmobacter. Next base: position 5,227 of record NZ_JAEULU010000230.1, read on the forward strand.
TTGCATGGCGTGGGCGTTTCGGTGGTCAACGCCCTGTCGGAATGGCTGGAGCTGACGGTCTGGCGCAATGATCGCGAATACCGCGCGCGGTTCGAATTTGGCGAATGCGTGGTGCATGTGCATGACGTGGGCCCGGCACCGGGCCAGCGCGGCACCGAGGTGCGTTTTCTGGCCAGCGCCAAGACCAACCGCGAGGATGGCACGTTTTCCAACCTTGAATACAGCTTCAAGACGCTGGAAACCCGGCTGCGCGAGCTGGCCTTCCTGAACTCTGGCGTGCGCATCCTGATCGAGGATGAGCGCCATGCCGAGCCGATCAAGACCGAGCTGTTCTATGAGGGCGGCGTCAAGGAATTTGTGAAATACCTTGACCGCTCAAAGACTTCGGTGATGGCCGAGCCGATCTATATGGTGGGCGAGCGCGGTGGCATCGGGGTTGAGGTCGCGATGTGGTGGAATGACAGCTACCATGAATCGGTGCTGCCCTTCACCAATAACATTCCGCAGCGTGATGGCGGCACCCACCTTGCGGGCCTGCGCGGGGCGCTGACCCGCACCATCACCAAATACGCGCAGGATAGCGGCATCGCCAAGCGCGAGAAGGTCGATTTCACCGGCGATGACGCGCGCGAGGGCCTGACCTGCGTGCTGTCGGTGAAGGTGCCCGATCCGAAATTCTCCAGCCAGACCAAGGACAAGCTGGTTTCGTCCGAGGTGCGACCTGCGGTCGAGAACCTGGTGAACGAAAAGCTGGGCGAGTGGTTCGAGGAGAACCCGGCGCAGGCGAAAATCATCGTCGGCAAGATCATCGAGGCCGCCTTGGCCCGCGAGGCCGCCCGCAAGGCGCGCGAGTTGACCCGGCGCAAGACGGCGATGGATGTGGCCTCGCTGCCCGGTAAGCTGGCCGATTGTCAGGAAAAAGACCCTGCGCTGTCGGAGCTGTTCATCGTCGAGGGTGACTCGGCCGGTGGTTCCGCCAAACAGGGCCGGAGCCGCAAGCAACAGGCCGTGCTGCCCCTGCGCGGCAAGATCTTGAATGTGGAGCGCGCGCGGTTTGACCGGATGCTGTCATCGGAAACCGTGGGCACGCTGATCACAGCGCTTGGCACCGGGATCGGGCGTGACGAGTTCAATATCGGCAAGCTGCGCTACCACAAGATCGTCATCATGACCGATGCCGACGTGGATGGCGCGCATATCCGCACGCTGCTGCTGACCTTCTTTTACCGCCAGATGCCTGAAATCATTGATGGCGGTTATCTCTATATTGCGCAGCCGCCGCTTTACAAAGTGGCGCGCGGCAAATCCGAGGTCTACCTGAAGGATCAGGCCGCTTTCGAGGATTACCTGATCCATCAGGGCGTGGATGGGGCGGTGCTGCGGCTTGGCTCGGGCGAGGAAGTGGCGGGCGCCGATCTGCTGCGCATCGTCGAGGGCGCGCGCGCCTTCCGCCGGGTGCTGGATGCCTTCCCGACGCATTACCCGCGCGGCATTCTGGAACAGGCGGCGTTGGCCGGGGCCTTTGACCAGGGCCGCGCCGATGCCGATTTGCAGCTGGTGGCCGATACCGTGGCCAAGCGGCTGGATGGTATTGCGGTGGAATATGAAAAGGGCTGGACGGGTCGGATCACGCAGGATCATGGCATCCGTCTGAGCCGTATCCTGCGCGGTGTCGAGGAGCTGCGCACGCTGGATGGCGCCGTGCTGCGCTCGGGCGAGGCGCGGAAACTGTCGCAGATGTCCGGGCAAGTGCGCGACGTGTTCACCCGCGAGGCACGGCTGGTGCGCAAGGATCGCGAACAGCCGATCCATGGCCCGACCGAGCTGTTGAAGGCCATTCTGAGCGAGGGCGAAAAGGGCCTGTCGCTGCAACGCTATAAAGGCTTGGGCGAGATGAACCCCGAACAGCTGTGGGAAACCACGCTGGACCCGGATGCCCGCACCCTGCTGCAAGTGCGGGTGGATGACGTGGCCGAGGCGGATGATCTGTTCACCAAGCTGATGGGCGATGTGGTGGAGCCGCGCCGCGAATTCATCCAGCAAAACGCGCTGAACGTCGAAAACCTCGACTTCTGATAGGCTGATCTGATGTTTACCGTAACGCTTCTGACCAATCCAGAAACTCCGGTATTGGAGCGTCTGACCGTCGAGACCCTGCGCAATGCCTGGGGCGGCGGCGATGCGCGCTGGCTGGAACCGGCAGTGGCGGCCGAGTTTGATATGCCTGCCGTGCCCGACAATCGCTGGCAGGTCTGGGCGGATCTGCAAGGGCTGCGCGTCGATTTGATCGTGCAACCCATGGCGGGCCGCAAGAAGCGCCTGTTGCTGGCCGATATGGACAGCACGATGATCCAGCAGGAATGTATCGACGAGCTGGCCGACGAGGCCGGCGTGGGCGCGCATGTCGCGGGCATCACGGCGCGGGCGATGAATGGCGAACTGGATTTCGAGGCCGCGCTGCGCGAGCGTGTCGGGCTGTTGAAAGGTCTGCAGGAAGCGGTGATTGAACGGGTGTATCACGACCGCATCACCTTCATGCCCGGCGGCAAGGCGCTTCTGGCCACGATGAAGGCGCAAGGCGGCTATGCCGCGCTGGTCTCGGGCGGGTTCACCGCCTTTACCGCCCGCGTGGCCGAGGCCTTGGGCTTTGACGAGAACCGCGCCAATACGCTGAACGCCGAAAACGGGGTGCTGAGCGGCACGGTGGGCATGCCGATCCTGGGCAAACAGGCCAAGCTGGATGCGCTGCTGGAGATCACTGCGCGGCTGGGGATCACGCCGGAGGAGGCCATGGCCGTGGGCGATGGCGCAAATGATCTGGCGATGCTCAACCGGGCGGGCGCGGGCGTCGCCCTGCATGCCAAGCCCTCGGTCGCGGCGCAATGTGACATCCGGGTGAACCATGGCGATCTGACCGCGCTCTTGTTCATGCAGGGCTATGCGCGGGCGGAGTTCGCGGCGTGATCCTGCGGCCGGCCCGGCCCGAGGATGCACCCGCCATGGCAGCGCTGCTCAATCGCATCATCGCCATCGGTGGCACCACCGCGCATGAGGCGCCCTTCACGCCCGAGGCCATCATCACGCATTATATCGCGGGCGATGAGCCGATCTGCTGCCATCTGGCCGAGGATGAGCAGGGGCTGATCGGCTTTCAGTCGGTCGGTCATAACGCGGCCTTGCCCGAGGGCTGGGGCGATATTGGCACCTTTGTGGCGTCGGATCGGCAGCGCACAGGCGCCGGTCGGGCATTGTTTGCGGTGACGATGACCGCCGCGCGCGGCGCCGGGGTGACGGTGCTGAACGCGACGATCCGCGCCGACAATGCGCCGGGTCTGGGCTATTACGCCCGGCGCGGTTTTGTCGATTACGCCGAAGACCCTGATTTTAGACTAAAATCAGGGGCGCGCGTCGGGCGAGTCTCGCGGAGATTTGACCTGTGATCTTCGAGGTATCGCTGGAGCTGGCCGCCATGCTGATCGGCGCTGCCTTTGTGGCGGGCTTTGTTGATTCCATTGCCGGCGGCGGTGGGCTGATCACTTTGCCCGCGTTGTTGCTGGCCGGGGCCAGCCCGGTGCAGGCGCTGTCGACCAACAAGGTGCAAGGCGCCTTTGGCGCCGGGTCTGCGGCGTGGTCTTATGCGCGCGCCGGGCATGTGGATGTGCGGCGGCAGGTGGGGCCGGCGGCGCTGGCTTTTTTGGCCTCGGCTTTCGGGGCGATGCTGGTCAGCTATCTGCCGACCGAGGTGCTGAAACTGGGTCTGCCGGTGCTGCTGATCGGCATTGCCCTGTTCTTCGCGCTCAAGCCCGGCCTCAGCGATGCTGACCGGGTGGCGCGGGTCGGCCCGGCGCTGTTTGCGGCGACGGTGGTGCCGCTGGTGGGCTTTTATGACGGGCTGCTGGGGCCGGGGGCGGGGGCGTTCTACATGCTCGGCTTCGTCATGCTGGCGGGCTATGGCGTGCTGAAAGCCACGGCCCATACCAAATTCCTGAACTTCGCCTCCAATATCGGCAGTCTTGCGGTCTTTGCCCTGCAAGGTGCGCCATGGTGGGCGATTGGCCTGGCCATGGGGCTGGCGCAGGCGGCGGGTGCGCGCATCGGCTCGCGCGTGGCGATGCGGATTGGTGCCCGCATCATCAAGCCATTGCTGGTGATCACATCTTCGGCGCTGGCCTTGCGGCTGATCTGGCAGATGTGGTGATCAAATCCTGAACACCGGCTGCAACAACCGGGGGATCAGCGCGTTGAAGCGCAGCGGTGCGTCGGTCGCGGCGAGGCAGATGCAATCCTCACCCGCCTCGGCAATCGGCGTATGTTCCAGATCTTCGTCGGCAATCTCCAGATCGCCGCGCCCGAAACGGTCGGTGCTGTCGGCAAAGGCGCCTTGCAGCACCAGAGTCAGCTCGGTGCCCCGGTGTCCGTGATCCGGCACCGCCTGCCCGGCGGGAATATAAAGCAACCGCGCCGTTGCCCCGCGTGCCGTCGGTAGGATGGCCTGCCGCACGCCCATGCCCAGCGGGCGCCATTTCACCTTCTCGGGGCCGCCGCCGACATATTTGGCCAGCGGTGCCGGAAACACGCCATGCGCCCGCCGGGGTTGCGGGCGGGCGACGGGTGCAAGCCCCTCGATCCGGGCCAGACAGGCCTCAAGGCTGCCCTCGGCCATGGCGAGATCGCTGCGTTCCAGCACCTGACCACCCAAGGCCTCATATTCGCCCAGCCTTGCGCGGCACTCGTCGCACAGCGACAGATGCGTCGCCAGAACAAGGCTGAACGCCTCGGGCAATGTGCCTGCGGCATAGGCCATCAACAGCCGGTCAGAGACATGGTGGCGGATCGTCGTCGTCATCCTCTTGCACCTTCAAAACTTTGCCGCAGCTTTTCCAGCGCCAGCCGGATGCGCGATTTGACCGTGCCCATGGGCAGACCCGTCTGCTCGGAGATCTCGCTATGCGAAAGATCGCCGTAAAAGGCCTTTTCGATCAGCGCGCGTTGCGCCTGCGGCAGCCGGGCGAGTGCCTCGCCCAGCAATGCGGTTTCCTGTGCCAGCTCCAGCGCGGCATGCTGGTCCGGCTCGGCCTCCGGGCCCCAGGGCAGATCCTCGGGCTCGGGGCGGGCGGCGCGGCGGGCCATGTCGATCCGCCGGTTGCGGGCAATGGTGAAAACCCAGGTCGCCACACTGGCGCGCTCGGGGTCAAAGAGCTGCGCCTTCTGCCACAGCGTTTCCATGACATCCTGCGCACATTCCTCGGCCTGGGCCGGGCTGGTGCCCGACTTGACCAGAAAGCCCTTCACGCGTGGCGCGAAATGCTGGAACAGCGCGGCAAATGCCGCCCGGTCCTGCCTGTCGCGCACGGCCAGCAGATGCGCCGTCCAATCCTCGCCCGCTTCTGCTGTCACCTTTTCCGCCCGACGCTTGACCCTTGCCAGCGCAGCATAGGGGCGCCGGCTTGGCGGCGCATCCAAATTCTGTGCGGGGCTTGCGTCAAACATCATGGCAGGGATACGCGGCGGTTTCGCGGACGGATCACTGGCGCGGCGGAATTTTCTGGTGATCCGGTGCTGCTTGCGCAACGTAAGCCTTCCAAACGGCCAAGTCAGGAACCGCCATGCCCTTTGAGATGCCCCCCGCCCCGCGCCGTCGCATTGCCGTGATCGGAGGGGGGATTTCCGGCATGGCCGCCGCGCATCTGCTGGCCGATCGGGCTGAGGTGACGCTGTTCGAGGCCGCGTCCCGGCTGGGGGGCCATGCGCGCACCGTCATGGCGGGCAAGCGCGGCGATCAGCCGGTGGATACCGGGTTCATCGTGTTCAACAAGGCGAATTACCCGCATCTGACCGCGCTGTTCGACCGGCTGGAGGTGCCCTATGTGCCGTCGAACATGAGCTTTGGCGCCTCGTTTCAGGGCGGGGCGATGGAATATGCGCTGGCCTCGCTGAATACGATCTTCGCGCAGCGCCGGCGCGCGCTGGACCCCCGCTTTCTGCGGATGCTGCGCGACATCCTGCATTTCAATGCCCATGCCGAACAGGCGCTGCGCCATCCCGGCCTGACGATCCGCGAGTTCCTGCGCGAGCTTGGCACCGGCGACTGGTTCCGTGATCGCTACCTGCTGCCCTTCTCGGGGGCGATCTGGTCCACCCCGTGCGAGGGGGTGCTGGATTTCCCGGCGCAGGCCTTGGTCACGTTCTTCCGCAACCACAATCTGATGAGCAATTCCGGCCATCACCAATGGTATACGGTGCAGGGCGGATCGGCCCAATATGTGCAGCGCTTGCAGGCGCTGCTGGAGGCGCAGGGAGTCACGCTGCGGCTTGGCACGCCGGTGCAGGCCGTGCGACGCGCACCGGGGCCCGAGGTGAAGGCTGAAGGTGCCGATTGGCAGGGCTTTGACGAGCTGGTTCTGGCCTGCCATTCCGATCAGGCGCTGGCCTTGCTCGGCGATGCCTCGGGGGCCGAGCGTAATGCGCTGGCGGCCGTGTCCTATCAGCCCAACGAGGCCGTGCTGCATTGCGACCCGGCCCTGATGCCCAAGCGGCGCAAATGCTGGTCAAGTTGGGTCTATGTGGAGCCGAAGGGGCGGCGCCCCGACCGCATCGCGCTGAGCTACTGGATGAACTCGCTGCAACCGATCCCGCAGGATGACCCGATGTTTGTCACCCTCAATCCGCTGCAATACATTGATGCGACAAAGATTTACGACACGAAAACCTTCATGCACCCGATCTATGATCTGGCGGCGCTGAAGGCGCAGCAGGCGATCCGGGCGATGAATGGCACGCGCGCCACGTGGTTCTGTGGTGCCTGGATGCGCAACGGCTTTCACGAGGATGGGTTTGCCTCGGCGGTGGATGTGGTCGAGGCCATGCCCGCCCGTCTGGCGCAACCCATCGCCGCAGAATGAGCCGGGTGGAGCATATCGCAGGCCAGACTTTCCATGGCCGGAAGGGGGTAGTGCAGAACGCCTTCCGCTATGGTGTCGATTATTTGTTGCTGGAGGCCGAGGGGCCGGTGCAGGCGCCCCGTCTGTTCGGCTGCAATCTTTTTGCCCGCAACCGGGCGGCGCTCATGTCGCTGTGGGATGCCGACCATGGCGGTGCGCCGGGGCAGGGGCGCGGCGCCGCCTGGCTGCGCGAGGTGCTGGCGGCGCAGGGCCTGCCCGCGCCCGACCGGATCGAGCTTCTGGCCCAGCCGCGCCTGTTGGGCCATGTGTTCAACCCGGTGGCATTCTGGCTTTGCCATGCCAATGGCCTGCGCGTCGTGGTGGCCGAGGTCACCAATACCTATGGCGACCGCCACTGCTATCTGTGCCATCGCCCCGATCTGGCGCCGATCACCGCCGCCGACTGGATCGAGGCGCAGAAGGTGTTCCATGTCTCCCCCTTCCAGCCCATCGAGGGCAGCTATCGCTTCCGGTTCGACATTACAGCAGACCGGATCGGCATCTGGATTGATCACAGCAACGGTGCGGGGGGGATTTATACCAACCTCATCGGCCCGCGTCGGGCGCTGACCACCCGCAGCCTGCTGGCCGCCTGCCTGCGCCGCCCCTTCGGCTCGCGGCGGGTGCTGGCGTTGATCCATTGGCAGGCGCTGCGGTTGTTCCTGAAAGGCGCGGGCTTCCGCAACCGCCCCGAGCCACCGGCGCAGGAGGTCAGCCGATGACCGCCGCGCCGCTAGCCCCAAGCCCCACCTTCCCGCGCTGGTCGCTGTTTGCGGCCATGCTGGCGGCGGCGGGCCTGCCGATCTATATCCACGCCCCCGCCGTCTATGCCGCGCAGCATGGCTTGAGCCTTGCAGCCCTCGGGCTGGTGCTGGCGGCGCTGCGGCTGGTGGATGTGGTTCAGGACCCGGCTTTGGGCTGGCTGGCGGGGCGCGTGCCGCGAAAGCCCAGCGTTGCCGTGGCGCTGGCCGTGATGACTGCGGCGATGCTCGGGCTCTTTGCCGTCACGCCGCCCGTGTCGCCGCTGATCTGGTTCGCGCTGATGCTGACGGCGCTGTTCACCGCCTGGTCCTTCCTCACCATCGTGTTCTATGCCGAGGGCACGACGGCTGCCGGCACGGCGCATCTGCAGCTGGCCGGCTGGCGCGAGGCCGGGGCGGGGCTTGGCGTATGTCTGGCCAGCGTCGCGCCTTTCGCGCTCGTGCCGCTGACCGCGGCGCCCTATGCCGGGTTTGCCATCGGCTTTGCCCTGCTGGCACTTGGGGCGGGTCTGGCAATGCACGGGCAATGGCGTTGCGGCCGGCTGGCACCGCAAGGTGGCCTGCGCGAGGTGCTGGCACAGCCCGCGCTGCGGGGTCTGCTGGTGCTTGCGCTGGTCAATGCCATGCCCGCCGCCGTCAGTTCGACGCTGTTTCTGTTCTTTGTGCAAAGCCAGTTGGAGGCGCCGGGTGCCGAGGGGCCGCTGCTGCTGCTGTTCTTTGCCGCTGCCGCTTTGGGCGCCCCGGTCTGGACCGCGTTGGCGCGCCGCCACGGCACCCGGCCCGCGCTCTTGGCCGCCATGGCGCTGGCCATTCTGGCCTTCGTGTTCACCCTGACGCTCGGCCCCGGCGATGTGCTGCCCTTTGCCGTGATCTCAGCCGTTTCGGGCTTTGCAACAGGGGCCGATCTGGCGCTGCTGCCTGCCCTGTTTGCGCGCCAGACGGTTCAGCACAAGACGCCCGAGGCCGCCGGTTTCGCGCTTTGGTCGGTCGTGTCCAAGGCCTCGCTGGCGCTGGCGGCGGTGGCCCTCCTGCCGCTGCTGGAGGCGCAGGGCTTTGCGCCGGGGATGCAAAACCCGCCTGCGGCGCTGGCGCTGGCCTATGGCGCGCTGCCCTGCGTATTGAAGCTGGCAGCCATTGCGCTGCTCTTGCGCCTTGAGCTGACAGAGGAGGAGGCACATGCTTGAATCTGCATTGATTTTCCTGCTGGCCGTCTTGCTGCTGCGCCACCTCATGTGGTCATTCCCGGCGCAAAAGCCGGTGGATTACAGCCACGCCCCGGCCTTTGACCCACGCACCCATCTGAACGGACCGCTCACCTGTGACGGTGTGATTTTCGGCCCCGCCGGGCGCGTGGTGTCGCGCTTCACCGCCCGGATGGAGGGCGAATGGCAAGGCGATCAGGGCGTGTTGCGCGAGTGGTTTCACTATGACAGCGGCACCGAGCAAGCCCGGGTCTGGCACCTGCATCTGGCCGCCGATGGCAGCTTGCAGGCCAAGGCCGAGGATGTGATCGGCGCGGGCAGCGGGCATGTGACCGGCTCTGCCATGGGCCTGCGTTATCGCATCCGGCTGGCGCCCGGCGCGGGCGGCCATGTTCTGTCGGTGGTGGACTGGATGTATCTGGTGCCCGGCGGCACGCTGGTCAACCGCAGCCAGTTCCGCAAATTCGGCCTGAAAGTGGCCGAGCTGGTCGCCACGATCCGGCCCGCAACATGAAGTCCGGCCAAAGATATTGGCTCGTCGGAGCCTCCGATGGTCTGGGTGGCGCATTGGCCGAGGCTTTGGCCGCGCGCGGGGTGCGGCTTGTCCTGTCGGCCCGGCCATCTGACCGGCTGACGGCCCTTGCCGCAAGGCTGGGCGCCGAGGCCGTGCCGATGGATGTGGCCCATCGCGCCAGCGTGCAGGAGGCTGCGGCCCGCGTGGGGCCGGTGGATGGTCTCGTCTGGCTGGCCGGAGTTTACTGGCCGATGCCCGCGCAAGACTGGCAGGCCGATCAGGTCGAGGCGATGTGCGACATCAACTTTACCGGCTGCGCCCGGGTCTTGGGCGCGGTTTTGCCGGGGATGGTGGCCCGCAATGCCGGGCATGTTGTGATCACCGGCTCGCTGTCGGGGTTTCGCGGCTTGCCGGGGGCGGTGGGGTATGGCGCCTCCAAGGCCGCCTGCATGTCGCTGGCCGAGACGCTTTATTGCGATCTGCGCGGTACGGGGGTGAAGGTGCAACTGGCCAATCCCGGCTTCATTCGCACCCGGCTGACGGCGCAGAACAGCTTCGCCATGCCGCAGATCATGGAGCCCGCCGCTGCGGCGGCGCAGATGATCCGCCTGATGGACAGCAACCGCTTCTCGCGCAGCTTCCCCACCCCGTTCCAGTGGCTGTTCCGCGCGGCGAATTTTCTGCCGGATGCCTTGTATTACCGGCTGTTTGCCCCGAAATCGCATTAACGGCACATTCACCCGGCTGTGCCAATCTCGGGATGCCAACCCAGTTGGAGTGCCATGCGTCTGTTCCTCATCCTTGCCCTTCTGGGTCTTGCCGCAGTGGTGTGGTGGCGCTTTGCCACGCCCAAAACCCTTTCAGATGAAGCCTTTGCCGCGCTTTATGCCCAGCCGTTGCCCCCGCAACGCCCGGCGGCGGTCTATCATCTGGGCCACAGCCTTGTCGGGCGTGACATGCCCGCGATGCTGTCGCAACTCATGGGCAATCGCTATCACAGCCAGCTGGGCTGGGGGGCCTCCTTGCGCAATCACTGGCAGGAGGATGTGCCCGGTTTTTCGGAGGAAAACCGCCCTCCCGCTTTCCGCCCGGTGCGCGAGGCGTTGGCGTCGGGCGCGTATGACGCCCTCGTGGTCACCGAGATGGTCGAGCTGAAAGATGCGATCCGTTACCATGACAGCGCGCGGGCGCTGGCAGATTGGGCGCGCCTTGCCCGGGCCGGGCGGCCCGATTTGCGCATCTATCTTTATGAAACCTGGCACCGTCTGGATGATCCCGGCGGGTGGGAGACACGTCTGAAGCAAGACCTGCCCGAGTTGTGGGAGGGTCAGGTGCTGCGCCCTGCGCTCGCCATCGAGGGCGTCGCGCCGCTGCATGTGATCCCGGCCGGTCAGGTGATGGGCGCCGTGGTGGCGCGGATCGAGGCGGGCGACCTGCCGGGCCTCACCTCGCGGCGCGATCTGTTTGGGGTCGGCGCGGATGGCACGCCTGACCCTATTCACCTCTCGGATCTGGGGCTTTACCTTGTCGCGCTGACCCATTTTGCTGTGCTGTCCGGCGAAAGCCCGGTGGGGCTGCCCCATGCCTTGCAGCGCGCCGATGGCAGCCCGGCCACCGCCCCCACGCCCGAGGCCGCGCGGATCATGCAAGAGGTGGTCTGGCAAGTGGTGACCGGCTATGCTCCGACCGGCGTGAAAGGGTAAGGGGCGTTACCGTGTCAATCTTCTCGATCCTGGCTGAAATTCTGTTTGTCGGGCACAGTCTGGTGGGGCCTGATCTTGCGCCGATGGTGCAGGCCGGGCTGGCGGCTCAGGGGCAGGAGATCACGGTCGAGGCGCAGATCATCAATGGCGCTCCGCTGTCTTATCAATGGGATAAGGCCAGCGAGGCCGAGGGCGTGGATGGCCGCGCAAGGCTGGGGGCGGGCTCTGTAGAGGCGCTGATCCTGACCGAGGCGATCCCGCTGGCAGCGTCGGTGCAGTGGAATGACAGTGCCGGGCAGGTGGCGCGTTGGGCCGGTCTGGCTTGGGCAGAGAACCCGGCGACGCAGGTTTTCCTCTATGAAACCTGGCACAGCCTGCAATCTGGCAGCGGCGCGGCAGTGACCGATGATCCCGGGGCGGATCAGCCTTGGGCGGCGCGGATCGCCGCTGATTTGCCCCTGTGGGAGAGCCTTGCCGCCAAGGCAGATGCAGCCCGCCCGGAAGGCGCGCCGCCGGTTCGGCTGATTCCGGCAGGGCAGGCGATGCGCCGCGCCGCCGAGGCGGCCAAGGCTGGGGAGTTTCCCGGAATTTCCGATATTTCCCAATTGTTTGGTGATGACATCCACCCCAATGGCAAGGGGCTTTATCTGGTCGCCATGACGCATATCGCGGCGCTGACCGGCAAAAGCCCCGAGGGGCTGCCCGCCAAGCTCGGGCGTGTCTGGCCCAGCCGGGATGCCCGTATTTCCGATGAGTTGGCGCTGGCCATGCAGCGGATCGCCTGGGAGGCCGTGCAGGCACAGCAGCAGCGCAGCGCGCCCCCCCCACCTGCGAAGCCTTTGCCACCAAAGCCCGAACCCGCCGCGCCGCAGGCGCCGCTGACCGGGGTAAGCAACCCCAATCTGGCATTGGGTCTGGCGGGGGTAAATGATTGGTCCGTGCAGCAACCCTTTCTGGACATCATGAAAACCGCGCGACCCTGGACCGGGCATATCGGCGACCAATGGGGCGGGATGGATCACGACGCGCTGGCGCAGGATGGCTGGCTGGACGAGGATGGCTGGCCCAATGCCCTGCCGCCCGGCATCAGCGGCATCGCAACGCTGGTGCTGACCGACTTGCCGGAAGAGGCAGCCGGGGTCGCGGGCCACTATATCCTGCGGTGGCAGGGCAAGGGCACACTGAAACTTGAGGGGCGCGCGCAGGCGCAGCAGCCCGAGGCCGGGGGGATCGGCTTTGATTTCACACCGGGCGAGGGCGGCGTGATCCTGACGATCACCGAAACCGATCTGGCGGACCCGATCCGCAACATCACCGTCGTGCGGGCAGACCGGCTGGCGGCGCTGGATGCGGGCGCGCTGTTCAACCCGGATTGGCTCGGCCGCATCCGTGGAACGAAACTCATCCGATTCATGGACTGGATGCAAACCAACGATTCGAAACTGGCACGTTTCGATGACAGCCCCAAACCTTCGGATTACACTTGGGCGCGCAACGGGGTGCCGGTGGAGGTGATGGTGGCCCTGGCCAATGAGCTGGATGCCGACCCGTGGTTCACCCTGCCGCATCTGGCCGATGACCAGATGGTGCGCCTTTATGCCGAAAGCGTGGCCGAGATGCTGGAGCCGGGGCGCAAGGCCTGGGTCGAATTCTCGAACGAGGTCTGGAACTGGCAGTTCGAGCAGGCGCATTGGGCCGAGGAGCAGGGCAAGCTGCGCTGGCAGCAAGAGGGCACCTGGACACAGTTCTACGCACTGCGCGCCAGCGAGGTGGCGGCGATCTGGGCCGAGGTCTTGCCGCCCGAGCGGCTGGTGCGGGTGATCTCCACGCAGACCGGCTATACCGGGCTGGAGGAGACGATCCTGAACGCGCCGCTGGTGATGGCCGAGGGCAAGCCCGCCCCGGCCCGAAGTTTCGATGCCTATGCGATCACTGGCTATTTTGCCGGGCTGATGGTGATTGATGAAAAGCTGCCTTTGGTGAAGGACTGGCTGGCGGAGAGCGCCAAGGCCGATCCGGCGCAGCCTTTGGCGCTGGCCACCACCCGCGCGGCAGAGGAGTTGCGCGATGGCCGCCATTCCGGCCTGCCGGAGGATACGGTGCAAGACCTGCTGACGCGGCTCTGGCCCTATCAGGCTGTGGTCGCGCAAAAGGCGAGGTTGAAGCTGGTGATGTATGAGGGCGGCTCTCATCTGGTGGGGATGGGCAAGGCGCTGGACGACCCGGAGGTGGGCGCCTTTTTGCAGCATCTGAGCTATTCCCCTGAAATCGCGGCCCTTTACGGCGAGGTGATGCAGGGCTGGGCCAAGCTGACCGATGCGCCATTCAACGCCTTTGTCGATGTCTATGCCCCCGGAAAATGGGGCAGCTGGGGTGCGATGCGGCATCTGGGCGATGACAACCCGCGCTGGCAGGCGATTGCCAAGGGCTGTGCGCAATGTTGAGTGTGATCATTCCGGCCTCGAATGAGGAAAGCTATATCGGGCCATGCCTTACGGCCCTGTTTGCCTCCAGCCGGGTGGCGGATGGGGCGGAGGTGATTGTGGTGGCCAATGGCTGCCGCGACCGCACAGCAGAGGTGGCGCGGGGCATGGCGGCGCGGGCTGCGGCGGCAGGTTGGGGCTTTCGCGTGATCGAGCGGGCCGAGGGCGGCAAGCCTGCGGCGCTGGATGCGGGGGATGCGGCGGCGCTGGGCGATCTGCGCGCCTATCTTGATGCGGATGTGATCGTTTCGCCGCCGGTGATGGCGCAACTGGCCGAGGTCTTGTCCGGGCCGGAGCCGCGCTATGCCAGCGGCACGGCGGTGATTCCGCCTGCAAGATCAAGGGTGACGCAGGCCTATGCGCGGTTCTGGCAAAGCCTGCCCTTTGCGCAAAGCGTGGCGCCGGGCTATGGGCTTTTCGCGGTGAATGCGGCGGGGCGGGCGCGTTGGGCGCAGTTTCCGGCGATCATCTCGGATGATACTTTCGTGCGGCTGCAATTTCTGCCGGGCGAGCGTGTGCAGGTTGCGGCCAGCTATCGCTGGCCGATGATCGAGGGGTTTGCGGCGCTGGTGCGGGTGCGGCGGCGGCAGGATGCGGGTGTGGCAGAGATCGCGGCGCGCTGGCCCGAACTGATGGCACGCGAGGCGAAGGCGCCGCTGGGCCTCGGGGGCTTGCTGGCGCGGGCGCTGCGCGAACCCTTGGGCTTTGCCGTATACGCGGCGGTCAGCCTTGCGGTGCGGGCCAAGCGGGGCAGCGGGGCCTGGGTGCGCGGCCGTTAGGCGGCGGCCGTTAGGCGCTGGCGCCGAGGTCGAGCCAGCCGCAGCG
>NZ_JAEULU010000233.1 GCF_016792925.1 Gemmobacter sp.
TCAAGGCCGCGCTCGATCCGCACGGCATCCTCAACCCCGGCGCCGTGCTGCGCTGACCCTGCGAAGGCGCGCGGGCATCAGCGTTGCGAGTGGATATTTGGGCCAAGATGAAGCTGCAAGCGCGCGCTTTACCCATTCACCTTGGCCTAAATATCCAAATCCCACAGCTACCAAAGGAAACCCCGCCGGGAGGGTGATCCCGACGGGGCTGGGTGGGGTGTGTGTTGGACACGTGTTGCAAGCAGCGCATCCCCGGGTGGGTGAACCCGGTAAGCTCGTTCTAGCGAGTCGGAGTTAACAATCGGTTAAGATGGAACCGGTCACAGACCGTCAAACGCACAAAGCGCGTGAACCTCCATCCCCATGGCCTCCAGCCGCTTTCGCCCGCCCAGATCGGGCAGATCGACGACGAAGGCGCAGCCGATGATCTGGCCGCCCAGACGCTCCACCAACCGGATGCCCGCCTCGGCGGTGCCGCCGGTCGCCAGCAGGTCATCCACCAGCAGGATGCGCTCGCCGGGTTGAATGGCATCCTCATGCAGCTCTACCACCGCCTCGCCATATTCCAGACTATAGGCCTGGCTGATGGTCTGCCCCGGCAGCTTGCCCTTCTTGCGGATCGGCACGAAGCCGGTGGACAGCTGATGCGCCACCGCCCCGCCCAGAATGAAGCCGCGCGCCTCCAGCCCGACCACCTTGTCGATGCGGGTCCCGGCATAGGGGGCGAGCAACTGGTCGATGCAGATGCGAAAGCCGCGCGGATCGGCGAATAGCGTGGTCACATCGCGGAACAGGATGCCCTCATGCGGGAAATCCACGATGGTGCGGATATAGTCGCGCACCGCTTTATCCTTGAGATTTTTCATAGGCTTGCCTTCAGAACAGATCGGGTTTCGAGATCATCAGCCAGAACACGCCGGTCAGCGCGCCAAAGGCGGGCCAGCCCAGGCAGAACCAGATGGCGAAGAGCCGCCGCGCCGATGTGGGCAGCGGTCCGGGGCTGGCGGCGCGGGCCAGATCGCGGAGGCGATATTGCAGCCAGACCACCGGCAGCCAGCACAAAAGCGCCAGCGCATAGGCGGAATAGGTCAGCAGCAGCCAATCCTCCCACAGGCTGAACCCGGTTTCCCGGATCAGCCACAGCCCGGTCAGCGGCTGGACCAGCCCGGCGGGCGCGGTAAGATCCAGTCGGCCACGACCACGCCGCCCGCCACATGGGCCACCACCTCGGCCCGGCCTGACCGCATCGCCCAGACCATCGCAAAGGCAGTGCCGATCCCGGTGCCGAACAGCACGGTCGAGGACAGCACATGCAGCCATTTCGCTAGCAAATACAGGTCCATCAGCGCTCCTCCGCCAGGGCGAGATGCACGAGGATCAGCGCCAGAACCGGCAGGTTTTTCAGCAAGCCGCCGAAGGGATCAAGCCAGAGGCCGGGGGCCAAGACGGTGAGGCCCAGCGTATAGCCTGCCACCAGTGCAAGCTGTGCGAGGGCAATTTTCCGCGGCCGCCAGTCGCGCAGCAGCGCCAGCCCAAGCGCCAGATCGGCCAAGCCGCCGCCCCGTGCCAGCACAAGGGCCAGTGGTTCAGGCAGCGGGATCGTGGCACCGAAGTGGGCAAGGGGGGTGAGGAACCCCAAGGCCGCCGAGGCCAGCCACATCAGCGCCAAGGTCAGCCTTATCAAGGGCTTGAGCAGGTAAAGCCGCGCCTGCCACAGATCTTGCGTGCCGGCGGGGCGGCTGGCGAGGATCTGCGAAATGCCCCTTGGCCGGGCGCTGATCTGCGCCAGCAGCGGGGCGGTGTCGGCCCAGACGCCCTGATCCAGCTGCCGCAGGGCCGTGGTCGAAATCGGCCCGAGCCGCAGCGCATCGCCCAGTCGCCCCGAGACCCGGGCGAGCCAGCGCGGCACCCGCCAGACCCGCGCGCGCGGCAAGCCCAGCCAGTTGCGCAAGCCGAGGGTCAGCGCGGTCAGCGTCATGGTTTCCGGGCCGCCGATCTCGTGTAGGCCGGGGCGCGGCTGAGCCAGCAGTTCGGCGATGACCGCGCCGAGGTCGCTGGCATGGATCGGGTTGAAAGGCTGCGTGCCGCTGCCGATCACCGGCACCACAAAGGGTAGGGCTGCGAAGGCGCGCAGAGCCGAACTTCCACCATAGCTGGTATCGGCCAGGACAAGGCCGGGGCGCAGCACCATGGCGCCTGCGGCGAAGGCCTCGGCCTCGGACACGCGGCGCCAGCGCGCGAAGGGGGTGTCGGCCTCAATGCCGATGGCCGAGACATGCAGCTTGGGCCCGGCGCAGGCGGCCAGCGCGGCGCGCAGGGCGCGCTGATGCACGGCCTCGAACTCGGCCTCCGATCCGGTGAGGAGACCCGCCAGATTGACCAGCGCCGCCCCTTGCAGATGGGGCTGCCAGAAGGCCGGATCATGGGTTTCAGGCTGTGTCAGATCGGCCTTAACCACCTGAAATCCCATGCGTTCCAGCGCAGAGACGCGGCGGGCGGAGGCCAGAACCTCATGCCCCGCCGCGCGGAGCGCAAAGGCCACATGCCGCCCGATGAAACCATCGGCGCCAAGGACCAGAACCTTCACAACACCCGGCCCGCAATGCTGCGCAGCCGCTCGACCGTGGCGGGGTTGCGGGCGGCGGGGGCGGTCATTACGGCATGGTCCAGCGCGCGGTCGCAGCCGCAGGGGCAGGAAGCTTTGGCAGGGGCCAAGTGGGCGGGTAGGGCTGCGATCATCGCCTTGGCTGTGCCTGCATTTTTTGCAAGCACCGCAATGACTTGCGCGACATCCACCGCGCCGTGGCTCTCGTGCCAGCAATCGTAATCGGTGACCATGGCGACCGAGGCGTAGCACAGCTCGGCCTCGCGCGCGAGGCGGGCCTCGGGCATGGCGGTCATGCCGATCACATCGGCGCCCCATTGGCGATACATCCGCGATTCCGCGCGGCTGGAAAACTGGGGCCCCTCCATCGCCAGATAGGTGCTGCCTTGGTGAAAGGTGGTGCCTGTGGCGGCGAGGGCGGTGGCGCAAGCCTTTGAAAGATCAGCGCAAAACGGGTCTGCAAGGCTGACATGCGCAACGCAGCCCTGGCCGAAAAAGCTGGCCGGGCGGGCCACCGTGCGGTCGATTATCTGATCCAGAACCACCATGTCGCCGGGCCGGAAATCCTCGCGCAGCGAGCCGACGGCGGAGACGGCGACGAGATCGGTGCAGCCGAGCGCCTTGAGGGCGGCGATATTGGCGCGGGCGGGCACCTCGGCGGGGAGGTGGACATGGCCGCGGCCGTGGCGGGGCAGAAAGCACATGGCAAGGCCGTTCAACCGGCCCGAGAGGATGCTGTCAGAAGGGGCGCCCCATGGGGTATCGACATGCTGCCAATGCGCGCCCTCGAGCCCGTCGATCTGGTAAACCCCTGATCCGCCTATGATTCCCAGCTTGCGTTCCATCCGCGCCCCCGTGGTTTTCCGCAGCCTAGACCAGCGGCGCAGGCGAGGCGAGGGGGCTTGGCGATTCCAGTCTTTTCCCTGTCACCTGTGCATGTTACGCGGCAAATGTGAGTCCCGGGGGATGGCATGTATCAGCTTGAGGAAGAGACGGAGGCGGATTGGTGGGAGGTGGAGGCGCTGTATGACCTTTGCTTTGCGCCGGGTCGCACGGCGCTGTCTTCCTATCGGCTGCGAGACGGGGTGGCGACGGTGGCACCACTATGTCTGGTGTTGCGAGACGCTGACGGCACATTATCTGCGGTGATTCGCTATTGGCCTGCGGAAGTGGACGAGCAGGATGTGCTGCTTTTGGGGCCGGTGGCGGTGCATCCGACGCGGCAGGGCGAGGGCTTGGGCGGCCTGCTGATCAACGAAAGTCTGGCCGAGGCCAAGCGGCTGGGCTGGGAGCGGGTGATGCTGGTGGGCGATGCCCCCTACTACAAACGCTTTGGATTCAAGAAGTTGGAAGGCGTGATCATGCCGCCGCCCACCAACCCGGACCGTGTGCTGGGGCTGGAACTGGTGCGCGGCGCCTGGGAGGGCGTCACAGGGCCGGTGACCAAGGCGAAGGCCTGAAAACGGTAACCGCCTATACAGTTTCGGGCGCAAGAACCGCCAAACTGTAACGGCCTATACCGTTTCCCCCCGCCCAAACGGGGCGAAGGGTAACGGGCTATACACGTCACGCCGGGGACAGCAGGTAACGCCGCGTCACCTTGTCGAATCCGGTCACGCGCTGGCCTTTGGCGAAGGCAGCCTGCAAGCCGTCGCGCAAGGCGAGACGCAGGCGCAGGGCCTCGGGCGGGTTCGTGGCCAGAAGCGCGTCGAGGTCTTCGGGAAGCGGCAGGTCCAGCGGGGTGCCGGGGGCGGGGGGCTGTGCGTCGAAATGCCATTCGGCCACGAGGCGATCCGAGGGCAGGCCCGCATTGATGCCCGCCATGGCGCCGTAATATTCCACCCGGTAATCGCCCGCGCTGGCGCCAAGGCGACCGATGTTGAGGCTGGCATTGGGCAGGCGCAGCGGGTCATAGGTCCAGCGGGTGAGGTGGATGCCGCGCGCCCGGCACCAGTCACGCTGATAGAGTTTCAGCCGCAGGCCAAGGCCAAGGCCGCGCGCCTCTGCCCGCACGGCGAGGCGGTGCGAATGCTGCACGCCGGGCGTGGCGGTGGGGAAGGCGAAGACATAGCCCATCAGGCGGTCCTCCACGAAGGCACCGCCGACCAATCCGCCCTCGGCCTGAATGACCATCATCAGATCGGCAGGATCGGGCACATCGCCTGCGCCCCAGACGGCGCGTTGCAGGGCCTCGGCCTCGGTAAACTCGGCCATGCCGCGCAGATCGCGGAAGGTGACGGCGGTTTGGGCGGGCGCCATGGGGGCGAGGAGGCTCATGGCAGGATCTCCGCATGGCTGAGGGTGGCGGTTTTCAGAGTGTCGAGGTCGAGCGTGACGCCGATGCCGGGGCCGGGGGGCACGGGCATCCGGCCTGCCACCGTCTCCAGCCGCTGTTCGATGATGTCGCGGGTGAAATAGCGGCTGGCCGAGGAGGTATCGCCGGGCTTGGTGAAGCCGGGCAGGGTGGAGAGGTGGATGTTATGGGCGCGGCCCACGCCGCTTTCCAACATGCCGCCACACCAGACCGGCACGGCGAAGGCCTCGCACAGGTCATGGATGGCGCGGGCAGCCGTATGCCCGCCGACACGGCCGACCTTGATATTCATCACCCGCGCCGCCCCGGTTTGCAGCGCCTTGCGGGCGTGGTCGGGGGTGCGGATGCTTTCATCCAGGCAGATCGGCGTGGCGATGCGGGTTTGCAGGGTGGCGTGATCGTGGATGTCATCCCAGGCGAGGGGCTGTTCGATATAATCGAGGTCGAAAGCATCCATCCGGGCGATCAGGGCGCTATCCGCGAGGCTGTAGCAGCAATTGGCATCCACGGTCAGGTGGGCCTGCGGGAAGGCCTCGCGCGCGGCGCGCAGCAGCGCGAGGTCATGGCCGGGCTTCACCTTCAGCTTGATGCGCTGATAGCCTTGGTCGAGGTGCTGCGCGATGCGGTCCAGCGTGGTGGGGATGGGCGCGATGCCGAGCGAGACGCCCACGTCGATGGCGCCGCCCTCGCCGCCCAGCACGGTTTGCAGGGGCAGGCCCAGCGATTTGGCCCAGAGATCCCAGAAGGCCATTTCCAGCGTGGCGCGGGCCATGAAATTGGCCCGCCAGGGCGAGAGCGCCCGGGCAAGCGCCTGCGGATGGGCGAAGCTGTGGCCCATGACCTGCGGCAGAAGGGTATCGCGCAGCAGGGCCATGGCGCCGGCGGTGGTTTCCTCCAGATAATCCGGCAGTGGGTCCATGACGCCTTCGGCATAGCCCTCCAGCCCGCCGGATTTGAGGATGAGCAGGGGAAAGACCTTTTCGGTCATGGTGCCGGTGGAAATGGTGAAGGGAGTGACCAGCGGCAGGCGCACCAGACGCAATTCGGCGCCGTCGATACGAAGAGGGGCGCGGAGAGGGGGCATGGGGGCTCCGGTCTGCAATGGGATTCTTGCAGAATATGGGGCCTTGCAAGTTTTCTGTCAAATGGCAATGCGCCGGGGTCAGCCCTTGCCGATCAGGGGTTTCACCGTGGCGGCCTCGGCGAAGCGGGCGATCACCTGCTCGGCGCCATGGGTCTGGCTGAGGCGCAGCAGGCGGAAGCGGATGCGCGCCAGCTCGCGGTAATGGCTGAGGAAGGCGGCGTTGAGCGCGGCGCCCGACACCGCGCCCAGCACCGGCACGGCCTGGGCTGCGAGCTTCTGGCCCATGATGGCGGCGATTTTCGGGGCGAGGGTGGCGACCAGCTTGTTCAGCGCGGCGCCGGTGACGGCGAAGCGGGCGCCGATGAAGGCGGTGTTCACGCCGTCATCGCCGCCAAAGGGCGTGCCATTGGCGAAACAGCGCAGGATCTCGGCCTTGATGGCGGGGGTTTCGGGGTCGAAGCCCTCGGCCTCGGCAGCGGCGCGGATGGTGCCCAGGATGAGGGTGATGGTGACGGGCAGCTCGGCCACCGAGGTGAGGACGCCGCCCGCGCCGCCTGCCGCGCCGGAGAGGGCGGCGGCGAGGGGGGCGGCGCTGTCGCCCAGGTCGGGGCCGCGTTTGCCAAGGCTGGCCATGCCGCCCGCGACGCTGAGCGCGCGTTCGAGCGTGGCGAGGGTGAGGCCCTCCACCTGTTTGCGGGCGCCGTCGGGCAGCAGGCCAAGCTGCCCCTCCAGCGTGCCGCCCAGCTTTTGCAGGAGGCTCATGAGCGGGCCATTGGCCTTGCGGGCGCGCCGCGCCAGTTCGGCGATCTCGAATTCCGGGAAGGGCGCTTGCCGGGGGGCCGGAAGCGGGGCGGAAGCGGCGGGGGGCTTTGGCGTGTCGCTCATGGGGGAAAGCTAGGGAGGCGGGGGCGGCGCTGCAATGGGCAGGGAGACCGGCGGTGCAATTTTCCCCCTCAGCCGCGGAGGGTGAGGGTGACGCCCAGCAGGGTGACGGCGAGGCCCGCGAACATGGAGGGGCTGAGCGGTTCGTCGAACAGCGCCCAGGCCAGCGCCATGGTGAAGGGGGGGGCTGAGATAGATGGCGGCGCTGACGCGGGCGGCGGGAAACAGGCGCAGGCTGGTGTAATAGACCGAATAGGTGGCGAAGGTGGCGACGAGGACCAGCCAGCCCATGCCAAGGGCGAAATGCGCGGTGAGGGGGGGCGCGAGGTCTGCGCCCATGGCCAGGCGGCTGAGGGCGAAGAGGGCGGCGCCGGTCAGGCATTGCAGGCACAGCGCCTGATGGACGGGCATGTGGAGCGCGGCGCGGGCCGGGTCGCGGGTGACGAGCTTGTCCAGGACCGAGGCCAGCGCGAAGACCAGCATGGAGGCCACGGTAAGGCCATAGGCCCAGAGCGGCGCGGCCCCGAGGCTGAGGCTGTCGAAGGACACGATCAGCACGCCCGCCACCGCGAGGACGGTGCCAAGCCATTGGCGGCGCGTCAGGTTTTCGGCCAGCACGGGCTGCGACAGGGCGGCGATGGCGAGGGGCAGGAGGTCGGAGATCAGCGCGACAAGGCCGGTGGGCACCCGCGCCTCGATGGCGAGGGCAAAGCCGCCAAGGTAGAGAAACACCGCCATGGTGCCGAACGCCATTTGATACAGCACGGCGCCAAGGCGCAGCCGGGGGCCGAGGGCCAGCGCGAAGGGCAGCAGGATCAGCCCTGACAGCAGCGTGCGCCAGAACAGCACCAGCAGCACCGGCGCCTCTTCATTGGCGTAGCGGATGCCGATGAAACCGGAACTCCAGCCGAAGATCAGCATGAGCGCGCAAAGCGGCCAGAGCAGCGGGTGGGGGCTGGTGGTGGCGGGGGCGGGAAGGGCGGTCATGCGGTGGTCCTGTCAGTGCTGCCCCGGCATAGCGGCGCATCGCGCGGGCTGCACATGACAAATTTCGATGAAGGCATGACGCGGCACGCGCAGGAGTCATTTCCTGTTGCGCGCCCCCCGCCCGGCGGCGCAGGATAGGGGCATGAGCGATCTGGCCTGCCGACCCTTGGATATTGACGCGCTGCGCGCCTTGCGGGCGATGCGGCAGCATGGCGGCGTCACGCGGGCCGCAGCGGCGCCGGGCCGGACGCCATCGGCTGTGGGCTCTCTGCGGCGCAGGGGGGCGGCATGAGTGATCTGGCCTCGCGACGACTGGATATTGACGCGCTGCGCGCCTTGCGGGCGATCCGGCAGCATGGCGGCATCACGCGGGCCGCAGCGGCGCTGGGCCTGACGCAATCGGCGGTCAGCCATAAGGTGAAGCGGCTGGAGGCGAGCCTGGATTGCGATCTGCTGAGCCGCCGCCCGGGCGCGGCGCTGTTCACCGAGGCGGGCGAGGATCTGCTGGAGTATGCGGCGCGCATTCTGGCGCTGCATGACGAGGCGCTGCTGAGCCTGACGCGCACCGATCTGGCAGGGCGCATTCAGCTGGGCCTGACCGAGGACACGACCTGCACCGATCTGTCGCGTATCCTCGGGCGGTTTCGCCGCTTGCATCCGCAGGTCAACGTGCGGGTGCGC
The DNA here is from genome assembly GCF_016792925.1 of Gemmobacter sp. GTDB lineage: Bacteria > Pseudomonadota > Alphaproteobacteria > Rhodobacterales > Rhodobacteraceae > Gemmobacter. The sequence continues at coordinate 8,554 of NZ_JAEULU010000233.1, forward strand.
GTGCGCATGAGCATCACGCTGCGCGAGATGCTGGAGCGCGGCGAGCTGGATGCGGCGATTGTGCAGGTCTTCAGCCATGAGGTGCGCCCCGCCGATCACGTGCTGTTCCGCGAGGGCCTGCATTGGGTGAAGGCCAGCGGCCTTGCGCTGCCGGAAAGCGGACCGCTGCCGTTTCTGTCCTTTGACGATGCGTGCTTTTACCGGCGCTGGGCGCTGGATATTGGCCAGGATGAGGGGGCGCTGCTGGAAACGGTGTTTGAATGCGCCAGCGCGGCGGGGATCGTGGCGGCGGTGCAGGCCGGGCTTGGCGTGGCGCTGCTGAGCGACCGGCATATCCGGCCCGGCATGGAAGTGCTGCGCGGCGATGCGTCAAGCGGGGGGCTTCCCGCCCCGAGTGACCGGTTTTGCGGGGCGCTGCCGCCCCCGCCGGGTCTGGCCTATGTGATCCGCCGGGCACGCAAGGCGCGCAACCCGGCGCTGGACAGTCTGGCGGCGATCATCGAGGCCGAGGTGACGCGCACGGGCGGGTTGTCGCTGGCGGTGTGAGGCGTCTCTGCGCGGGCTGCCTGCCTCTTTGCGGGCAGATCGGACGCATTTGCCCGATATTGCGGCGGGATTGCGCGGTCTGCTGCCATGGGTTGCAACCGGGGGCTTTCCTGCGCCGGGGCTTTCGTGATCTAAGGGACCAAAGCATTCCAGCCTAGTCATCCAGAAGGAGGGCGCCCGCCATCATGCCCGAACGCAGTGAGAGTGACAGCCGCAAATTGCTGCGGCGTCTGCGCGACAGTCTCGCCCTGCCCGGCAAGGGCCAGGACCGTCTGGACCGCATCACACATCTGATTGCCGACAGCATGGGGACGGAGGTTTGCTCGATCTATCTGTTCCGTGACGAGGACACGCTGGAGCTTTGCGCCACCGAGGGCCTCAAGAAAGAGGCCGTTCACCAGACCCGCATGAAGCTGGGCGAGGGGCTGGTGGGGCGGGTGGCGCGCACGGCCTCGGCGGTGAATACGGCGGATGCGCCCTCGGAAAAGGGGTTCCGCTATATGCCGGAAACCGGGGAGGAGATTTTCTCCTCTTTCCTCGGCGTGCCGGTGCAGCGGGTGGGCGAGCGGCTGGGCGTTCTGGTCGTGCAGTCGAAAACCGCGCGGCAATTCTCGGAGGATGAGGTTTACGCGCTGGAAGTCGTGGCCATGGTGGTGGCCGAGATGACCGAGCTGGGCGCGTTTCTGGGCGAGGAGGGTGGCCTCAAGGCGCTGCACAAGCAGCCGCGGCTGTTCCGCGGCGGCACCGCGCAGGAGGGCAGCGCCGAGGGGCATGTCTGGCTGCATGAGCCGCGCGTGGTGGTGACGAACCCGGTGGCCGATGATCCGCTGACCGAGATCGACCGCATCCGCGAGGCGGTGGGGCAATTGCGGGTCTCGATTGACGATCTGCTGTCGGCGGCCGCGCTGGACAAGGATCAGCGGCAGGTGCTGGAGGCCTATCGCATGTTCGCCAACAGCCGGGGCTGGCTGAAGCGGATGGAGGAGGACATTGCGCGCGGCCTGTCGGCCGAGGCGGCGGTGGAGAAAGAGCAATCGGCGGCGCGGGCGCGGCTGGAGCAGGTGGAGGACGCCTATCTGCGCGAGCGGCTGAACGATCTGGACGATCTGTCGAACCGCCTGCTGCGCATCCTGACCGGGCAGGGGGCCGATACCGGCGCGCAGATGCCGGAAGACCCGATCCTGATCGCGCGCAATATCGGGCCGGCGGAATTGCTGGATTACGGCAAGCGCCTGCGCGGCGTGGTGCTGGAGGAGGGCTCGGTCGGGTCGCATGCCGCCATTGTGGCCCGCGCGCTGGCGATCCCGCTGGTGATCCATGCCGAGCGGATCGTGGCCGAGGCGCTGAATGGCGATCATATTCTGGTCGATGGCGATCAGGGTCTGGTGCATCTGCGGCCCGACGAGATGGTGGTGCGCAGTTTCCGCGACAAGATGGCGATGCAGGCCAAGGCGCAGGAGCGCTATGCGAGTTTGCGCAGCCTGCCCGCGCAATCGAAATGCGGCACGATCACCCGGCTGAACATGAATGCCGGGCTGATGGCCGATCTGCCCTCGATCGAAAGTTCGGGGGCGGAGGGGGTGGGGCTGTTCCGCACCGAGCTGCAATTCCTGATCCGCAACCAGATGCCCAAGCGCGACGAGCTGGCGCGGCTTTATGCGCGGGTGATGGATGCCGCCAAGGGGCGTGCGGTGGCGTTCCGCACGCTGGACATCGGGTCGGACAAGGTGCTGCCCTATATGAAGCCGCAGGACGAGCCGAACCCCGCAATGGGGTGGCGGGCGATCCGGGTGGGGTTGGACAAGCCGGGCGTGTTGCAGATGCAGGCGCAGGCGCTGATCCGGGCGGCGGCGGGGCGGCCTCTGACGGTGATGTTCCCTTTCATCACCGAGTTGAGCGAGTTCACCGAGGCCCGCGACATGGTGTTGCGGCAGGTCGAGCGCGAGGACCGTCTGGGGCGCCCGGTGCCCGAGGCCTTGAAGATCGGGGCCATGCTGGAGACGCCGAGCCTCGCCTATGCGCCGCGGGCGTTTTTCGATCTGGCGGATTTCGTGTCGATTGGCGGCAATGATCTGAAGCAGTTCTTCTTTGCCGCCGACCGCGAGAATGAGCGGGTGAGGAAGCGGTATGACACGCTGAACACCTCGTTCCTGCGGTTCCTGCGGCTGATCGCAGAGCGTTGCCAGACCAGCGACACGCCCTTGTCCTTCTGTGGCGAGGATGCCGGGCGCCCGGTGGAGGCGCTGGTTTTCGCGGCGCTTGGCATCGGGGCGCTGTCGATGCGGCCCACCTCGATCGGGCCGGTGAAGGCCCTGCTGCGGCAGGTGGATTTGCAGGAAGCGCGCGAGGTGATCCTGCGCAGCATGGCCGAGGGCGCCGTGTCGGTGCGTCCGGTGCTTATGGACTGGCTGGCGACGCGGGTGGAGTGAGGCGGCAAGGGCGGGGGATTGGGCCGCGCCTTGGCCAGCCCGGGGGCGGATCCAGAAACGCATCGCGTTTCGCCGCCCCTGTGGGAAACTGGCCGCAAGACCGGTTCAACCCGCGACCGAGAGGCCAGTGCCTGCCCCGGCGGGTGCGAAGCGCCCGCCATTGG
>NZ_JAEULU010000262.1 GCF_016792925.1 Gemmobacter sp.
AGCGCCCGCCGCCCGGAGGGCGGGCGCTGGCCGGTGGCTTTGGGCCACCGGCCCAAACGCGGAAACGGCACCGCATGACCGAGGCAATGGCCTCGGCCAAGCCCCCCCTCACCCGTTCGAATGCATCCGCTCGATATAGGCGCGCAGTTCCTCAGCCTCGTGGCGGGCGTCGCGCAGGCCTTCCATCGCCGCGCGCAGCTCGGCTTCGGTCTGGGCGATCTGGTTTTGCAACTCGCTCTCGCGCTGCTCCAGATAGACGATCGCCTGATCGCGGGTTTCCTCAGCCTCATGCAGCGATTGCGCCAGCTTTTCCAGCTCGCCCATATCCGCCGCCGACACCCGGCGCAGCCGCTGCACCACCAGATGCGCAAACCAGCCCAGCGTGAAAGCCAGCATCAGCACAATCGCCGTGGCAATGACAAATTCGTTGCGGTTCATGGCCTTGGTCCTGTCAGTTGCGGTTGGGGCGCGGCTTGGGGCGCAAAGTGATCTTCTGTGGCGCGACCGAAGGCGAGGTATCGGCCCCCGCCGCCACCGCGCCCGCCGCCTCGGCCCCCGCTTCGGCGACCGGCGCGGGCGCCTCCAGCAGGGTGAACTCGATCCGCCGATTGGCCTCGCGGCCCGAGGCATCGCCGTTATCGGCCACCGGCACACCCTCGCCATAGCCCTTGGCGATCATGCCCGACACCGTGACCCGCCGCCCCTGCAAGGCCAGCAGCACCGCCTCGGCCCGGGCCTGGCTCAGCGCCAGATTGCCCTCGGTCGAGCCCTCGGCATCGGTATGGCCCGCGATCTCCAGCTTCAGGGCCGGGCAGCCCAGCAAGATCTTCGCCAAGGCCTCCATCGTGCCATTGGCCTCGGCGGTGATCTCGGCCGAGCCGGGCGCGAAGGTGATCTTGCGCTCTGCCAGCACGGCATTCAGCTGGCCCGCGCATTCCTGCGGGCTGGGCAGCGCCGCGAAGGGGTCAAAGGCCTCGTCATAGCGCACCTGCACCTTGAACGGCTTGCCCTGCCCCAGCTTGCCCGACAGGATCTGCGACACCCGCGCCGGGGCATCCTGCCGCCCGCTGACACCCGAGACCTCCACCGTGTCATCGCGCACCACCAGCTTGCCGTGATGCAGGATCGACAGCGCCTCCAGCCCCGCCAGCACCCGCACCGACCAGCCATCCGGCAAGGCCTCGTCAAAGCGCGTGGCGGTATAGACCCGGTCCGCCCCGAAACGCGCCCGCGCATAGGCATCGACCGCCGATTTCATCAGATCATCGGTCAGCCGCCCGCGCAATTGCACCTGCCCGTCCTCGGCCAGCGCCGCCGTGAACTCCGCCGGGCCGGCCAAGGCGCCATCCGGGCGCGGCGGCAGGGTGGATTTCAGCGAAAACACCGGCGGCAGCGCGGTTTGCAACTCGCCCACCACCCGGTCAAACAGCGCCTGATCGGTGCCGGGCTCTGCCAGCAGCGTCACATCCGCATCCGAAAAGGTGATCGACCCCGCGCCCAGATCGCTCACCGCCTTGATACCCGCCTCTGCCGCCACAGCCCAGCTCGGGCTGGGCACGCCAAGGCCGACGGTGCAGATGGCGCTGCCCTGCAACCCCGCCCCCGCCGCCGCCTTCAGGATCCGGTCGCGCGCTGCCTCGGTATCGGCGGAACAGGCATCGAACCGCACCCCCTGCGCATCCTTCAGAAACCGCAGGGTAAAGGGCGTCAGCACCGGGCGCGGCGCCGAAATGCTGATCTCCACCTTCAGCCCCTCGGGCTTCAGCTTGGCCAGCTCGGCCTCGAAGCGCCGCTTCTGCGCGTCACTGTCGGAAATCGCGGTGATCGCCACCTGATCCGCCGCCACCGAGATTTTCGACCGGGGCAGCAGCTTCAACGCCTCGGTGCCGAATTCCAGCGCCGCGTCCCAGCCCTCTGGCGCCGGAAAAGCCGCCGTCTCCAGCATGTCCGACACCGGCAGCCCCGCCGCCAGCGCGGTGATCTCGGCCCGCAGCGCCTCATCCGCCGGCTGCGCCGCCACCGCCGCCGGATCGGGCGTGGCCGCCGGATCGGCGGGCGGCGTCGCGGGCAGCAGCCCGATCACCGAGAACCCGTCGGTATTGCGCAGCATCTCCAGCGAGAACCGCGGCGCCTCGATGGCGCGCACCGGCGTCACATCCATCCGGTCGCGCACCCGCGCGCTGTCCACCACGCCGCCCGCAAGGTTCACCACGCGGAACCGCGCCGCCTCGTTCGGCGCCGTGCCATAGAGCCGCACTTGCAGCCCCGAGGCCTTCACCTCCGGCCAGGTCAGCCCCTCCGCCAGCAGGCGCGAGCGCACCAGCGCCTCAGAGCGGCTCTCGATCAGCGCCGCCCCGGTCCAGGCCGTGACAATCGACACCAGCCCCGCCCCGGCAAAGGCGGCCGTTTTCAGCAGGGAGGGCGGGATTCGCATATCAGCCAAGCCTTCGGAACCGGAATATCCTGATTTCCTTAAGGGTCTGGGACGAAGGGTTCAATCAAACCATTGCCGCACCGGCAAGAAACAGCGCAAGGATCAGCCCCGCATCGCGGTTGGAGCGGAAAAGCCGCAGACAATTGCCCGTGTCGGTGGTGTCCAGCCGGGTCAGCTGCCACAGCAGATGCGCCCCGAAAGCCCAGACCCCGGCCAGCGCCAGCCCCATCGCCGCCAGCGGCGCATCCCGCAGCGCCAGCACCACCGCCAGCATGGCCAGCGCCAGCGTCAGCACCAGAAACCGCCGCAACCAGCGCGGGGTCGCCGCATCGCCAAACAGCCGCGCGGTGGATTTCACCCCGATCAGCGCGTCATCCTCCTTGTCCTGATGGGCATAGATCGTGTCGTAAAACAGCGTCCAGACCAGCCCCGCCGCCCAAAGCAGCACCGCAGGCCAGCCGAGGCTCCCGCCATGCGCCGCCCAGCCCACCAGCGCGCCCCAGTTGAAGGCGATGCCCAGAAACGCCTGTGGCCACCAGGTGAACCGCTTGGCAAACGGATAAACCAAAACCGGCAGCAGCGCCGCAACGCCCAGCGCAATCGCCACCGGCGGAAAGGTAATCAGCACCAGCGCGCCCAAGCCCGCCTGCACCGCCATCCAGACCAGCGCCTGACGCGGGCTCACCTGCCCCGACGGCAAGGGCCGCGACCGCGTGCGCGCTACCTGCGCGTCGAACGCCCGGTCGGTGTAATCATTCCATGTGCAGCCCGCGCCCCGCATCACAAAGGCCCCGATCGCGCAGGCAAGCGCGATCCACAAATCAAACCATCCCGCGCCCTGCGGGTCCGCCGCCACTGCCAGCGCCAGCCCCCACCAGCAGGGGATCAGCAGCAACCACGTCCCAATCGGCCGGTCCGCCCGGCTCAGCCGCAGATAGGGCCGCGCCGGGGCGGGGGCGTAATGATCCACCCAATTGCCGCTTGCGGCATCCGCCACCTGACCCTCTGGCAATTCGGCGCGCTCGGACATAGGTTCACCCCATCATGACAGATGCAAAGATCAGGCTCTCTGTAGACCACCCGCTTGGGCCGGGGCAATCGGTGCCTTTGACCGAGGATCAGGCGCTTTACCTCTTTGCCGTGATGCGCAAGGGCGTGGGCGATGCCGTGCTGCTGTTCAACGGCCAGCATGGCGAATGGCGCGCCACCGTGGCCGAGGCCACCAAGCGCCGGGGCGTTCTGCTCTGCGACCGTCAAACCCGCCCGCAAACCGCGCCCGCAGATCTTTGGCTGTGTTTCGCACCGGTGAAAAAGGTCGAAACCGTCTATATCGTGGAAAAGGCGGTGGAACTGGGCGTGGGCCGCCTTTGCCCGGTGCAGACCGATTTCACCAATTCCGACCGGCTGAACCGCGACCGTATGCAGGCCAATGCCCGCGAAGCCGCCGAGCAATGCGGCGCCACCCTCGTGCCGCCGGTCGAACCGCTGCAAGGCCTGGATAAACTGCTGGCCGCATGGCCCGCAGGCCGGCGCCTGCTATGGTGCAACGAATCCCGCGCCGGCATCGCCACCAGGCTGGCGCAGGAAACGCCCGGCCCCTGGGCCATCCTCATCGGCCCCGAGGGCGGGTTTTCCGACCGCGAAAAGGCCCGCCTCGCCGCGCACCCCGCCGTGGTGCAGGCCAGCCTCGGCCCCCGCATCCTGCGCGCCGAAACCGCCGCCGTCGCCGCCCTCACCCTGTGGCAATCCGCGCTTGGAGACTGGAGAGGGGGGGATTGGGCATGATCCGCCCCGAGGCCCTCGCCCGCCTGTCACAATGGCGTGAGGCCAGCTTTGCCGCCGCCCTCGCGGCGCTTGGCCTCTGGTGCCTCTGGCTGGGCGGCTGGGTGCTGTGGCCCATCGGCGCCACGCTCCTCGCCCTTGGCCTGCCGCTTGGCGTGATTTCCTTGCGCAAACAGCGCTTTGCCCGCGCCACCCATGGGCGCGACGCGGGCCTGATCGAGCTGGACGAAGCACAGCTGGGCTGGTTCGGCCCCTCTGGCGGCGGCTTCGTCTCGCTGGATGAACTGGTCGAACTGCGCCTGATCGCGCGCGGCCCGATCTGCTACTGGCGCCTGAAACAGGCCGATGGGCAAGCCCTGCTGGTTCCCATCGCGGCGGAAGGCGCCGCCGCCCTGTTCGACGCCTTCACCGCCCTGCCTGGCATGGACAGCGGCGCGCTGGTCGCCGCGCTGAACGCCCCGGCCACTGCCGATGACAGCCTCGGCCCCGTGATCTGGCGCCGCCCCCGCTGAATGCCCGCCGCGCCATCAAGGTCGCCCTCTGCCTCCAAGCGTCGCTGGGCCGCTTGACAGTTCCGCGCCCGCGCGTCACCTCTGGGCGCCCGGCCCAGCCGCCCTTTCAGCTACGGAGTCTCCCATGTCGATCCCACAAAGTGGCGGCGGCCTGATCGAAAGCTTCGACCAGCTCGCAGCCTATATGGAGGCGGGCTGCAAGCCGAAGGCCGATTGGCGCATCGGCACCGAGCATGAGAAATTCGGCTTCCTCGAAGGCAGCCGCGCGCCGCTGCCCTATGACGGCCCGCGCTCCATCAAGGCGCTGCTCGAAGGCCTGCGCGACCGGTTCGGCTGGGCAGAGGTGCTGGAGCAAGGCAAGATCATCGGCCTGTCGCGCAACGGCGCCAGCGTCAGCCTTGAGCCGGGCGGCCAGTTTGAACTTTCCGGCGCGCCCCTGCTCAGCACCCATGACGTGAAGGCCGAGCTGGAAAACCACCTGTCCGAGGTCCGCGCAGTGACCGAGGGCTGGGGCGTCGGCTTCCTCGGCATCGGCGCCGCACCCGAATGGCGGCACGAGGAAATGCCGGTCATGCCCAAGGGCCGCTACCGGCTGATGACCGATTACATGGGCCGCGTCGGCACCCATGGCACCCAGATGATGTATCGCACCTCCACTGTGCAGGTAAATCTGGATTACAGCTCGGAATCCGACATGGTGCAAAAGCTGCGCGTGGCGCTGGCGCTGCAACCCGTCGCCACCGCGCTTTTTGCCTCCTCGCCCTTCTTTGAAGGCAAACCCAACGGCCACCGCTCCTGGCGCTCGCGCATCTGGCGCGACCTGGACGCCTCGCGCACCGGCATGCTGCCCTTCGCCTTTGAAGACGGCATGGGCTTTC
>NZ_JAEULU010000267.1 GCF_016792925.1 Gemmobacter sp.
ATTCCATCTTCACAACAGGTTGGCCGAACGCGGCCTGCCCTTTCTCATCACCGCCCGCACCCCGCCGCGCGACTGGGGCCTGACGCTGCCCGACCTGCTCAGCCGGATGCAGGGCACCAGCCTCACCCGGATCGAGGCCCCCGATGATGCCCTGCTCAGCGCGGTTCTGGTCAAGCAATTCGCCGACCGCCAGCTGGCCGTGCCGCCCGCCGTCATCGACTGGCTGATGGCGCGCATGGATCGCAGCCTCGCCGCCGCCCGCGATCTGGTGGCCCGCCTCGATGCCGAGGCGCTGGCGCAGGGGCGCCCGGTCAGCCGCACCCTCGCCGCGCGCGTCCTGCAAATGCTGGACAGTGACTGACCCCGCCCCTACTGTCATGACAGCGTTACAAAATTCGAACAAAAGACCGCCATGACACAGGCTGATTTCCTCCGCGCCCCCTTCCCCGCCCCCGTCCCGATGACCGAGGCCGAAACCCTTGGCCCAAGACGGTTTTTCAACCGGGAAATGAGCTGGCTGGCCTTCAACTGGCGCGTGCTGGAGGAGGCGGCGAACCCGGCGGTGCCCTTGCTGGAGCGGCTGCGCTTCCTTTCGATCTCGGCCACCAACCTCGACGAATTCTATACCGTGCGCGTGGCGGGCCTGCGGGCGCTGCTGCGCACCGGCACCCCCACGCCCTCCGAGGATGGGCGCAGCCCGGCTGAGCAGCTGGAGCTGATCAATGACGATGCGCGCCGCCTGATGAAGGTGCAGCAGATCACCTACAAAAAGCTGAAGCGCGAGATGGAGGCGAAGGGGATCGAGATCCTCACCCGCTCCAAACTTTCGGCCCGCGACCTGAAATTTCTGGAAAATCACTTTCTGAACAAGGTCTTTCCGGTTTTGTCGCCGCTGGCGATTGACCCCGCGCACCCCTTCCCCTTCATCCCCAATACCGGCTTTACGCTCGCGCTGGAGCTGGAGCGCGAGGAGGATCACCGGCTGTTGCAGGCGCTGCTGCCGATCCCGCAGCAGATCGCGCGCTTTGTCACCCTGCCGGGGCCGGTGGGCGAACATCGCTGCCTGCCGCTGGAGGAGCTGCTGCTTTTGCATCTCGACATGCTGTTCCCCGGTTATGCGATGCGCGGCCATTGCGCCTTCCGCGTGCTGCGCGACAGCGACCTCGAGGTGGAGGACGAGGCCGAAGATCTGGTGCGCAGCTTTGAATCCGCGCTGAAACGCCGCCGCCGGGGCGAGGTGATCCGCATGAAGATCAGCGCGGGCGCCCCGCCCGAGCTGAAAGCGCTGGTGATGGAGGAACTGCACGTCACCCCCGATGAGGTGGTGGAGGTGCGCGGCCTGCTGGGCGTGGCCGACCTCAAGGAGCTGGTGCTGTCCTCGCGCCCCGATCTGCTCTGGCCGCCCTTCACCCCGCGTGTGCCCGAACGCGTGCAGGACAATGACGGCGACATGTTCGCCGCCATCCGCCAGAAGGACATCCTGCTGCACCACCCCTACGAGACCTTCGATCTGGTGATCCGCTTTCTGGAACAGGCGGCGCGCGACCCGAACGTGCTGGCCATCAAGCAGACGCTCTATCGCACGTCGTGGGACAGCCCGATCGTCTCGGCGCTGTGCGAGGCGGCCGAGGCCGGGAAATCGGTGACGGCGCTGGTCGAGCTGAAAGCCCGCTTTGACGAGGCCGCCAATATCCGCCAGTCGCGGCGGCTGGAACGCGCGGGCGCGCATGTGGTCTACGGCTTCATGCACTTGAAAACCCACGCGAAAATCAGCACCGTGGTGCGGCGCGAGGGCGACAATCTGGTGACCTATACCCATTACGGCACCGGCAATTACCACCCGATCACCGCGCGGATTTACACCGATCTCAGCTTTTTCACCTGCGATGCCGCGCTCGGGCGGGATGCGACGAAGGTGTTCAACTACCTCTCGGGCTATGTGCAGCCGCAAGCGCTTGAAAATATTGCCATCGCGCCGATCAGCCTGAAATCGCGCCTGATCGAGATGATCCGCGCCGAGGTCACCCATGCCCGCGAAGGCCGCCCGGCGGAGATCTGGATCAAGCTGAACAGCCTGATCGAACCCGATGTGATCGACGCGCTTTATGCCGCCTCGCAGGCCGGGGTGAAGATCAGCCTCGTGGTGCGCGGCATCTGCGGATTGCGGCCCGGAATCAAGGGCTTGTCCGAGAATATTCGCGTGAAATCCGTGGTCGGGCGATTCCTGGAACACAGCCGGATCGTGTGCTTTGGCAATGGCGGCGGGCTGCCCTCGAAACAGGCGCGGGTCTTCCTGTCCTCCGCCGACTGGATGGGCCGCAACCTCTCGCGCCGGGTGGAAACGCTGGTCGAAGCGCTGAACCCGACGGTGAAGAACCAGATCATGGGCCAGATCATGGCTGCCAATCTGGCGGATGAGGCGCAAAGCTGGGTCTTGAACCCCGATGGCAGCTATTCCCGGCAGCTGAAAGACCCCAGCGACGGGCCGCTGTTCTCCTGCCACCGCTTCTTCATGGATAACCCCTCGCTCTCGGGGCGCGGCACCGCCGGCGCGAAGGACGTGCCCCGCCTCGCCCGCCCAAGGGACGAAGCCAGCCCCGGCTGAAACCGCGCATGGGGGGCTGTCTGCCCCCCACGGCCCTGCGGGCCTCCCCCCGAGGATATTTTTCAACAGAAAATGGCAAAGCGCCCCAAAGGCTCATTTTCTGTTCACAAATATCCTCGGGGGGTGCGGGGGGCGAAGCGCCCCCGCTGCGACGCCAGCCCCTCTTGACCCCGCCCGACACTTGCCGCCATCTTTCGCCCCAGACCAAGGAGCCCGCCATGAGCGCAGACCTGCATGACGAGAACGGCCCCTTTGGCCAGCCGCTGTTTGAAGACCCTTCCGCCCGCGCGCTGAGCCGCGTGGGGGTGGTGGATGTCGGCTCCAACTCGGTGCGGATGGTGGTGTTTGACGGCGCCGCGCGCTCGCCTGCCTATTTTTACAATGAAAAGATCATGGCGGGTCTGGGCAAGGGGCTGGCCGAAACCGGGCGGCTGAACCCTGAAGGCGCGCGCCGCGCGCTGGCGGCGCTGAAGCGCTTTGCCCTGTTGGCCGAGGGGATGCATGTGCATCCGATGATCGTGGTGGCCACGGCAGCGGTGCGCGAGGCCGAGGACGGCCCTGCCTTTCAGCAGCAGGTGCTGGACGAGACCGGCTTGAAGATCTGGGTCATCGACGGCGACGAGGAGGCCCGCCTGTCGGCGCAGGGGGTTTTGCTGGGCTGGCCGGAGGCCAAGGGCATCGTCTGCGACATTGGCGGCAACTCGATGGAGCTGGCGCGGATCGGCGGCGGCAAGGTCGGCAAGCGCGCCACCTCGCCGCTGGGCCCGTTCCGGCTGCAACAGGTAGAGGGCGGTCCCAAGAAGCGGCGCGAGCATATTCGCCGCATTCTCAGGGCCTTGCAGATCGAGCTTAAATCCTCGGGCGAGCGCGTCTATCTGGTCGGCGGCAGCTGGCGGGTGATTGCCCGGCTGGACATGGAGCGCCGCAACTATCCGCTGACCGTGCTGCATGAATATCGCATGACGCCGAAATCGGCCTTGGACACGCTGGATTGGCTGGCCGGGTCTGACCTCACCTTGCTGCGCGCGCGCACCGGCACCTCGGCCGAGCGGATGGAGCTGGTGCCGCTGGCCTGCGAGGTGCTGCGCGAGCTGATCGACATCTTCACCCCGTCGGAGATCGACATTTCCAGCTATGGCATCCGCGAGGGGATGCTGTATGAGCAGATGCCCGAGCGGCTGCGCGCCCGTGATCCGCTGATCGAAGCGGCCCGTGCCGCCGAGGCCACGCAGGCCCGCATTCCGGGTTTTGGCAAGAAGCTCTATGCCTTCATCGCGCCGCTGTTCAAGGCCTCGCCCGAGGCGCGGCACCGGCTGATCAAGGCGGCCTGTCTGCTGCATGACACCACCTGGCGCGCCCATCCCGATTACCGCGCCGAGGCCTGTTTCGACAACGCAACCCGCGCCAATCTGGGTGGCCTTGACCATCCGGGCCGGGTGTTTCTGGGCCTCGCGCTGCTGCATCGCTACAAGAACAGCCGCTCGGGCAGCCGGATGGAGACGCTGTTCCGCCTGTTGACCGAGGAGGAGATCACCGAGGCCGAAATCCTCGGCAAGGCGATGCGCTTTGGCGCCATGTTCTCCATCGACCACCCGGAGGAGGCGGGCTCGCTGGTCTGGCAGCCCAAGCGGCGGGTGCTGGAGCTGCGCCTGACCCCACGCGGTGCGGGCCTGATGGGAGAGGTGGCGCAATCGCGGTTCAGCGCGCTGGTGCAGGCGATGAAGGCCACGCCCAAGATCACCTTGCAGGAATGATCCTCGGCTTGGATCATCTGGCGCTGGATCATCTGGCCTTGGCGGCGGAAACGCTGGAGGCGGGTGTGGCCCATGCCGAGGCGGCGCTTGGCCTGCCCTTGGCGGGGGGCGGGGCGCATGCGCTGATGGGCACGCATAACCGCTTGCTGGGCCTTGGCGATCTGTATTTCGAGGTCATCGCCATTGACCCGTCTGCCCCCAAACCGCCGCATGCCCGCTGGTTCGATCTGGACCATTTCCGCGGCCCGCCGCGCCTGACCAACTGGATTTGCCGCGCCGATCTGCGCCACGCCCCGCCAGAGGCCGGGCGGGTGCTGGATGTGGCGCGGGGCGATCTGCGCTGGCGCATGGCGGTGCCGGAAAGCGGCGTGCTGCCGATGGGGGGCACCTATCCGGCGCTGATCGAATGGCTGGGCGACCGGCACCCCACGCAGCGCCTGCCCGACAGTGGCGCGCGGCTGGCCTTGCTGGAGATTGCCACGCCCGACCCCGCCGCCCTGCGCGCCGCCCTGCCCGGTTTTGCCGACCCTCGGGTGCAGTTCAGCCAAGGCGCGCCAGACTTCCGCGCCACCTTTGATACGCCGCATGGCCGCCGGGTGCTGACGTGATCCGCCCCACCCTGCCGCAGGATCTGGAGCCGATCCGCGCCTTCTGGAACCCGATGATCCGCGACACGCTGGTCACCTTTTCCTCGGAGGAAAAGACCGAAACCGGCCTGCGCGACTGGTTCGCGGCGCGGCAGGCGGCGGGCCATGGCTGCTTCACCGCGCATCTGGCGGGCAAACCCGTGGGCTTTGCCAGCTACACGCAGTTTCGCGGCGGCAATGGCTATGCGCGCTCGATGGAACATACGATCATTCTGGCCCCGGCGGCGCAGGACCACGGCTTTGGCCGGGCGCTGATGGCGGCGGTGGAGGATCACGCGCGCGCGGCAGGCCATCATGTGATGATGGCGGGCGTCTCGGGCGGCAATCCGGCGGGGCGCGATTTCCATCTGGCGCTTGGCTACCGGCTGGTCGGCACGCTCCCCGACGCGGGGTGGAAATTCGGGCGTTACCACGATCTGTGGCTTTTACAAAAAATCTTGACCTGACAGCTTGGTTTTTCCCGTCTATCCTGCGCCCATGTCGATCTGGACCCGTATTCTTGAGGCTATCTCCGCACTCGCACAGGGCGAAGGCTTTGGCGCGGTGTTTGATCGCCTGCGCAATCCGCCCGAGGCCTGCCCCGAGCGCACCGTGGCCTTCACCATTGCCGTGATCGCGCTTGGCGCCAAGATGGCCAAGGCCGATGGCGAGGTGACGCGGAACGAGGTGGCCGCCTTCCGCGAAGTGTTTCATGTGCCGCCCGAGGAAGAGGCCCATGCGGCGCGCGTGTTCAACCTGGCCCGGCAGGATGTGGCGGGGTTTGATGCCTATGCCGGCAAGATCCGCGCCATGTTTCAGGGCGAGGCGCGGGTGCTGACCGATGTGATGGAGGGGCTGTTCCACGTCGCCATGGCCGATGGCAGCTATCACCCCGCAGAGGATGCCTTCCTGCAAGAGGTGGCGCGGATCTTCGGACTGGGCGAGCCCTGCTTCCGCGCCCTGCGCGCCCGCTATGTGCCCGATGCGCCGCGTGACCCGTTCGAGGTCTTGGGCCTGCCCACCCATGCCAGTCTGGACGAGGCCCGCGCCGCCTGGAAGGCAGCGGTGCGCGACAGCCACCCCGACCGGCTGATTGCACGCGGCGTGCCGCCCGAAGCGGTCAATCTGGCGCAGCAAAGGCTGATCGCGGTGAATGCGGCCTGGGAAGAAATCGCGGCCCGGCAGGCAGCATGAGTGCGCCCCCGCGCCCCCTGCGGCTCGCGACCTGGAATGTCGAATGGTTCAACGCGCTGTTCGATGATGCGGGCCAGCCGCTGCTGGACAGCCAGCCCGCGCAGCGCCATGGCACCACGCGCGCCGCGCAGCTGGAGGCCATTGCCATCGTGCTGACCGCACTGGAGGCCGATGGCCTCATGGTGATCGAGGCCCCCGATACCGGCAGCACCCGCCAGTCGGTGCGCGCACTCGAAGACTTTGCCCGCCAGTTCGGCCTGCGCCAGAACCGCGCGGTCACAGGCTTCAAATCCGAGACCGAGCAGGAGATCAGCTTTCTCTATGATCCCGCCCGGCTGGAGGTGCGCCACGATCCGCAGGGCCAGCCGCGCTTTGACGGCACCTTTCATCACGATCTGAACGGCGATGGCACGCCCGAGCCGATCCGCT
>NZ_JAEULU010000354.1 GCF_016792925.1 Gemmobacter sp.
CGGCGTGCAAAGGTGATCTCGGCGGCCAGCTCGCGCCGGTGCCACATGGCGCGGCGCTGCGTGTCGGATTGCGCCACCTGCGCATCCAGCACAAGGCCCGCCTCCATCAGCCCGGCCAGCGCCACCTCCAGCACGCCGGTCAGCGGCAGCGCGCCATCCGGGCCGGGCGTGCAATCGCGCGGCGCCGTGGCGCCCAGTTCCACCAGAATGGCCACCTCGGCGCGGGGGGTGAAGGGCTCGGGCACATCGGGCCGGGCCTCCGACAGGCGGCGCATATAGCTGGCGGGCATGTATTCAAAGGCCTCCACCAGCCCGCCGGTCGCCTCCTGCAGCCGGTTCAGCACCACCAGCGCCTCGGGCAGCGAGCGTGCGGCCAGCGTGGCGGTGGCATGGGCGCGAGGGGCCGGCACCAGCTTCATCACCGCCCGTGTGATCACACCCAAGGTGCCCTCGGCGCCGATGAAAAGCTGTTTCAGGTCATAGCCCGAATTGTCCTTGTGCAGGGCGCTCATCAGGTCCAGCACCCGGCCATCGGCCAGAACCACCTCCAGCCCCAGACAGAGCGCGCGGGTGGAGCCATAGCGCAAAACGTTGGAGCCACCCGCATTGGTCGACAAGACCCCGCCGATCATCGCCGAGCCGCGCGCGCCAAACCACAGCGGGAAGTAAAGCCCGTGATCCTCGGCGGCCTCATGCAGCCGCGACAGGATCACCCCGGCCCCGACAATGGCGGTGCGGGTGGCGGGGTTGATCGCCTCGATCCGGTTCAGCCGTTCCAGCGACAGCATCAGCCCGCCTTGGGTGTAAAGCCCGCCCACCAACCCGGTGCGCCCCGAGGCGGGCACCACGGCCAGACCATGCGCCGCCGCCAGCCGCATCACCGCCGCCACCTGCGCCGTATCGGCAGGGCGCAGCACCGCCAGCGGGTCGCTGGTGTAATGCCCGGTCCAATCCGGCAGATAGGGCGCCCGGTCGGCCCCGGTCAGCACCTGCGCGGCACCCAGAAGGGCAATGAGTTCAGGCAGAATGGGATGCGTCACGGCGGCCTCCAGCGCTTGGCCCGCCCTTGCTGCCATCCTTCTGCGAAGGATGAAAGGGGGCGCTCGCGCCCCCTCGGGCCTTTGGCCCTCACCCCCTGAGGATATTTCCAGACAGAAAAAGCCCGAGGCCCCTCTTTTTCTGTCGAAAAATATCCTCGGGGGTGAATTGAGCCGCAGGCTCAAGAGGGGGCAGACAGCCCCCTTCCTTCATTCCGACAGCAGGGCCTGAACCTGCGGGCCGATATTGGCGACGATCTTTTTCACCCCTTCGGCATTGGGGTGGATCTGGTCGGCCTGCATCAGCGTTTGCAGGCTGGCCGGGTCTGGCCCGCCCAGGCCTGCGAGGAAATTGGGCGCGAGGGCAGTGCCGTATCGGGCGGCAAGATCGGGGAAGATCGCGTCAAACTCGGTCTTCCAGTCCGGGCCGAAATTGGCCGGGCCGGGCAGGCCGATCAGCAGCACTTTCAGCCCGCGCGCCTTGGCCTTGGCGAGGATCTGGTCGAGGTTTGCTCGTGTGGTTGCCGGGTCCAGCCCGCGCAGCAGGTCATTGCCGCCCAGGGCGACGATCAGCGCATCGGTTTCGGGCGTCAGCGACCAGTCCAGCCGCGACAGGCCGCCCGCCGAGGTATCGCCCGACACGCCCGCATTCACCACCTTGGCCGCCACGCCGTTCGCCTCCAGCCAGGCTTGCAATTGCGGCACGAAGCCTTCGCCCTCGGCCAGGCCATAGCCGGCGGTCAGGCTGTCGCCGAGGGCCACGATTTCGGTCACGTCTGCGTAAGCGGGCGAGATGGCGACGGAAATCGGGAAAATCAGCGGTATGAAGGCTTTGCCAAGGGCGCGGCGCGCCCCATATCGCAACTCAGACAAAAGGCAGGGGCAGAGGCGCATGAAGGATCCGATTCTGGTGTTGGAGGCCGCAGGCCTGACTTTGGCGGGAAATGCGGGGCCGGTCGAGATTCTCAAGGGCATCTCACTCAGCGTTGATCGCGGCGAGACGGTGGGGCTGATTGGCCCCTCCGGGTCGGGCAAATCTTCGGCGCTGATGCTGATGGGCGGGTTGGAGCGGGCCAGTTCGGGCCGGGTTTCGGCGCTTGGGCAGGATCTGGGCGCGATGGATGAGGATGCTCTCGCGCGGTTTCGTCGGGCCCATATGGGGGTGGTGTTTCAAAGTTTCCACCTGATCCCCACCATGACCGCGCTGGAAAATGTGGCCGTGCCGCTGGAATTGGCGGGCGCCCGCGATGCCTTTGACCGGGCCGAGGCCGAACTGCGCGCCGTGGGGCTGGGGCATCGGCTGGACCATTACCCGGCGCAGATGTCGGGGGGCGAGCAACAACGCGTGGCGCTGGCCCGCGCCGCCGCGCCGCGCCCGGCGATCCTTCTGGCCGATGAGCCGACCGGCAATCTGGATGGCAGCAATGGCGCCGCCATCATGGAGATGTTGTTTGGCCTGCGTGACCGCCATGGCGCCACGCTGGTTCTGGTGACCCATGCGCCCGACCTCGCCGCGCGCTGCGACCGGGTGGTGCGGCTGGTTGACGGGCGGCTGGACCCCGCGCGGGTGGCGGCATGAGCTGGTCTCTGGCGGCGCGGCTGGCGCGGCGCGAGCTGCGCGGCGGCATTCATGGCTTTCGCATTTTTCTGGCCTGTCTGGCGCTTGGCGTGGCGGCGATTGCCGCCGTGGGGCAGGTGCGGTCGGCCATTCAGGGCGGGCTGGCCGATCAGGGCGCCGTTCTGCTGGGCGGCGATGCGCAGGCGCAGTTCACCTATCGTTTCGCCGATGAGGCCGAGCGCGCCTTCATGGCCGAGGTCGCGACCCGGGTGTCGGAGGTGGTCGAGTTCCGCTCCATGCTGGTGGCGGGTGAGGAGCGCGGGCTGACGCAGGTGGAGGCGGTTGACGACCTTTACCCGCTGGAGGGCGTGGTGGAGCTGGACCCGCCGCAACCGCTGGCACAGGCCTTGGCCGCGCAAGACGGGCGGCCCGGTGCGGTGGTCGACCGGGTGCTGCTGGATCGCATGGGTCTGGCGCCCGGCGATGTGATGCGCCTTGGCACGCAGGAGTTTCATATCGGCGCCGTGCTGCTGCGCCAGCCCGACAGCACCGGCGGCGGCTTTGGCCTTGGCCCGCCGACCATTGTGTATACGCGCGATCTGGCGCAATCCGGGCTGATCGTGCCCGGATCGCTGTTTGAAACCGAATACCGGCTTGATCTGCCGCTCGGCACCGATCTGGACGCGCTGGAGACGCGGGCCGAGACCAGCTTTGAAGGCAAGGGGATGCGTTGGCGTGACAGCCGCCGTGCCGCGCCGGGCGTGGATCGCTTTGTGGATCGGATGGGCGATTTTCTGGTGCTGGTGGGTCTTGCGGGCCTTGCCGTCGGCGGCGTGGGCGTCAGTTCCGCCGTGCGGGCATGGTTGGAGCGCAAGGTGCCGGTGATGGCCACGCTGAAGGTCCTGGGGGCCGAAAGCGGGCTGATCTTCCGGCTGTATTTCCTGCAAATTGGTGTTCTGGCCCTGCTGGGCGTGGCGATGGGGCTGGCGCTTGGCGCCCTGGTGCCGCTGGTGGTGGGGCCGCTGCTGGCGGGCAGCCTGCCGATTCCGGTGGCGTTCAGCGTCTATCCGGCGCCGATGCTGGAGGCGGCCTTCTATGGCCTGACCTCGGCTGCGCTGTTTGCGCTTTGGCCCTTGGCGCGGGTGGAGCGGCTGCGGGCGGCGGCGCTTTATCGCGGGGCGGGGGGCTTTGCCTGGCCGCGCCCCTTGCGGCTGGCGATGCTGGTTGGCCTTGCGGCGCTGCTGGTTGGTGGCGCAGTGGCACTTTCGGGCAATATGATGCTGGCGCTTGGCACGGTGGGCGGCGTGGCCGGGGCGCTTGGCCTGCTGGCGCTGGCGGCGCTCGGGCTTCGGCGCCTGGCCCGGCTGGCGGCGCGGCGGATGCGCGGGCGGGTGACGCTGCGCGCGGCGCTTGGCGCCGTGGCGGCAGAGCGGGGCGAGACGGTCTCGGTCGTGCTGTCGCTGGGCCTTGGCCTTTCGGTGCTGGCGGCGATTGGCCAGATCGATTCCAACCTGCGCGCCGCCATTGACCGCGACCTGCCGACCCGCGCCCCGGCCTATTTCTTTGTCGACATCCAGCCCGACCAGATCGCGCCCTTCCTGCAAAAGGTGCAATCCGATCCCGCCATCACGCGGGTGGACAGTGCGCCGATGTTGCGCGGGGTGCTGGCCCGGATCAATGACCGCCCCGCCGCCGAGATCGCGGGCGATCATTGGGTGGTGCGCGGCGACCGTGGCATTTCCTATGCCGATGCGCTGCCTGCGGGCACCGAGGTGGTGGCGGGGGAATGGTGGCCCGAGGGCTATCAGGGCGAACCGCAGGTCAGTTTCTCCGCCGAGGAGGCCGAGGAGATCGGTCTCAAACTGGGCGACCGGCTGACGGTGAATGTGCTGGGGCGCGACATCACCGCCCGCATCACCTCGCTGCGCGAGGTGGATTTCGCCACCGGCGGAATGGGGTTTGTGATGGTGCTGAACGCCGCCGCCCTGCAAGGCGCGCCGCATAGCCATATTGCCACGATCTATGCAAGCGAGGCGGAGGAGGCCGGTATCCTGCGCGATCTGGCAGGCACCTGGCCCAATATCACCGCGATCCGGGTGCGCGACGCCATCGCCCGCGCGACCGAAGCGCTGGATACCATCGCCACCGCGACGGCCTGGGCGGCGGCGGCGGTGCTGGCGACCGGCTTTGTCGTGCTGATCGGTGCGGCGGCGGCAGGCGAGCCGGCGCGGGTTTACGAATCCGCCGTGTTGAAGGTGCTGGGCGCCAGCCGCGCCCGCATTCTGGCCGGGTTCCTGCTGCGGGCGGGGCTGATGGGCGCGGCGGCGGGGCTGGTGGCGATCCTTGTCGGCATTGCCTCGGGCTGGGCGGTCATGGTGCTGGTGATGGAGGCGGATTATCAGTTCGAGCCGGTCTCGGCCCTGCTGATCGTCAGCGGCGGCGTGCTGGCCACCTTGATCGCGCAGGCGCTGTTTCTGCTGCGCCCGCTGTCGGTGCGCCCGGCGCGGGTGCTGCGCCAGCAGGACTGACCCCTTTCCCCGGCCCGTCGCATGCAGCGGCGGGCCGGGCAGGGGCCTTGCAGTTGGAACGAAAATTCCAAAATTTTGGATGGCCTTGCGCGACAGGGCGGGTTGGCTGCGGCAAACCGCCCCAGTTTGACGGTTTTTGACGAATCTATGCGGCTGCTTGATAGAATTTTCAGTTGCTTTACCTCCATAATGGAATATCAATTCTATTAACGCGATGGCGGGGGCCATCGGGGGGGAATCACACGATGTTGCCTTTCGCACTGAACCACATGACGACGCCGGGCTTGGATTGGCGCGCCTTTGCCGATCTGGCCGCAGGCCTTGGCTGTGTGGGGGTGGAGTATCGCAATGACCTGCCGGGGCCGCTGTTCGGCGGCGAAGATCCGGCAACGGTCGGCGCGGCGGTCAAGGCCGCGGGCCTGCGCTTTCTGGCGCTGGCCGAGGTGAAGATGTTCAACGACTGGTCCGATGCCAAGGCGGCAGAGGCCGAGGCGCTGATGAAAGTGGCTGTCGCGGCGGGGGCCGAGGCGATCTCTCTCATTCCGCGCAACGATGGCGTGGCGACCGACCGCGCCGAGAGCCTGAGCGTGACCACCCAGGCCCTGCGGGAAATCCTGCCGATGCTGAAGGCCCACGGGCTGAAGGCGATGGTGGAGCCGCTGGGCTTTGCGGTCTGCTCGCTGCGCTACAAGGATGTGCTGGTGCAGGCGATTGACGCGGTGGGCGGGGTTGGCACCTGTTTCATGGTGCATGACACCTTCCATCACGCGCTGGCAGGCTTTGGCCCGATCTACCCGGAGCTGACCGGCATCGTCCATGTCTCGGGCGTCAAGGATGCGATCTATCTGGACGACATGCGCGATGCGCATCGCGTGCTGGTGGATGCCGATGACGTGCTGGGCAATGTGGCGCAGATCCGCGCCCTGCGCGCGGGCGGCTATACCGGCCCGATCAGCTATGAGCCCTTCTCGCCCGCCGTGCATGCGCTGGCGGATGCGGGCCCGGCGCTGAAGGCCTCGATGGAATTCATCGAAAGCGGCGTCAGCGCCTGACTTTCGGAGAATGCCCGCCCCCGGGGAAGGGGCGGTCCGGCAGGGAGAAACGGGCGCGCCGGACGCCCGTAGTGGAGGAAAGACAATGAAAAAGATCATTCTTGCGGGCGTCGTCTCGCTGATGGGCACCACTGCCATGGCCGATGGGATCGGCGTGTCGATGGCGCTGTTCGACGACAACTTTCTGACCGTCCTGCGCAATGGCCTGGATGCCAAGGGCAAGGAACTGGGCGTCGAGCTGCAAATCGAGGATGCGCAGAACGACGTGGCCAAGCAGCTGGACCAGATCAACAACTTCATCGCCTCGGGCGTCTCGGCGATCATCGTGAACCCGGTCGATACCTCGGCCACGCAGGCCATGTCGGATGCCGCCGCTGCCGCGAACATCCCGCTGGTCTATGTGAACCGCGAGCCGGTGAACGTGGACACCCTGCCCGACAACCAGGCCTTCGTCGCCTCGAACGAGATGGATTCGGGGACGCTGCAAACCAAGGAAGTCTGCCGCCTGTTCAAGGAAGCGGGCAAGACCGAGGCGAATATCTATGTGATCATGGGCGAGCTGTCGAACCAGGCCGCCGTGATGCGCACGAAGGACATCCATGATGTCATCGGCGGCCCGGATTGCGGCGTGAAGGTGAATATCGTCGACGAGCAGACCTCGAACTGGTCGCGCGATCAGGCGCAGAGCCTGATGACCAACTGGCTGTCCTCCGGCGCGGCTTTCGATGGCGTCATCGCCAATAATGACGAAAGCGCCATCGGGGCCATTCAGGCGATGAAAGCCGCCAATATCGGCATGGATACCGTTGTGGTCGCCGGGATCGACGCCACCCAGGACGCGCTGGCTGCGATGCAGGCGGGCGATCTGGATGTGACCGTGTTCCAGGATGCCGCCGGTCAGGGCGCCGGTGCGCTGGATGCGGCCATCAAGCTGTCGAAGGGCGAGGCCGTGGACCAGAAGGTCTATATCCCGTTCCAGCTGGTGACCCCGGCCAATATCGGCGATTTCCTGAGCAAGAACTGATCTGCCAGACCGGGCGGGGGCTGTGACGGCCCCTGCCCAACCGGGGTGGCGTGATTGGGTCGCCCCTTTTCATCTTGCTGCGCACGGGGGTGCAAGGCAATGATTTCCAATGACATACCGCGGGGGAGGGGAGAGCCATGTCCACCACGACGCATGGGCTCGGGGGTCTGAAATACGACCCGAGCAAGAAGGCGCGCGCGCCGGAATGGAACGTGTTTTTCGCGCTGGTCGGGATCATCCTGATCTTTGAACTGGTCGGTCGCATCTTCATGGGCGACAGCTTCCTGTTCAACACCCGCGACACTGTCGACACGCTGTTCAACCATCAGCGGTTGCAGATCATCATCCTGCAAGTCTCGATCACCGGCATCATCGCGCTTGGCGTGACGCAGGTGATCATCTCGGGCGGCATCGACCTCAGCTCCGGCTCGATCGTGGGCGCCACGGCGATGATCGCCATGAGCTTTGCCCAGGTCGCCATGGTGAATGGCAACCCCAACCCCAAGGCGATCTTCGCCGCGCAAGGCTGGGTCGACCTGCCGGTGCTGGTGCCGGTGGCGGTGGGTCTGGCCTGTGGGGCCGTCGCGGGCTTCATCAACGGCGCGCTGGTGGCCTATACCCGCATCCCGCCCTTCATCGCCACGCTGGGCATGATGGTGACGGCGCGCGGCATTGCGAAATGGTGGTCCAAGGGCAACCCGATCTCTTTCCCGACCGACTCTTATGCCACCATCGGCAAGGGCATGATGCCGGTCATCATCTTTGTCAGCCTCGCGGTGCTGTTCCACCTGATCCTGACCTATACCCGCTATGGCAAGCATTGCTACGGCATCGGCTCGAACGAGCAGGCCATGCGCATGTCGGGCATCAATGTCGAAAAGATGAAGGTGCTGATCTATGTGATCGCGGGGCTTCTGTCGGCGCTGGCGGCGGTGGTGCTGTCCTCCAAGAACCTGACCGCACAGGCGGGCATGGGCGTGATGTATGAACTTGACGCCATCGCCATGGCGGTCATCGGCGGCATCAGCCTGCAAGGCGGGCGCGGCTCGATCATCGGCACGGTTCTGGGCGCGCTGATCTTCGGCGTCATCATCTCGGGCTTCACCTTCCTGAAGCTGGACGCCTATTATCAGGAAATGGTGAAGGGCGTGATCATCGTGGCGGCTGTAGTTCTGGACCAATGGCGCCAAAAAGGCCGGGCACGGGGGTAATCATGAGCGACATCATTCTGGAAACGCGCGGTCTGAGCAAACGCTATGGCGGGGTTCACGCGCTGGAAGACGCGAATTTCATCCTCCGCAAGGGCGAACACGTTGCCGTGGTGGGCGACAATGGCGCCGGCAAATCCACCTTCGTGCGTCAGGTGACGGCGGTGGAGCAGCGCAGCGCGGGCCATGTGTTCTTTGACGGGCAAGAGGTGGATTTCGCAGGCCCGCTGGAGGCCCGCGAGGCAGGTATCGAGACCGTGTTCCAGACGCTTGCGCTGGCCGATGACCTGGACGTGCCCTCCAACCTGTTCCTGGGGCGCGAGCTTTACAAGTTCCGCATGGGGCCGTTCTCGATCCTCGACCGCAAGGCGATGCGCGACCGCACGCTGGAGGCGCTGAAAACCACGGCGGTGAAAATCCCCAATGTCGACAACCCGATCCGCAACATGTCGGGCGGGCAGCGGCAATGCGTTTCCATCGCGCGGACGGCGGCCTTTGCGTCCAAGCTGGTGATCATGGACGAACCCACCGCCGCGCTTGGCGTGCAGGAAACCGCGCAGGTGGAAAACATCATTCGCGGCCTGAAAGAGCGGGACATCCCGATGATCCTGATCAGCCACAACCTACGGCAGGTCTTCGATCTGGTGGACCGGATCGTGGTGTTCCGGCGCGGGCGCATCGTCGCCAGCCTGAACAAGGACGAGACCGATGGCAATGACATCGTGTCCTATATCACCGGTGTCAAAGGGGGCGAGCCCGCCAATGCCTGACCATGGCGCAACCGTGGCCGTCATCGCGGGCGGCACGCAGGGCCTGGGCCTTGCCATCGCCGAACGCCTGATCGCCGACGGTTGCCGCCAGATGGTGATCTCCGGGCGCGAGGTCTTGCGCGGCGAGGATGCCGCCGCGCAGCTGCGCCAGACCGGGGCCGATGTGCGCTTTCTGCCCGCCGATATGGGTGTGACCGAGGAGGCCATCGCCCTGATCGACCGCACCGCCAGCCGCTTTGGCCGCGTGACCGCGCTGGTCAATTCGGCGGCGGCGACGGATCGTGGCTCGATCCTCGACACCACGCCCGACCGCTTTGACCATATCTTTGCGGTGAACACGCGCGGCGCCTTCTTTGCGCTGCAACGCTTTGCGCAGCTGGCCATCGAAAACGGCCATCCGGCGCAGGCGGTGAACATCCTGTCCATGGTCATCCATTGCGGCCAGACCTTCCTCGCGCCCTATTCGGCCTCCAAGGCGGCGCTGGCCAATATCACCAAGAACGCCGCCCATACGCTGCGCCATCACAAGATCCGGGTGAATGGCATCAATTGCGGCTGGATGGACACGCCGGGCGAAGACATGATCCAGCGCAAATACCATGGCGCCGGGGATGACTGGCTGCAAAAGGCCGAGGCGAAACAGCCCATGGGCATGCTGGTGAAACCGGCCCATGTGGCAGAGCTTGCCAGCTTCATGCTGTCGGCGTCTTCGGGCGTCATGACCGGCGCGCTGGTGGATTTCGATCAGACAATTTCCGGGGCCTACCCGGAGTGACAACTCCAAGAGGATGAAATGACTGTCAAATTCGGGCTTCTGGGCGCGGGTCGTATCGGCAAGGTGCATGCCAGGGCCGTGACGGGCGATGCCAATGCGCAACTGGTGGCCGTGGCCGATGCCTTCCCGGCGGCGGCGCAGGCGATTGCCGATCACTATGGCTGCGACGTGCGCACCATCGAGGCGATCGAGACCGCCAAGGACATTGACGCCGTGGTGATCTGCACCCCGACCGATACCCATGCCGACCTGATCGAGCGCTTCGTGAAGGCGGGCAAGGCCGTGTTCTGCGAAAAGCCCATCGACCTGTCGCTGGCCCGCGTGAAGCAATGCCTCGAGGTGGTGCGCGCCCATAAGGGCACGCTGATGGTGGGCTTCAACCGCCGTTTCGACCCGCATTTCGCCGCCGTGCGCGGCCAGATCGACGCGGGCGCCATTGGCGATGTGGAGATGATCGTGATCACCTCGCGCGATCCCGGCGCCCCGCCGGTCGATTACATCAAGCGCTCGGGCGGGATTTTCCGCGACATGACGATCCATGATTTCGACATGGCGCGCTTCCTGCTGGGCGAGGAGGTCACCGAGGTTGTCGCCACCGCCGCCGTGCTGGTCGATCCGGCGATTGGCGAGGCGGGCGATTTTGACAGCGTGCAGGTCATGCTGAAAACCGCCAGCGGCAAGCAGGCGATGATCTCGAACTCGCGCCGCGCCACCTATGGCTATGATCAGCGCATCGAGGTGCATGGCTCCGAAGGCATGGCCTCGGCCGAGAACCAGCGCCCGGTCTCCATCGAGGTCGCCAATGCCAAGGGATATACCCGCCCGCCGCTGCATGATTTCTTCATGACCCGCTATACCGAGGCCTATGCCGCCGAAATCGCCGCCTTCATCGCGGCCTGCGGTGGCAAGGGCTCGGCCTCGCCCTCGGGCGAGGATGGGCTGATCGCGCTGGCGCTGGCTGATGCCGCCGTGAAATCGGTGGCCGAAAAGCGCACCGTGCTGGTGAGCGAAGTTCTCTGATCCCCTCCTCCTCGGGTCAGGGATGGGCCGCGCGGGCAACCGCGCGGCCCTTTCAATTGGTCAAAAGCTGATAGCCGGCGCCCTCCGCACTGGTCAGCGTCACCGCCAGATAACCGCTTTCCGGCAGGGTCACCCGGCACAGCTCGGCCCCCTTGCACAGGATGCCGCTTTCCGTTGCCACTTCCAGCAGCACCACGCCCGAAGCGATCACGCCCAGCTCCACCGCCGCGCCGCCATCCACCGGCAGGCGGTAACGATGGGTCTGGCCGGGCGCCAGCGCGCCCGCCTGCCCCCGCAGCGAGGCCTTGGGCAGTTGCGCCAGACTGGCCTCGCTGCCCGCCAGCAGGATGCCCAGCGTCTCGTCGGCCTCCACCGCCTTTTGCGCCTGCGCGAGGAGCGCCGCCGCATCGGGCAGGGGCGTGGCCTCTGCCTTGCCCTTGCCCTCCACCTCGGGTTTCAGGTCCAGCGCTTGCAGCGTGGTGGCCCCGGCCAGCCGCGCCGCCGTGATCTGCGCCAGCCCGTCGCGCTGATCCATCCCCGCCGCCGCCAGCCGATAGGCCAGCACCAGCCGCTCCACCGGGCCCGGAGCTTGGGGGGGCGTTTCGGCATGGGCGGGCAGGGCAAACAGGCAGGCCAGCAGGCAGGTCGGCAATCTCGGGCGCATCACGGTCTCCGGGTTTCGCGCCAAATTGGCAGGCGCGGCGCGGAAAGGAAAGCCCGAAGCCCGGCTTTGGCGATCCGGCCTTCCGGCCCGCCCGCCCGCCCGTTATAGCTGCCTTCATGTGACGGAGGCCCCCATGCGCGCGATCTTTGAACGGCTG
>NZ_JAEULU010000006.1 GCF_016792925.1 Gemmobacter sp.
GGGCCGGCGAAGCGACGTGCAGGGCCTCCCCCGGCACATCGCCGCCACCCCGCGCCATTTCCCCTTGACCTTCGCGCAGGCCCTGTCAAAACCGCGACATGGCTACAGCGACCCTCACCATTGATCTTGACGCCATTGCCGCCAACTGGCGCGCTCTGGACCGTCTCAGCGATCCCGCCACGCAGACCGCTGCCGTGGTCAAGGCCGATGCCTATGGGCTTGGCTCCAAACGCGTCGTCCGCGCGCTGGCCGAGGCCGGGGCGCGGCGTTTCTTCGTGGCCGTGGCCGAGGAAGGCGCCGCCGTGCGGCAGGCGCTTGGCCCCGGCCCGCAGATCAATGTGCTGGGCGGCCATATGGCGGGCGACACCGAGATGGTGCATGACCTCGAACTGACGCCCATGCTCAATTCGGTGGATCAGATCACCCGCCATCTGGAAAGCCTGCCGGGCCATCCCTTTGGCATCCAGCTGGATACCGGCATGAACCGGCTGGGGCTGGAACCCGCCGAATGGGAGGCCGTGGCACCGCTGGTTCTGGAACAAGGCCCCGAACTGGTGATGAGCCATCTGGCCTGCGCCGATGAGCCTGACCATCCGATGAACGCCGTGCAACTGGCGGAGTTTCACGCCCTTACCGACGGGATCGGCGTGCCGCGCAGCCTTGCCGCCACCGGGGGCATCCTGCTGGGGCCGGAATATCACTTTGAACTCACCCGCCCCGGCGTGGGCCTTTATGGCGGGCGCCCGTTCTTTGACGCCTACCCGGTGGTGCGGCTGGACCTGCCGGTGATCCAGACCCGCGAAGTGGCGGCGGGCGAGATCGTCGGCTATTCCTGCGGCTATACCGCCGATCAGCCGCGCCTCGTTGCCACCCTGGGCGCGGGCTATGCCGATGGCATCACCCGGCGCCTGTCGGGCATCGGCACGTTGTGGGATGGCGACACGCCGGTGCCGATCCTGGGCCGCGTCTCGATGGACCTGATCACCGCCGACATCAGCCACCTGCGCCAGATCCCGCGCAGCCTGACCCTTCTGGGGCCGATGCAGGGCGTGGATGATGTGGCCGACCTCACCGGCACCATCGGCTATGAGGTGCTGACCTCGCTGGGTCACCGCTATGCCCGGCGCTATGCCTCCACCGCCACGCGGGGGCAGGCGTGAGCCTGCTGTCCCCCGTCGCCCATCTGGGCCGCATGACGCTGGGCCTCTTGGCCGAGTTGGGCCGCGTTGCGATCTTTGCGGGCGCGGTGGTCAGCCATATCTTCCGCCCGCCCTTCTACCCGCGCGAGCTGTTCGCGGCGCTGATGCAGATCGGCTGGTTTTCACTGCCCGTCGTGGGCATGACCGCGCTGTTCACCGGCGGGGCGTTGGCGTTGCAAATCTATGCCGGCGGCGCCCGGTTCAGCGCGGAATCGGTGGTGCCCGCCATCGTCGCCATCGGCATGGCGCGCGAGCTGGGGCCGGTGCTGGGAGGCCTTATGGTCGCGGCGCGCGTCGCTTCCTCCATCGCGGCCGAGATCGGCACGATGAAGGTGACCGAGCAAATCGATGCCCTCACCACCCTCTCCACCAACCCGCTGAAATACCTCGCCGTGCCGCGCGTGGTGGCGGCCACTCTGGCCGTGCCGGTATTGGTCGCGGTGGGTGACAGCATCGGTATCATGGGCGGCTGGCTGGTCGGCGTGCAGCGCCTCGATTTCAATTCTGCCGCCTATATCAAGAACACCGTCGATTTTCTGGAACTGTGGGACGTGACCTCGGGCCTGCTGAAAGGTGCGGCCTTCGGCTTTCTCGTGGCGCTGATGGGGTGCTATCACGGCATGAATTCGGGGCGCGGCGCGCAGGGCGTGGGCAGTGCCACCAAATCTGCCGTCGTCTCGGCCTCCGTCCTGATCTTTGCCGCGAATTACCTGCTGACGGAGCTGTTCTTCTCATGATCGAACTCCGCGGCGTGCATAAATCCTTTGGCAACCATGCCGTGCTGCGCGGGGTAGATCTGACGATCCCCAAGGGCACCTCCATGGTCATCATCGGCGGGTCCGGCACCGGGAAATCGGTGCTGCTGAAATCCATCCTGGGCCTTGTGCGCCATGACAGCGGCACCATCACGCTGGATGGGCAGGATGTGACCAAGGGCGACCGCGACGCGTTTCTGGCGCGCTTTGGCATGTTGTTTCAGGGGGCTGCGCTGTTCGACAGCCTCCGCATCTGGGAAAACGTCGCCTTCCGCCTGCTGCGCGGCAGCCTCAAGCGGCCCAAGGCCGAGGCGCGCGAAATCGCCATCGAGAAGCTGCGCCGCGTGGGCCTTGGCCCGCAAGTGGCCGATCTGTTCCCGGCCGAATTGTCGGGCGGCATGCAAAAGCGCGTAGGCCTCGCGCGCGCCATCGCCGCAAACCCCGAGGTGATCTTCTTTGACGAGCCGACCACCGGCCTTGATCCGATCATGTCGGGCGTCATCAATGATCTGATCCGCGAGATCGTGGTGGAGATGGGCGCCACCGCCATGACCATCACGCATGACATGACCAGCGTTCGCGCCATCGCGGATAACGTCGCCATGCTGCATGGTGGCAAGGTGCGCTGGAGCGGCCCGGTGTCTGAAATGGATGCCACGCCAGACCCTTACGTCCAGCAGTTCATCCATGGCCGGGCCGAGGGGCCCATCGAATCGCTGCGCTGAGACTGTTCTGCCGCCGGAAACGCTGTGCCTCTGGCCGGGGGATTGTTTCCGCTTGCGGTGATTGCGGCAAAAATATGTTGCCTTTCCGGGCCTTGGGCGAAAAGTTAACGCCGGGGTTACCGGGGTGTCTCATGTTCGATCCGCACAGCCATGCCTGGCGTCAGGCGCAATCCGTGGCGCAGCATCTGGCCTTTGGCGCCATCATCGCCATCACCGCCTTTCTGGTGCTGACTTCGGGCCTTGCCTTTGCCGGGCAGATGCCCTGGCCCAATCTGGCGGTCGCCTGGGGGGACACTGTGCTGCCCTCGGCGGGCATGTGGGTGCAGCTGGGCCTTACCGCCATCATGCTGTGCATCTGTTTCTTCATCCCCGCCAATGCCCGCATGGCCCGGCTGGAGCGCACGCATCGCTCGTTCCAGATCGGGATGGAGGATGTGAAACGCGCCTATGCGCTGGCCCATGCCGCCGATCGCACCGGGGTGTTCAGCCTCTCGACCGAGTTCGAGGAGATGCGGCAGCGGATGGAATTGCTGCGCAAGCACCCCGATCTGCAACAGCTGGAGCCGGAGCTGCTGGAACTGGCGGCGCAGATGAGCTTTCAGTCGCGCGATCTGGCCCGCGCCTATAGTGACGACAAGGTGGGCCGCGCCCGGGGCTTCCTGACTGCGCGGCAAAGTGATGCCGACAGCATGGCCGAAAAGATCAAGCTGGCCCGGCAGACGGTGGATGAGCTGCGCCGCTGGCTGACCGATGTGGAAAGCGAGGAGCGCCGCAACCACAGCCAGATCCGCCGTCTGGAGGCCGACTTGCGCGAAATCCTGCCCGAGCTGGGCTATGCCTTCGAGGAACCGGCGCGCGAACCCAATGTGGTGCCGCTGCACGGGCTGAAGTCAGACCTGCATCCGGCGTGACCCGCGCCATTGGCCAAGGCCATTGCCGAGGTCATGCGACGCCCTTCCCGCGTTTGGGCTGTTGGCCCAAAGCCACCGGCCAGCACCCGCCCTGCGGGGGCGGGTGCTATCGCACCCACCGGGCGGGCGATGGCCTGTCGGTCTTATGCTGCGATGGTCTGGCTGGACTGTTCCCACAGGGCCGGGGAAACGCGGTGCGTTTCCGGTTCCCGCCCCTTCACACTGGCCGAGGCCATTGCCGAGGTCATGTGGAGGCGTTTCCGCGTTTGGGCCGTTGGCCCAAAGCCACCGGCCAGCACCCGCCCTGCGGGGGGCGGGTGCTATCGCACCCACCGGGCGGGCGCTGGCCTC